>JBEKSU010000164.1:0-8399 GCA_049516755.1 Verrucomicrobiota bacterium | reverse complement strand
TTAACGACAACAACGAACGCCAATTGCTGCGCCTCCAAGTGCGGAGGCAAACCCGCCGCCAGCGTGCCGGCTCAACCGCAAGCTGCCACCGCCACCCCGGCGCCAGCCACTCCGAAATTTTCCAAACGCCAGGGACGGAGACAACACTAACCCGTTCTCCGCAGTCACGTTTCGACGCGACTGTGACATACGGACCGGTGCCGTAGGAGGAACACGGCACCGGTTTTCTGAAAAACCAGCCCTTATCTCAGGCGGTTTGCCCTTGCACCATAAAACCGTTAACCAGTGCAAAGACTGCGCTTAAAGCGAATTGCTTGATGCCTTCAGGGTGCTTAAATAAACACCCGATCTGTCCATTCACTTGATTCGCAAGCTCTTGCACACTGCGCTAGGAAAGTGGTATAAAACTAGCCTTTCTCCGAGCATGAACGAACTGCTACAGAATCTATTGAAACTTCAGACACTCGAATTCGACGAAATCGTCGAACCGAAAACAGAACAACACATCGGCGAACTGCGCGCCAACATTCCGCCGCCGATTCTCGCGCACTATGATCGCCTGCTGGCGCAAGGCAAGAAAGGGCTGGCAGCCGTTCGCAACCAGGTCTGCACCGGCTGCCATATTCACATGCCGCGTGCCCTTGTGTTGACCCTCATGCATGGCAATGACATTCAGGTTTGTGAAAATTGCGGACGCTATCTTTATTTGCCGGAAGAAAAGGAACCGGAAATTTCATGCCCCCGCATGGCCGGCAAGGTTTCCGTGAGACCGCGCCAACGCAAGGAACTTTTGCATGCCGTCTGAAAGTACAACCGGGACAATTGCCAAAGATTCACTGGCGGATTTTACCCGGCGCGAACTGATTTTGCTCCGATTGCAGGAACGGGACGCGGCGGGAATCATCGGCGAATTGAGCCGGGTTCTGCGGGAACAGGGCTATGTGCCGGATGTCCTGCCTTTCTATCAGGCCGCACTCAATCAGGAGCTGCTCTCTCATTCCGCCAACGGCTTCGGCATTGCTGTTGCCCATGCGCGTCTGGGCGGAGTCAAACATCTGCAATTTGCATTCGGTCGCTCAGACCAATCCGTGGTTTGGGGCACCAAAGGCTCATGGCCGGTGCAGCTGGTTTTTCTCCTCGCCGTTCCCGCCACAGACGCCGCCGCCTATTTACATTTGCTCTCCAGTCTCGCCCGATTGGGCCAGAACCATGAAGTTCTGGCGGAATTGCTCGTTGCATCCGACATCCCGGGAGTGCTGGCCGTACTCAGGAAAATCAAATTGCAGTAAAAAAGAGCCTCCAATGAAGGCGGAAACATGACAGACTGTTTCTCACTCCAAGCCGGCGTTCTTTCATCTGCACGCCAACGTCTTTTTCAATTCCAGCAAAACCATTCCCGCCGCACCGGTGAGAATATAATCCGCCAAACCAGTTAATTCACACCCCGGCATTGGCGGAAGGGGTCGTTTCTGAACCCTTTTTGCCATCTGGTGATCAAGGCCATAAGGGTGGATTCGCCACCTTTCAATTCAAAGGACAAAACGCTTGGTGAATCGCTTTCCCAAGCGCGATTATCCATGGGATTAACACATGAAACTATTGCAAAGAGACTGAATGTCAGTCTCGGAACGTTCAAAAACTGGGAGTGTGGCCGGACGAAGCCAAATCGTCGGTTCTGGAGGTCTATTCATTCTTTGATTAATGTCTCAAGAAGAGTAGGGTCAAACTGACAGACCCCAATATCGGTATGACTGGCCGGAACGGGCATTGAAATGCGGCTACCCAGAGCAGTTCGCAAAGCAAGCCTTGGGCATAGCATCCAAGGCGATGCATCATGGATACTGCGCAACATGCAATATTATTTTGATTTCATCTTTAGGACACTTTCGACCACTTGAACGTGGAAACCTCACCCGCCTTCGGCCTGTCTTCACCCCAAAAGGCAATGGTACGCAACTGCTTTCTAATCTCTTCGGAAGTCAATTCCCTATGTGAAGAGATGCGCCACGTGCCCCCGGTCACGGGGTCCGGGGATTCGTACCAAAACCGGTTCGTTGGTTGGAGGAACTTCTTTGCTGGCATAATCATGCGTTGCGTTTGTGGGACGAATTCCGGCTTTCAGCCGACGCGCGTTCACCCGTTGCCGCCGCTGGCGGCATTCGTCGCTGGATCCACCAGAAAAACTTTAGCCCCAAGCTCAATGCCTGGCGGCGAGAGGTCATCGGGAACTTGAATGGCGCAGTAATAGCCGGGCTTGGTCCGCAGCGGCAGAACCGTGGACTCGTCAAAATCAAAGCATTTCGTCCCCATAACTGTCGTTTGAAGGCAAGTGCCGTCCGCAAGCTCCAATTCGATTTTGTCTCCTGACTTGGGGCGCAGCATGTCAAATTGAACCGGAGCCCCCGGCAAAAGGACCTTGCTATCTCCGATCACTACGCACGCGTATGCTTTGTACAGCAAATGCACAACGAACCGGATTGAACCACGCTGAGGTTGTGGCGCAAGCAGAAACCCGCTCCGCGGTCACCCATCAACGAAAAGCACAATAATCAGCGCTGTTGCCGGCGGAAAATTACAAAACTGTAATATTCAATACATGCTGTTCTCATGGCGCCATATTTGCGTTTGGGTGAATGCGAATTATCTTTTAGCCATGACAGTAGATGTTTACCAGACGAACAAGAAGGACATCTATTTGTTTTTGCGGTCGGGCGAGCCGTTTTCCACCGTGCCGCAATCGGTGCGCGACACTGTTGAATTGCTGCAATTTGTAAACGACATGGAATTCGTGCCGGACAAGTCGGGCACGCAGCGCTCCGAAATCCTGGCGGAACTTGAGAAACAGGGATATTCGATCCACGGAGCCAAATTCAGAATCACGGAGCACGAGTAAAAATTACGGTTCTAACTAATTGCCACGAGAAGGGGGACGATGGTTGCATGATAATTTATGCAACCAAATCACATAAAAACATATCGCTCCTCCTCTCGTTTAGCCCTATTCAGACTTTCCGACCACGCCGGCCATACAATGGCGAGGTCATCCTCAAACCGATCCCTTCTTCCGTTAGCCAAGACGGCGTTCCGGTCAGAAAAAAAATGGCCGATATTTTTGAAAGATTCTTCCATTTTCCCCGTATCGTTGTTGGAGGAGGACCATGTCCCAACTCATGCAATGCCTGCGCGATATTTGCTTTTAGATAAATACGAATTATTTTTCATTACGACGGCAGATGCTTACAGACAATCGCCATGAGCGCCAAATCCGTCACTGTCCTGTTGGTCGAAGACGAACCGGCCCACGCCGAAATCGTGCGGAGAAATTTCTTCAATTTCAGCATAGCCAACCGGCCGGTACGGTTGATGCATGTGTCTGACGGCCAGAAAGCCTTGGATTACCTCTACCGCCGGGAGGAATTCCAAGACCCAAGCCAGTCGCCCCGACCCGACCTTATGCTGCTCGACTTGCGCCTGCCCAAGTTGGACGGCTTGGCGGTGCTGAAAACCATCAAGGCCGATGCCGATTTGTCGCGTTTCCCCGTCGTTGTCTTGACGACCTCAGACTCCGAAGCGGACAGGGCCAAGGCCTATGACAACAACGCCAGCAGCTACCTTGTCAAGCCGATGGATCTTTCCCAGTTCCATAAATTAATGGATGATCTCAGCAATTACTGGCTGGTCTGGAACCGGCATCCGGACTAGATGCGGCAACGTGTGAGTTGCGGAGCGAATTCAATCGAACTTGGTGGCCACGGACAATACGCAGGCCACCGCTGCGTTCAGAAGGGGACGACGGGTAGTAGGGAGGCTGGCAATCCGTCATCCTAGCGTGTCCGCTGCGCCTTTCATAAATGCCAGCGATGAAAAGATCGTAACAGATTTTGTTCGGAAACAAAGCAACGTTTTGGCAACGCAGGCGTTGAGCATGTCGCTTTGTTTAAGTCCACTGGGAGGCGCTTCGAAGAACGGCTTATTTTGCGTTGACATCCCCGCAAGCGGTGGCACAACTCATGCTCATTAATATGTTTCAACCACAACCTTCTAACTAAACATTTACCGAATACTGTTATGAAAACGGGCACCACATCGTTCCTCTCCGGGATCGTGTTGGCAGGGATAATCACAGTCCGGCTGCCGGCGGCCGAGATCAACGGAAGCCTTACGACCGGGCAGAATTTGAATGTGAATTTATCCGCTTTGGGCACGGAAGATTGGGCCCTCTGGGGTTATGGCAGTGGTGGAACGAGCACCAGCCTCGCACCGGATGTCACCAAGGCCGGTGGCAGCGGCATCAGCAGCCTGACTTACCTCAACCCGCACTCTCAGCCCCTGCGCGGGCTCGGGCAATTCCATATTAATTTCGGATTCTCGTGGACCGACGGCAACACCGTGGCAAGCGCCTCAGGCGCGTGGGGCGGGTTGCAGTCCAATGATGCAGCGGGACCGGGGCTGGGGGTTGGCGAAGGTTTTTCCTTCACCGTGCCCGCCGACACGTTTGAGCGGATACTGAACGTTTATGTGGATGAGCATCTTGGGGTCGGGAAGCTGACAGCGACGTTATCGGACGGCAGCGCCCCCGCTTACGTCAACTCCGCGATTCCCATCGGTGCCAATTCTCCCGGCGTCTACACGATTGACTATTCGGCGGCATCCCCGGGCCAAACCCTGACCGTGAGCTGGGTGGAGACTTCCTACTCAGCGACCTATGACAATCCCGCCATCTATGCAGTAACTTTGAGTGCGGTTCCTGAACCGGGCGCCACGACGCTGATGGTGCTGGCCGGCCTGACTGCGGGCGGTTTCTTCCTTTCGCGACGGAAGGGGATCATTGCGACCTTGTTGGCCGTAATCGCGGTTCAGATACCGGTCGGTTACCAAGATGAGACCGGGTTTCATGTCGGGATGAAAAAGCAGCCGGAGCTTTCCGATTCAAAGCTTGAATAATGTTTTGAATGTCAGGCCATGATCATGGCCGAGAGGAACAAGCGTTTGGGGTGTGAGTTCGCTTTTGGTTCGGACAGTTAAACCCTTTCCTGTCTTACTCCTGGGGCGGCTCACATCCTTTACCGTTGCGCGCACCGGCGCAAAAAATTCCGCTCACGCAACGGGAAGCCGGAGCGGCAGACGTTCGCAGTGGATAGCATCAAAAAGCCCGCGTTTCTTCCCCATGCGTAATAATTCCTCCGCCGACACGTCCAACACCTTTGCCGTCTTGTTGATGTTTCGTCCGGCGAATTTCCCCGTACGCTCCAAATACCCCCGTGGACACGGACAAACTAGCCGATGAATTCACCACCAAACTTACGGAGCGGTTGAAAACCTTGGATTAACGGCGGTGAACATGCCCTTGTGGATAAAAGCTGACCCATTCGGGTCAAATCACCTTGCCCTTATCCGTGATAGCGCGTTTAGGAGTTGCAGTGAAGCAGAGCATCATCAAGTTCAAGTAGCTCTTGATGTGCACGCTCATTCGCCTTAGGACTGCGTTGCCGCGCTGAGCGGAGCATGAGAGCCAAATTCGCGTGCGCCGGATCCGCGCATTGTTCGAATTCGTTCATGAACTCTTCCACCACATCGGCTAGCTCAGTCTCTTTGACGCGTTCAACGAATGCAGCAACCCGAGGATTTGCGATAAAACCCATATTTATTGTCAAAACTTTTGAAATGTTGTTCCGATCGTCAACGCCAAATTAAGACGAGCGGAGAAAATATCAAATGGACGCTAAAACGCAACAAGTTTTCTTTAACTATAACTGTTTATCATTTAACCATTTCCCCATCTGGTCAATTGCGCCCTGCACAATGTTGGTCCTTTCTGGAAGCTCCAATTCAAGACTTACATACCCACTCGGATTCAATCCGTTCAATTTGGCAATCGTGTATGCACGATCGATGTGTTTAAACCAATTGAGAAAAAACTCTCCCCTTTGTGCATTGGGTGCCAAATCGCCCAAATTCCCTTTTCCAAAACCAGAGGCGTGGGCGTGAATAATGCGCCCGGCCACTTGTGGGTTGGGAGCCAATAAGTCATCGTTTAAATCATAGAGAGAAATAGCGATGCAAAAAAAACACCACTTTGAAAGTGGTGTGAGTTCCAAATCGTGAAACTGTCTATGAACTACAGTGATGCAAGGCATCATCAAGTTCGTGTTCCTCCCGATGCGCACGCTCATCCGCTTTGGCGCTACGTTGCCGCGCTGAGCGCAGCATGAGAGCCAGATTCGCATGCGCTGGATCCGTGCATTGGTTGAATTCGCTCATGAACTCTTCCACTACATCGGCTGGCTCAGTCACTTTGACGCGTTCAACGAATGCTACAACCCGTGCGCTGGTGATCGTTTTCATAAAAGCTCCTTTTCAAATCTCAACATACTTTGGTGTCAAGCAGCTATTTTACACCATCGTATCATCGTATCTAATATAATGCAATTCAGATTTTTCCGTGCTGAGGTTACGCTTCCAAATGGCGAATTTCGCCTCCATTGTCCAATATTAAGACGATGTTTTGGCGATATTTGTATAAATTGTCTCATAATTAGACGCAATCCAATCATTACGCACATGGCTTTCATTGTTATTAATTGTTCCTATTCAATAACTTGTGCTTCATACGACGACTGGTTCCTGAATGAAATGCTCTGCAACTATTCGCTTGCGATATGCCAAGTAAGAGCTCTGAGACTTGCATCGCTCGAATCCTGTTTGCGATCTCACCATGTTTCCGAATCCGGTCAACGACGGAGCAGAAACATCCCTGTTACAAATCAGTGGCATGTGCTGACGAAGCGCATAAAGGGATTCGACTTCTTCGAATGCGCGGGACATTGTCTCCTCGCCTTCCTGTCGCATCGTTCGTCACCGCCCTCTTCCCATTTTGTACCAACCGGACAAGGGACAAGCCTTTGACGGCGGCCGAAGCGTCAAGAATGCGTGGAGGGGAGGGATAATAACCGCTACTTCAAAGAAGATTCAATGAATACTGCAAAATCCTGGTTTTGCAGCAGTTTGGTCTTGGTCCAAACTGCTTTCGGCACGGGCAGCGAAAAGAACGATCGCACGTCGCGGCGCAGACCTTCTTGTTTGGTCAGCAGTTCATCCTTGAGCGCTTCATATACGCTGCTGGTATGGGAAATGACCATGTTCACGAAAAATTCTTCAGCCGCCGTGACCGGCAGCTTTGCCACATCTGCTGAAGGCTCGATGACGCGGGCCAACTCTGGGGAACGGAAGAATTCTTTCCAAACCTCACGGTAATTTGCGGTGAGGGTCAGGAGATTGGCAATCCGCCGAGTTTTGGTTTCCGAATTGAGCGATACGGCCGTGAACCACAAGCCGCCCATGATGCCGGCGGAGCTGAAAAGATCGAACCAGTTTTGTGAAATCCATTCCCAAGCTCCCATGCCCTCATTCTATCACAGAAAGACCATACGCAACCAGCTTCACCCGAGCTTGGAATGGGGACTTTTAAGCGTCACGCACCAGGTCGCGCAGCTTAACCTTCAGCGCCTTGGTGATTCTCATCAAAGAATCCAGCGAAACGTTGACGTACCCGCGCTCGACCTCTCCCAAGTATTTGTAACTCAGGCTGGCCTTTTCAGCCAATTCTTCCTGGCTTAACCCCGCCTGCTTGCGATAAGCGCGGATTTTTTGGCCGACGATTCGACGATACGGAAACGCCACAATGCCCTACGGAAACAGGAAGCGGCTTCGAATAAAACCCGATATATGTGCTATTTTATTCTTGCATTTTTCCCGGTCTTCCTCGATTGTAGCGCGGCATGAATGCGCAACCCATGTTTCTTCGCAGACTCGGTCCCGACCCGCACGCCAACGGAGCGAGAACTGTCGGCTGTCGCGGTTGCCCGGACATCTTTGAGCTCGAATCGGGCGATTTCGCGATCATCGGCATAGACATCACGGCTACCGCCGCACAGAAACTACCGCCCTCCGCCGGGTGTGGCCCCGACGAACGCATCGTCCTCGTTCCGCGTAAAACTCTCGTTCTAGCCAAGCCCGACATCCCGAGTCGGATATAGCGGTTTCAACCCGAAAACGAGGCGACGGAGGAGATTGTCAACTGAGCGAGAATTCTTTCGTCGAACGCATGGCGCTGAATCGTTACAATTTAATTGTTGTTTTATTTTTGTATGAGAGTAGAAAAGGTTTGCTTCTAATTTGACATGCCAGCCGTTGGGGGCATGTCGGGGAAAGTGATTGGATGAGGGCAAATGGGCAGTGGGTTGCACGCAAACGGCTGATGCGTTTTTTAAGGCTGGAGGGAGGAGAATTATCTCCCAAAGGGTTGTTTTTCTGGCGCACTCGTTACTTCGGGTTTTTCTTCAATTCTATGAAAACTTCATGGTTAACATTCGCGTTATTGGTTTTTGTAACCGGCGGAA
>JBEKSU010000163.1:0-8416 GCA_049516755.1 Verrucomicrobiota bacterium | reverse complement strand
GACCAGGTGCTGGGCTTCTGCGACCGCCGTGACTTAAGGCCCAAAATCAGCTTTCGCAGCGCCCAACTCGAGACAATCCAGGCACTCGTTTTGTCGGGGTTGGGCATTTCACTGATTCCGGCGATGGCGGCGCGGAGCGAGCGCGGGAATATGCCGGAGTATCGCCCGCTCCAATCACCGAGGCCGGAGCGAAAGATCGTCGCCGTCTGGCCGAAGCAACGTCCGCCCGGTCGTGCCGCCAACGAGTTCCTGAAGACGGTTTCAGCACGATTCGGCAGGTCCCGATGAGCACCAGAAACAATGTGCCGATGAACTCAACCGGATCTTCATTTACCATCGGCGGGATCAGAACGGGTGAAGCGGGATCGTTTCAATTTTGTCCGGCCGGCAAAACGGGCGGCCGCCGTTTCAGGATTTGAAACCCGCGGATGGTTCCGGTTTCTGACGGGATTTTTGCGGCCGGGTTCGGCGCCGGATAAACCCGGTCGTAATGGCCTTCGATCCACTGCATCAAATCCAAGCCAAAACCTTTTTTCGCGCCAAAATTGGGAAAACCGTATTCGGAGGTGTCGCGATGAATCAGGACGATGTAATCCGGCGGATTTTTTTCGTAGGCGGCCAGCATGTTTTGTTCGCCAAAGGCCCAGACCTCAAACGCGAATACCACGTAAGGTGTCGGGTTGTCGCGGCGCGTGAGGTAATTAAGCATCACCCCTTCGGGAATGACGGCCAGCGTGTTCGTCGGCGCGGTGTGGGTTTCAATCCACGCCGCGGCCGAGGCCATCGCTGCACCGGTCGGATCCACCGTGGGATTGTAGGTAACAATTCTGTCCCCGCCGGTTCCCAGGGGGAAATCCTTGTCCTGGTAAAAAAGGGTGGATTGAATGCTCAAGTGCGCTAGACCCGCCAGCAGAAAAATTAAAACCGCAACGCGGAATGTCCTTGTCGCCAGCCCGAATCCTTCGAGAAAATGCGGCAACAAATGCAGCAACAGGTAAATGGCGGAAAGAAAGGCGGGCATCGCCAAAAAAACGCCGAAGTGAAAAATCCGCGGGTTCAGGCCGAGTTTGGCCAGCATCAAAAAGCTGAACGCCAGCCACAAGGCGGGAAAAAACAGGCGACCACGCTGCCCGGATGCTGCCAGGCGCCATTCCCGCCACCACAAGACGGCCGCCGCGGCCAGTAACAGCGGCAGGGCGTGGCCGCTTTTCTGCCAGCCGTAACCGAGGGAGGCTCCACCCGCCACACCGAGGAGGACGGCGCGCTCCAGCGCCGTCAGAGCCGGTCGCGTCAGCCGCCACGCGCAAATTCCGACAACGACCGCCAGCCCGCCAAACTCAACCCATGCACGGCCGATATGAGACCACGGCGCATCCAGCCCCAGGTTCCGCTGGTAGAGGGGAAGTTGAAGACCGGTCGAATGCAGCAGCGGCAACCAGGCTCCGAAAATCGCGCGCAGGGCGTCCGCTGAATTCATTTCCGGCCGGAACCCAAAATAAAATCCGGCGGGCGGAACCAAACCACACGCTGCGACCAGCAACAGCGATTTGGCCAGTTCAAGAAACGGAACCCGGCGCAATTGGAACGCCACGGCAACAACGAAAGGCGCAACGGCACCGACAAAAATTTCCGGCTTGGTCAGAAAGATCAATCCCAGGCAAACGCCGGCGAGCGCGAGCGGCAGCTTCCTTCCGTTCTGCAGCCAGCGCGCGAGACCGGCCATCATCACGACCGCGAGCACGATGCCATGGAACTCTTCATGCGAATACGGGCAAATGTAATTGTAATTGCCCACGTCGAGAAACTGGCTGAATGCCAGCACTGTCAGCGCCAGGCCAATGGTTGTGGCCGTCCACCGGTCGGAACATTCCAGAAACCGTCGGTAAACCAACAGCAACAGGAAAATGAGGATGAGAAGGTTCGAAACCAGCAGGACATTCAGCGAGACGCCGAAGATTTTGAACAAAATGGCGTGATAACAAACCGACAGACAGCCATAGACATAACTTGCATCGTGATAGAGAACGGCGCCGCGGGAAAGCCGCCACGGCACATAAAGCTGCTGGCCGAAATCAATCAGCGGGTCCGGCCATTTGCGCCAGGAAAGCGCCGCGGCAATCACAAACACACAACCAACCGGCAACAACCCCAACCAGGCGGAATTCCGCCAGGTAGATTTGTCCCCGGGACGGTTTCGATCAGTATGGTTCACCATGGTTCGCTGATTTCTTCATAGGCAGCAGAAGCATAGTTGAGCAGCGGATCGTTTCAATGGTTTCCTGCCAGCAAAAGGGACGGCCGCCGTTTCAATATTTGCAGTTCGTAAAAGGGTTGCGCTTGCGGCAGGGATATACCGGCCGGGTCTGGCGCCGGATAAACCCGGTCATAATGCTCCCCAATCCACCGCATCAGTTCCATCCCGTACCGCGGGTCGTAGCCGAACAGCCCCACCCCGAATTCGGAGGCGCTCCGGGCAATGATCAGAACATAATCGGGGCTGTTTTCCTCAAAAGCGGCGGTCATGTTGGTTTGACCGAACACCGCCATCAACGGCGGGACCCAGACGAGGTGGTGGGTCGGATTCACCCGCCGGCTCAGATAATTGATCATGGCCCCTTCGGGCAGAACCGCCAGCGTCGTATCCGGAGGGGTGTTGGTTTCAATCCAGGAGAGCGCCTTTTCGACGGTGCCATGAAATGGATCCGCGGCGGAATTGTAGGCCATGATTTTGTCGCCACCCTTTCCCACGGGCAGATTTTTCCGGAGATAATACGATTCGGAGAGCACAAACAGACGGACAAAACCGATCACCAGCACCAGACCGGCGGCCATACGAAACCAATCGGCGCGGACGCGGTATTTTTGCTCCAGCCGCAACGGCAACAGCCATACGAACAGGTACACCGCTCCCGCAAACGCCGGCATGGCCAGCGCAAATCCGTACTGCCAGATCCGCGGAAAAAGCCCCAGCTTGGCCAGCAACGCCAGGCCAAACACATTCCAAAGCAATGGAAAAAGCATCGCCGGTTCGGCCGCGATTTTCCGGCAGCTCAAACCCGGTAACACGCAGGCCGACAAACCCAGGAGGGGCAACGACCGGCCGCAATCAACCCAATTCCAGACCATGCCCAAAATCAAAAGCGGCGCCAGCAACAACGGCCCAACCAGCCAGGAGGGTCTCACCCATTTAAACCTTGATTCCATCCCCGGCCGGAAGGCCAGGGCGTATATCGTGACTATCATCACAATGAAAACAAAATGCGTCACCATCTTTTCGACATTGAGAAACGGCAGGTCCAATCCCAGGCACCACTGGTAAAACGGGTCCCGGGTGATGGAGGTATGCCACAACGGCACCCATGCCGAAACCACCGAGCGCGCACTGGCCCGCCAGTCCTCCACCCGCAGGAAAAGTGCAAAAAAAGCCAGCAAGGGAACCAGTCCGGAAAGCAGGAATGCCATCAGCGATTTTGCCGCGAAGCCGGCACGCCGTTGAAAAACAACCACGACAAAAAACGCCGCCGCCACGCAGACCATCAACGCCGCGAAAATATCCGGTTTGGTCAGAAATACCAGGCCGGAGCCAAAACCGGCCGCCAAAGCAAATTGAATCCGTTCCTTTACAACCCAATCCGACAGCCACATCACCACCATGAGGGAAAGCATCAGCCCATGAAATATCTCGTGGCCATAGGGCGTGACATAGTTGTAGTTGCCGAACGGCACGTAATGTTGGAAGGCGAATACCAGCACAATCGCCAGGCCAATCATGGTTGCCGTAAGCCGGTCCGCCGCCGCCAGAAAACGGCGGTAAACCAAAACCAGCATCCCCGCCGTGATGGCCAGATTGGCAAAAATAAGCGTCCGAAACGAAACGCCAAAAATCTTGAAGAGCAGCGCATTGAAATATTGGGACAACGGACCGCCGGTCAGATACATCACGTCGCGGTAGAGCACATCGCCCTGGGAAATCCGCCACGGCAGGTAAAGTTGTATCCCGAAGTCGACCAGGAGGTCCGGCCACCGGCGCCAGGAAAGGGCTGCCACCAGCACAAACATACACCCGACCAGCACCAGACCCGCCCATTTTGAGCGGCCCCCTTCAAGGATTTGCGCCCGCCAGCCCGTCAAAATCTTCATTCAGGAATCTTCCGAAGCCGGAATGTCGCGGTCAATCTTCAAACATTGGTTCCCAGTTGCAGCCGGGAATCTGATTCCAGCATGCTTTTGAGATTGGCCCAATTGGCTTCGTTCATGTCGTTGAACGCATTCAAATAAACGGCCACGGTCTCGGGCGGATATTTCGCGAGCAGCAATTCAATCGCGGACTTCAATTTTGCGTCCTCCATGTTCTCCGGCAGATTATCCACCACCCCATCCTCGTTTTTAATCCCCAGTGCGTTCAAAAAATCCACCAGCATGGCCATGTGCTTTTTCAACAACCAGGTGCGAATCAGGCCGCCGGCGACCAAATCCAGCGCGGGCCGGGCCAGGGTGGCAATCATGGACGCGTGCCGCTGGGGCTTGGGCTGGCGTTCAAGGAAAACCGGGCGCAGATGCCGCGCTTCGGCAACCGCGTTGAGCGCGGCGCGGTAAACCGGTTTGTCCGATTCAAAGGTGAACGTGATGATTTCGCCGGCCAGGCTGGGCGACATGAAACCGAAGAGTTCGTGGGAGGTGAGCATGGAAATTTGAATTTGGCAGTTGGGAGATAATTTGGTCGTGGAATTTAATCAATGGTTGTCACGGAGATTTTATTTTTTTTTGCCAGTCGCCCGCAAGCCTCCATTTCCAGCAGCAAGGCTTTCCCGGCTTCCAGGGCCAGCACGGAAATTCCGGCACGAGCGCAGGTTTCCAGCGTCTGCAGGCCAACGCACGGGATGTCGAACCGCATGTCATGATTGGCCTTTGCCACCTTGACCGCCACTGCGCCGCCGTCCTTGCCGGCGAGTTCCCCCCCGCGCGCCAGACATTTGTCCGTGCCTTCAAAACCTTCGACCGCCAGCACCGTGCCTTTTTTTACGACCACGGTCTGCCCGATTTCCAGACGGGAAACCTCCCGGGCGATGCGAAAACCAAATTCCACGTCCGCGCGTTGTTCCTCCGCGAGTTCCGGTCCGAGATGAAAACCGGCTTGCGGCATGAGCGGTTTCAGCCACGGCGTCGCTTCAACCAATTCCACACCGTCTTTTTTCAATTCATCGGCAACCGCGCCGAATATCGTGTGGGCGTTTTTTTCTTTCAGCCGGAACAACAGCGACATCGCGCGCAAATCGGGCCGCAAATCAAAAAGATTTTTGGGCGCGATCTGGCCGACCATGACACATTGCTTCACCCCGCGGCCGGCGAACGCGGAAATCATCTTTGACAGCTGGCCGACCTTGAGCCAGACGATTTCATCCACCAGTCCGGCCAGCGCGGGATCGGTTTCATTTTCAACTGCGACGGCCACGAGCCGTTTCACCCCGGCGGTGCGCGCCTGCCGGGCAAATTCCAGCGGCAGCGAGCGGTTGCCGGCGATGAGGCCGAGAGATGCGGGCGCGGTATTCATCCGTGATTCCGGGTTCAGAATAATGCATCGATGGAAAGAAGCCAGCTTGCGTTTCGACACGCAATGGTTGCTGTCCTGCTTCGGAACAGGATGTCTCATTCAATAATCAACGTAAAGTGCGTGATGTAATTGGCTTGGCGCAGCTCTGGAATAATTGAATTTATCCGCGTCTAAAAATCTGGCGCGTAACATGCTATGCAAAGCCGCAATGTCATCAATGGAAAATATCTACAAAAAAATGGCGGAGGCGGCGGCAGGCGCCGATGCCGTGCATGAAACCGCCCAAAATTCCACACCGCACGTCTCACCAGCAGTTGCGCACGAACTGAATAATATCATTGCCATTATCCGTGGCTACGCCGACCGACTGCTGTTCAAACACGGTGAAAACCCCGCGCTCGAACCACACCTCAAGCTCATCTCCGAAGCGGCCAAGCGCGCGGCCATCATCGTTCACGATGCCATGCCGCCAAATCCCAGCCCGAAAGTCCGGCAAAATCCGCCGCCGGCGCAACAGCCCACCCCGTAACCGCGGTTTCCACCCGACCCTGAAATATCGGCGATTCGTTTTGACGCTTTGCGTTCCATCGCGTAGCGTTTTGTTTCTATTTTAACCGACTATTGGGGTTTACTGTGAATTTTTTGAAATGGCTTATTCCGTCGCGGAACGAACGCGAACTGAAGAAACTTTGGCCGCTCGTCCGCCGGATCAATGAGATCGAGGCCGGACTGCAAAAGCTTTCCGACGACGAGCTGCGCCAGAAAACCGCTGATTGGAAGACGCGCCTGTCGCAAATCCAGGACCGGGAGGAACTGGCCAGAACGCTTGATGAAATCCTGCCTGAAACGTTCGCCGTCGTAAAAAACGCCTGCCGCCGTCTCACCGAGCGCAAGACGGAAATCATCGTGCGTGAACATCCCTTGCTTTGGGAAATGATTCCGTTCGATGTGCAGCTCATTGGCGGCTACGCGCTGCACAGCGGGCGCATCGCCGAAATGGCCACCGGCGAAGGTAAAACGCTCGTCGCCACCCTGCCCGTTTATCTCAATGCGCTCACCGGACGCGGCGTCCATCTCGTCACGGTCAACGATTACCTCGCCGCGCGCGACTCCGAATGGATGGGCGCGATTTACAAATTTCTGGGCCTGACCGTCGGCGTGATTTTGCACGACCAGCCGCCGCGTGTCCGGCGTGAGCAATACAACTGTGACATCACCTACGGCACGAACGCCGAGTTTGGTTTTGATTATCTCCGCGACAACGGCATGGCGGCGCGCAAGGAAGAACAGGTCCAGCGCGGTCATTACTTCGCCATCGTGGACGAGGTGGACTCCATCCTGATTGATGAAGCCCGCACGCCGCTCATCATCAGCGGCCCGTCCGTCCACACCTACGACGAGCAATACGCCCAGTGGAAGCCGCTGGTCGAATCGCTCGTCCGGGCACAGGAACGTCTATGCGCCCGGTTTTTGTCCGAAGCCGAGGCGATGATTAAACAGTTGAATCCGACCGATGGCTCAAACCCTCAAAATCCCGAGGCGCTCGAAAACCAGATCGGCATGTTGTTGTTCCGCGTCAAGACGGGCCAGCCCAAATCCGAAGGCCTGATGAAATTTCTGGAAGACCCGGAAAATCTCAAGTTGATGAACCGGGCCGAACTGGATTTGCACAAGGACCAGAAGAAGGTTGACCTGTACCGGGAGAAGGAGGAATTGCTGTTCGCCATTGATGAGAAAGGTTTCGAGGCCGATTTGACCGAAAAGGGCCGCAATTTTGTCAGCCCGAAGGACCCGGAGGCTTTTGTGCTGCCCGAACTCACGACGTTGCTGCACGAGATTGACACCGGGCCGGAACCCGACGCGCGCAAGCGCATGGAGGCGAAGACAAAAGTTCAGCAGGACTTTGAGACCAAGGCGCAAAAGATTCACGCCATCTCGCAATTGCTCAAGGCTTACAGCCTTTACCAGCGCGACGTGGAATATGTCATCCAGGACAACAAGGTCATCATTGTGGACCAGCACACGGGCCGGCTCATGCCCGGCCGCCGCTGGAGCGACGGTTTGCACCAGGCCGTGGAAGCCAAGGAAGGCGTCGAGATCGAGCGCGAAACCCAGACGCTCGCCACCATCACGATCCAAAATTATTTCCGCCTCTACCAAAAGCTGGCCGGCATGACCGGCACGGCGGAAACCGAGGCGTCCGAATTTTTCGACATTTACAAGCTCGGCGTCCTCGTCATCCCGACGAACGAACCCTGCGTCCGCAAGGACGCCAACGATGCGGTCTATAAAACCCGGCGCGAAAAATTCAACACCGTTCTCAATGAGATCAAGCAGATCCATGCCCTGGGCCGGCCGATTCTCGTCGGCACGATTTCCGTTGAAGTCAGCGAACAGCTTTCCCGCCTGCTCAAGCGCGAAGGCATCATTCATTCCGTCCTCAACGCGAAATACCACCAGCAGGAGGCCGAAATCATCATGCGCGCCGGCCAGCGTGGCGCGGTGACGATTGCCACCAACATGGCCGGCCGCGGCACGGACATCAAACTCGGCCCCGGCGTGGCCGAACTCGGCGGACTGCACGTCATGGGCACGGAACGCCATGAGGCGCGCCGCATTGACCGCCAGTTGCGCGGCCGCTGCGCGCGCCAGGGCGACCCCGGCTCCTCGCACTTTTTCATCTCGCTCGAGGACGATTTGATGCGGCTGTTCGGTTCCGACCGCATTGTGAAAATGATGGAACGAATGGGGCTCGAAGAAGGCCAGGAGTTGACGCATCCGTGGTTGAACCGTTCCATTCAGCAGGCGCAAAAGCGCGTCGAGCAGCACAATTTCCAGATCCGCAAACGCACGCTCGAATACGAC
>JBEKSU010000162.1:0-8424 GCA_049516755.1 Verrucomicrobiota bacterium | reverse complement strand
GAACACGAACGTCCTCATGTTGCCCGGCGGTGTGCGCTGCGAAATCATCAAACCCGGCAGCGGTCTGCGTCCGAAGCCGCAGCAGACGATGAACGTGCATTACACCGCGCATCTGCTGGACGGCACGGAATTCTTCCAGTTCGGGCCATCTGAAATGATTCTCGTCACCAATCACGCGCCGTTTCCAGACTGGGTGGCCGGGATGCAAAAAATCGGCAAGGGTGGAACCCTCAAATTTTACGTGCCGCCGCCGCTTCACGAAAAGGAGGCTGTCAAATGGGGCATTGCGCCGGGGTCGGTCATGGTTTTTGAAGCCGAATTGTTGGACATCCAAGACACCGATCCGCAAAGCCTGGCGGACGCGCTCGTTCCACCCGCACCGGAGCTGGAAATGCCGGCGTCCGGATTTACCGATGCCCAGCTTTTTGAAACATGGGGCTGGAGCGTCGCCCAGAGGACGCGCGCGGCAAAATTCAGACTGGATGAGGAAGAACTGGCCGCACTGGCCGGCGGATTGGAACTGGGCATCAAAGGGAAACCTTGCCGGTGTGATCTGCAATCCATTGCCCCAGCGGTCGAGAGTTTTGTCAACAGCCATCGAAAGCAGGCAGCACTTGACTTCAAGCAAAAGCAATTGTCCGACATGGAAAATCTATTTGCCGAATTGAGGAAAAACACGAACGTCGTCGAGCAACCGGACGGCCTTCGCTATGAAATCCTCCAGCCGGGCAATGGCCCGCATCCGAAGCCGGACCAATTTGTGAAGGTGAATTATGTGGGCCGGTTCATCGACGGCAGGATATTCGACCGCACCGACCCTTCCCTCGGTTCGCTCGACATCAAGGTGGGCACGGTCTTTCCCGGCTGGAACGAGGGTGTGCAAAAGATCGGCAAAGGCGGCAAAATCAAGCTCTACATTCAGCCTTCGCTCGGTTGTGGAGACAACACGGCCGGCGGCATTCCGCCCTATTCGACGTTGATTTACGAAATTGAACTGCTTGATATCATGGACACCTTGGATACGGCCCCGCCACCGCCAAAAGAGAATTGAGGCCGGCCATCAAGCGGGCGGTCAATCTCCCGCTTCGGCTGAGGCAATAATCTCGGCGACTTTTTTCCGGTCTTCGGGCAGAAGGTTGGTGGTGGTATCGAAATAAAGTTTGGCCGCCGGTAAATCCTCAATGATCCAGTTGTGGAGCACGTCGGCGATGGTTTCCGAGCGTAATTGGTCATCGTTGATGGATTCCGCCCAACCAAGCGCAACGTCGGCTTTGACAAAACTCGCCCCCGCCACGGCGGCCACGCCTTCGTCATAATCAGGTGAAGCATCGCGATTGTTGATCCAGTCCGCGACAGCCTCGGGATCCAGACGGGCCCAGCTTTGTAACGCCTGGCCGATCATCGAACCGCGTTCGCCCCCGGGCGGAAGCTCCGCCAGAAATTGTGTCAGCGCGGCGGGATCCGCCTGTGCCCAGCCCCCGATGATGCCGTGCAATGCCTCGTTGCGCGCAACCGGATCGGTGAGCGCGGCGGCGGCTTCTGCGGCCTGCTCGGGTTGGAGCGCAGCCCAGCTCGAATATGCCTCGGCTGCCCAGATGGAACGGTTGACTTCACTGTCGGCGCCGGTAACGAATTGAATGGCAGCGGAGAAATCCCCGGCGTCATAAAACGCGTTAATGATCGAATTGCCATAACCCGCGGCACCGGCGGGATCGTCGGCGCAGATTTTTTGGGCGACGCGCAAGGCTTCATCGGGGTTTGCCATGGCGCCGCTGAACACGGCGGCGATCGCTGCGGACCGATCACTTGCGTCCGTGTGCGCGAGCGCCCAATCAACGGCATCTTCCGTTGCCGCGCTGCCCCAGCCGCGCAACGACGCATGCAGCAGGGTGTCGCGCAATATCAAATTTTTTTCCGCCTGCGCCAGGGCCAGCGCGCGTTGCGGATCCGTGGCGGCCAGCGCTTCCAGCAGCGCGGCCATGGTTTTGTTGCGGGCAACCGTGCCCGGTCGGGAGTTGAGCCGCTGCCATTGTGCCTCGTCCCAACGGTTCGTGCCGGAAGCCGGCTTCACGAGGCCGGCTGGAGCCGGTTTCGCTGCCGTTGCGGGTGCCGGCTGTTCGCTGAAGACCAAAGACCGTGCGGTTGGCAGCGTTTCCGGTTGAGCGGATTGATGGCCCGAAGGGACTGAAAACCTGCCGGCGAGGAAACAGACCGCGCAGAGCGGCAGGGTGATAAACACCATCCGCATCGCCAAACGGCGCCTGGCCGTGATTTCAACGCTCATGTCCAATATTTAAAAATGGGAACGCAGCGAACCGCGTTCCCATTCTGTCATTCAGTAACCTAACCTCAAAGCTGATTAATTCTGCATCGTGCAGTTTGAGAGCGAGCAATTGGTGAGCACGTCCGCATGCTTGTTGCTGTAGCTGTGGCAGGTTGTGAGATGGCAATTCCCGACGTTGCCGTTCTGAGTGAATCCACAGCCGGTGGTACCGGAATTGTTATGAGCAATGCAACTAGTAAGCGAGTGGGCAAGGTTCATGCCGGAGCTGCCCATCTTGAAACCGTTGCCGTTGCCTTCCGACAGCTTTCCATTGCTGTAAGCCTGGCAACTGGTGAAGGTGACCGCCGCCCCGGCCTCCCAGAGGTCGAACCCGTCATCCGCATTGCCTTCCGAAATACAATTGACAAATTTATTGCCGGAACTGGAGCTGAACTTGCAGCCAAAACCGTCAGCGTTCTGCCCGTCAGTCGCGGTGTCCACATTGTTGTACGCCTGGCAATACTGGATGGTATTGTTCGCCGAGCCGCTGCCCTGGATCATGATGCCTGTATCCGCATTGCCGTAGGCGTTGCAGGAGTTGATGACGCAACCGGAGCGGTTGTAGATGTAGATGCCAGGATGGTTCACACCGGTCACGGAAATTTGGTTCAGCCGGACGTTGTTGCCGTTGGGAACCATGCCGTTGCCCGCGTTGTTGAAATTGAACGTTGCCGGACCGGTCACGGTGACACCGGCCGGAATGAGGCATTGGCGGGTGACGCTGTAGGTGCCAGACACATTAACCGTGGCGCCGGACTTCGCGTTTTGGATGGTATCGATGATGTCGGCCTGGGCCATTAAACTGCCCGCCAGAACGATTGTCGCCGCCAGACTGCTATACTTGCATTTTAACATACTGTATCTCCTGTCGTTTCTTTGTTGTTGTTTGTTTTCGCTTTTCATCCTGCCCCGAATGGCAGGTAAAAAGTTCCCGATGATTTTTCCCGGAAAAATTGTGATTATTTTACGCCCGATTTCCGACGATACACCTGTTCGTTTTTCTGATCGTGTGGCTTGTGATGAGGAATTATGCCGGAATTTTCCAGACTGCCTAGCTGGGCAAATGTCCAGCTATACAAATGTGTGGCCGGCCGGCCGGTTATTCGGGGGTGGCCGAACGGAACTTGAGGACCGCCTCGGTGCGGGACCGGACATGCAGCTTGTTGTAAATATGCTGGAGATGCCAGCGCACGGTCCCGTGCTTCACCCCCAGCCGGTCGGCAATTTCCTTGCTCAGAAAACCCTGGGCCAGCAATTCAAGAATCTCATGCTCACGCGGCGAGAGTTCCTCCAGTTCGCCCGCCGTCTTCAACGGCTCCTGAAAATAGGCCATGACCTTGCGCGCAATGTCCCGCGACATCGGCGCCCCACCCTGCCGGACTTCCCGGATGGCGGAAATGAGTTCTTCCGGCGTGCACCGTTTCAACAGGTAACCGCACGCCCCGGCCCGCAATGCCCGAAAAATCCTTTCGGTGTCCTCATACACCGTCACCATGAGGATATGGAGCGCGGGGAGCAGTCGTTTGAGTTGGGCGGTGCATTCGATGCCTGACATTCCCGGCAATTGAATGTCCATCAGCACGATTTCAGGCCGGTGGCGGGGAATGGCCTCGAGCGCCTCCTCTGCCGTCCGGCAGGTGCACACACAACTGAACTCCGGGTCCGCCTGGATAAATTCCATGAAGCTTTCACGGATTGTTTTGTTGTCCTCCACGATGGCAATCCGTGTCATAAACTTTTACTTGGCCGGCCGGCGGAACCCCACGATGGTCCCTGTCCGGCCTCGCTCGTAATTCAAATCACCTGCCCGGTTATCAATGCGCAGTTGCATGTTGTCCACGCCCGCCCATCTTGTTCCAGTTCCGGCCATCTGCCTAGCCTCACAAATGCATGGGATGGCGCCGGAATAAAAAGGGGGATGCAGTGTAAGCCCAAGCCATTTTTTAAAAAGTGGTGCCCCGGCAAGGACTTGAACCTTGAACAAACAGATTAAGAGTCTGCTGCTCTACCAATTGAGCTACCGAGGCAACCAATACCGTGACGTGCCTTGTCGAACCGGCACCGAAACATTCTATTCCAGCCTGACAAAACGGCAAGCTCTATCCACGCGCCAGCCGGAAAACCGGGTTGGATTCCCCGTCAGGGGCAATCGGCATCTTGCCGGGGCGAGCGTCCTCGCGAGCCGGCCCGTCAATAGCCCCGCCCCGCCAGTTTTATCTGTCCATTGACATTTATGACTGGAATCGTCAGGCTGAAAACAACGAGGATTTTCCCCGATGAAAACAGAATTACAAATTCGAGCCGAGGACGCCGCCGAACGCTTTCATGGCGCCCGCAAACCGGTCATATTTGAATTTGCCGGACTTCCCAAAGCCGGCAAAACATCGACGTCGGTCGCGCTCCAGATTTTCTTGAAGCGGTGCGGATTCCGGGTTGAAATCATCAACGAACGGGCTTCCCCATTCCCGTTTCGGGACCAGGCGCATTCCAATTTCAATGTCTGGTCGGCTTGCCGCGTGGCGCCGCTTTACGCGGCTTGCAGCACGCTGGCGCAAATCCTGGATAAAACCCAAAACTCACCGGGATTGCATGGCCCGGACATATTGATTTTGGACCAGGGCCTGTTTGACGCCCTTTGCTGGCTCAGATTGATGGAGCATCTGGATCGGATTCGCCCGGAGGAACGCCAGGTGATCGAGAGCTTTCTGAGAATGGCGGATTGGCGCAGGCGGATTTCGGCGGTCTTCGTAATGACAGCATCACCCGAAGATGCGCTGCAGCGGGAAAAGGGACTGTTGCCGGTCGAGCGCCAGGAAGGCGCGATCATGAACAAAAGGGTTCTGAGCCGGATGTTAAACACGACCCGAAAGACAACCCAAAGTTTGAAGAAAGAATTCCGGATTTTCGAAATCGACACCTCAACCGAACGAAGGGGCGGGACCAGACAGATTGCCGAAGCCGTGGCGAATCTGGCGCTGAACGTCATCGAGGAACACCTTCGCGAGGATGTTCTCACATTGCCGGGAGAGGACGTCATCCGGATGTTTGCCGGCCGGAGATGCCTCATTTTTACGGAAACCGCCGCTCTGATTGGGTTGTTCGTCAAATCAGGCAATTTCAAACCCAGGGAAGAGGTGGAGGCGGACAATACCCTTGTTCAGGCGCTTTCCGTGGTTGTCGTCCGCGATAAAAGCGGCCGGGTGTTGCGTCTCCGGCGGAAGGAACGGACCGGGCAGAACCTTCCGAACGAAAAAATCGTCATCTGGACCGGCGGACCGGTGCGCAAGGAAGACCAAACCGGCGGCGACCCGGTTTTACAATGCGCCTTGAGAGAGATTCAAGACGGATTGCGGCTTGGTCTTGAGCCGCATGAACTGAAACTGCGGGGAGCTGTTTGTTCCGGCCGCGGCGTCGGGGAAACCCAACGCGCAGCCATCGTTTACGAATGGAAGGTCAAAACCGACGACGCTGCCTTCGCTTTGAGCGGTGGGGAATTTTTTGATGGCCGGGGCGCGGCGTTGAGTGGCAGCTTTGTGCCGCTCAAGGACCTGGCCCGGGACGTGGATGACGGAAAGCTTGCGGAAGAATGGTCGGTGGAAATCGTTCGCGAACTTCTGGCGAGGGATTACAAATTTTCGCCGCGGCTGTTTTGACGAAAGCGGCTTTACGCCGGCTTTGCCATCCGAAGCAGCAGGTCGTTCAACTCACGCATGCGCGGCGGCTTGTTGACCACGGCGTCCACGTCCGGAATCGTTTCGCCTTCTTCCTTCATGATCAGGCCCCAGCCCGTCATCATGATGATGGGCGTATTGGGAGACTCCGCCCTGATGGTTCGGGCCACGAGGCGGCCGTCAATATCCGGCATGCCCAGATCGGTTATGACCATTTCGTAAGGCTGGGATTCCTGTATGGCGGCTCGGAACATTTCCAACCCCTGTCGCCCGCCGGACGCAACCATCACCCGATGCTCGAATTGCCCGAGGCAAACCGTCATGAATTCCCGGACCTGCGGGTCGTCATCAATGAAAAGGATGTAGAGGGAGCGTTTCGGTTTGATTTGAGCCATGTTCCCACCCGCCTGACGGATGGTTTGCAGAACCGGCCGGGAAATCTCCGGCAGTTCACAATCGGCGACTACGGGTGACGCGTTCATTTTAGCGGTGATTGTTTCGTTACTATCGTTGCTTGATGGCAGCATTCTATTTCAGAAATGCCAAAACGTCGTTGGATTAGTGGCAAACTGCGGATTTTGAGGGGTGAACTGCACCCGATCAGGGACGGAATCTTTTGTCCAAAAGGCTGAATTCTCCCGCCTTCATCCGGGCGGGCCGGATCTCGGCGCGGCAAGAAAGGATAAAGGCTGAAACAGCATGGGCAAAGGGCGCAAGATTTAATCTCCAATTAACACTCATCAGCGCTGATAAGTGAAAATGAGCGGTTCTCTTTCTACTTCAGCCCTTTACACTGGCCTGCCGCGTAGCGCAGCATTACGTGGCCTGCCGCGTGAGGCCAAAGGCCTTTTACGCGGTCACTTCTCAATTCCGAGCAATTCCACCTCGAAGATCAATACGCTGTTGGGCGGAATTGCCGGGGTGGGACTCTGGTCGCCGTAGGCCAGCCTGGCCGGGATGAACAACTGCCATTTGTCGCCCACCTTCATCAGCTGCAAGGCCTCGGTCCATCCCGCGATGACACCGCCGACCGGAAAGCTGATGGGCTGGCCGCGCTGGATCGAGCTGTCAAATATCGTCCCGTCAATCAACTTGCCCTCGTAATGCACCTTCACCGTATCAGACAGCTTGGGAGTTTCGCCCATGCCGGACTGGATGACCTTGTATTGCAGACCGCTGGCCGTGGTGATGACACCGTCCTTCTTGGCATTCGCCGCGAGGAAGGCGGCGCCGGGGTCAGATGTTGCGCTGGGCGCGCTGACCGCGCTGGGTGTGCTGGGATTTGTTGGCATGGTTGCCTTGTCGTTTTTGGCGCCACAACCGGCGACCAGGCCGAGCGCAAGCGTCAGGATAAAAAATGATTTCATATGTTTGTTCAATCGCAGAATCGTTCTGCGACGCGCGAAGAATCCGCGAACCAGACCATCAGGTCAATTCCCATCTCTGACCCCGACCGGTAACCACGAAGGCACCAAGGCATCAATATGAAACAGAGTTTCTCTTTGTGTTCTTCGTGTCTTTGTGGTTAAAAAATGGCATGGACGACACGCCCAAGGATTTTGCCGCTGCCCTGAAAGCCGGCGGGCTGGATGAATTTTTCTCCGGCTGCACGGGTCCACACCGGCGGGAATATCTCAAATGGATTGGCGAGGCCAAACGGCCGGAGACCAGGACGAAGCGAATCACGCAAGCCGTGAAACTGCTTTCCGCCAAACAAGCTGAAGAAACCGCGCGTTCGAAGAAAAAGGCCCGAGCCAATTAACCGGTAACCACGAAGGCAGCAGAGCACCGGGATGAAACGAACCATGCTTTGGGTTCTCTTCCCAAACTGATGCCAACCGGAGATCGCAGAGGACACAGGGAAAAGCTTTCCCGCTGTGTCCTTCGTGACTTGGCGGTGAAAACGACGTTTGGCCGGGACTGAAGCACCGATTGGAGGTCCACCAACCTTCCCGCCAGAATCCTGCAATTTTAGAAACCGACCCGTCACCGTTTGGATTTGTTTACGCCTCGCCCCCCCAAGCCGGAACTACCTTAATAAGGGTAAATTTTGAGCATTGAACCCGCGCCGATCCAGCCGATGGTTAATCCTAAACCGCAGCACATCAAAAAATGAAAATAAAAAACGGGCTTCTACTGGGCATTTTGACCGCAATCTTCATTGCCTCCGCTGAAGCAAAACCGCTATTAACCACCAACACCCTGAGCTTTTCCGGGGCGAGTTGGAGTGATGGCGGCACTCTCGACGGCTATTTTACCATCGAATATAACGGTGGCACGCCAGACGCGGTGTTGTCCCTTGATGTAATCACGGGCAACGGCACCTCCGATGGCTTCATCGGTTTTAATTACATTTTCAACGTGGATGGCCAGGCAGACACGGTCAGCACGCCAGCTTTCGATGCCCGGCAAAACCTCGGCGCCCCGGCA
>JBEKSU010000161.1:0-8526 GCA_049516755.1 Verrucomicrobiota bacterium | reverse complement strand
CATCCAGGATTACATCCGTCACAATAACCAGGATCCTAAACCGTTTGTCTGGACCAAACGAGTTGACCAAATCTTAGAAAAGGTCGGCCATTGTAAAGCTGCAACTGTTACACCACACTAGCATGTTCGCCTCGCTGATTACGGATGCGCTGAATCCTGAATATCTGATTCACAATCCATTGCTGCTGCTGTTGTTTGCGTTCCAGCTCTGGATGTTCGTTGACGCGGTGCGGCGGCAGGAGTGGCTTTGGGCGGTTTTCATCTTCATCGGCTTCGGTTTGTCGGCGGTCCTTTACTACTTTTTCGTCTATCGCGCCGTGCCGTCCGCCACGCATGGATTTGAACTGCCCGGCGCGCACAGCCGCCGCCGCATCAAGGAATTGCAGGCGCAAATTCATCACCTCGACAAGGCGCATCATCACTCGCAGCTTGGCGACATTTATTTTCAACAGGGCAAACTGGACCAGGCCGGGGCCTGTTACCGCGCGGCGTTGGAACGGGATCCACAGGACCTTGACACCCGCGCCCATCTCGGCCAGTGCCTGCTCCGCCAGAAACGCGCCGCCGAGGCGCGTCCGTTGCTTGAAGGCGTCATTGCTGAAAATCCGAAGCACGAGTACGGCTACACGATGATGGCGCTGGCCGAAACGCTGTCCGCTCTCGGCGAAACCGGTGCCGCACTGAAAATCTGGCAACAGGTCACCTCGGAACATTCCTATGCCCGCGCCAAGGTGCAATTGTCGGAACTTTACCTCGCCAGAAACCAGCCGGACCTGGCGCGGACGGAAATGAGGGACGTCATCAGCGACGACCTGCACGCCCCGGCCTTCCAGCGCAAACGCGACCGCGTCTGGGTGTGGCGGGCGAAGAGCCTGATGCGCAAACTTCCGAAGTAGCGCCGGATTTTCAGGGGCTTTTAACTTTCACCGGCACGCAATTTTCTCCATCATGTTCGCGTGCCAAATCTAATCGCCATCGTCGGCCGCCCCAACGTGGGCAAGTCCGCGCTGTTCAACCGCATCGTCGGCCGGCGCATCGCCATCGTCCATGACCAGCCGGGGGTCACGCGCGATCGCATCAGCGCCGAAGCCGAGTGGCACGGGCGCGCCTTCACGCTCGTGGACACCGGCGGCATCGGCCTGTTGCGTCGCGAGAAGGCGGGCGATGTGATCATCAAGGCGGCGATGGAACAGGTGGACCTGGCCATCGAGTCCGCGAACGTCATCATTCTCGTCGTCAATGTGCAGGAGGGAATCGTGCCGCTGGACCGCGAAGTCACGGAAAAATTGCGGCGCAGCGGCAAACCCGTTCTGGTTGCGGTCAACAAGGTGGACACGCATCGCGCCGAGGGCAGCGCCGATGAATTTTCCCAGCTTGGTTTCAACAAGATATTTCCTGTCAGTGCGATTCACGGCGAAGGCATTGAAAATTTGATGGATGCGGCGATGGCGGCGTTGCCGCCGTCGCAGAGTGACGAGTGTCGGGTGGCGAGTGATGCGGAACCAGCGCCAAGTGACGTCGCTGACTCGTCACGCGTCACGCGTCACCCGTCACCCTTGAAACTCGCCATCGTCGGCCGGCCGAACGTAGGCAAATCCTCGATCATCAATGCGCTCACGCAATCCGCGCGGGTCATCGTCAGCCCGGTGCCGGGCACAACGCGCGATTCCATTGACGTGCCGTTCGAGGTGGAAACCGACGGGGTGCGGCAAAAATACGTTCTCATTGACACCGCCGGCATGAGGAAGGCGCGGCGCGTGGACGAGTCAATCGAGTTCTTCAGCGTCCAGCGCGCGGTGGAATCGATTGTCCGCAGCGATATCACCGTCTTGGTTTTGGACGCCGAGGCCGGAATTACCGAGCAGGACAAAAAGATTGCGGATCGGATCGTGGAAGCCCGCCGGGCGTGCATCGTGGTCGTCAACAAATGGGACCTGGTGGCGGAGTCCGTCCGCCAGGTGCGCGAACAGGTGATTGAGCGGCGCAATAAAAAGCAACGAAGCGAAGGCCAGGCGAAAATCATTTCCACACTCGGTGAATTCGGCCAGTGGGTGCAGGACAAATTATTTTTCCTCGATTACGCGCCGGTCATTTTCGCGTCGGCCAAGTCGGGTTTCAACCTCGAACGTCTGCTCGAGGCGGTGCGATACGTCGCGGCACAGTTGCAGCAAAAAATTCCCACGGCAATTTTGAACCGCACGTTGCGCGACGCCATCGAACGCCGCCAGCCGGTCA
Source organism: Verrucomicrobiota bacterium (assembly GCA_049516755.1). Classification (GTDB taxonomy): domain Bacteria; phylum Verrucomicrobiota; class Verrucomicrobiia; order Limisphaerales; family UBA11358; genus UBA11358. Next base: position 6,291 of record JBEKSU010000161.1, on the reverse strand, counting down.
GCGCGGCGGGGCACCGGCTGAAGTTTTTTTATGCGACGCAGGTGCGACAGGCGCCGCCGACGTTTCTGCTGTTCATCAACCGCGACGAACTGTTTTCCGACCAGTACAAAAAATATCTGGCCGGCGAATTGCGCCGGGCATTTGGCTACGAAGGCTGTCCGCTGGTGCTGGTGCCCAAACCACGCCCCAAAACCGTTGAGCCGATACGAAAGTTCAGTCCGCCGCAACGGAAACAGTCCGCGAAATTTCCGCCGTCACGCGGAAAAAAATCGCGCTGAAATTTTTGTTCACAGCGGCGAATAAGTTGTCGTTTGCGCGGTGTTGGCGTGGGATTTGGCTGTATTTATTTGGGAATATCGTTCCCGTAACTTTTCCGCAACTTTTTTTCAAAATTTCCTTGCAACCACAATATGTAGGGTATAGGCTTCCATCGTTGCCCACTAAATGGGGTTTCGCTTGGAATTGGGCGGTTGGCGAAAACCTGGAAAGTGGGCTGTGAAGTTCATTTTCCCGACCGGTCTTCTGTGTCAAGACGGTCGGGTGATTTGTCACAAAACAAAATTTCGACCGCCGCGAAAGGATAAATTCATGATTGACGCACGCGAGGAGGTTTTGGTTCCGGCGTCGCATAAAGGCAGTCGTCGTCCCACAACGGTGACGGCAGGTCGCCATAACAAGAACGGCGCCGGCGCGGCGAAAAAAACGGCGCGCGTGGAACGCGTTTTCAGCGATCCGAAGGTCAAGCCGTTCGACCAGATTGAATGGGACCGCCGCACCGCCGAAATCACCGATGACGCGGGCAAGGTAATTTTCAAGCAGGAAAATGTCGAGGTGCCAAAGTCGTGGTCGTTGCTGGCGACCAAGGTGGTGGTTTCGAAATATTTTTACGGCGAACAAAACACCGGGGAACGCGAGACCTCGGTGCGCCAGCTCATTCACCGCATTTCCCGGACCATGGCGGATTGGGGCGTCGCCGATGGCTATTTCAGCAAGGCGGACGGCGAGATATTTTACGAGGAACTGACCTGGTTGTGCCTGAACCAATATGGCGCCTTCAACTCGCCGGTCTGGTTCAACGTGGGGTTGTTTCACGAATACGGCATCGGCAAAAACTCCGGCAAGGGCAACTGGTTTTACGATCACAAGACGCACCAGGTCGAGCGCGCCACCACCCAATACGAATATCCCCAGGGCAGCGCCTGTTTCATCCAGTCGGTTCAGGACAACATGGAGGACATCATGCGTCTTGCCCGCAGCGAGGCGATGCTCTTCAAATATGGTTCCGGCACCGGCACGGACCTTTCGCCGATCCGTTCAGCCAAGGAAAAGCTCAGCGGTGGCGGCCGGCCCAGCGGCCCGATGAGTTTTCTGAAGGTTTACGACCAGGTGGCCAATGTCGTGAAATCCGGCGGCAAAACCCGGCGCGCGGCCAAAATGAACACGCTGCGCGACTGGCACGGCGACATCGAGGAATTCATTGACGCCAAGCAGAAGGAGGAGCGGAAGGCGTGGGCATTGATTGAACAGGGCTACGACGGCTCCTACAACGGAGACGCCTACGGCAGTGTGATGTATCAGAACGAAAACCTTTCCGTGCGCGCCAGCGATGAATTCATGCAGGCGGCGCTCGCCGGCAAGGAATGGTGGACGCGCACCATCACCACCAACAAGCCGCTCGAAAAGAAGGATGCCGCGAAACTGCTCTACAAAATCGCCGAGGGCACCCACATCTGCGGTGACCCGGGCATGCAATACGACGGCGCCATCCAGAAATGGCACACCTGCAAGGGCACCGAACCGATTCACTCCACCAACCCGTGCAGCGAATACGTTTTCATCAACAACACCGCCTGCAATCTCGCGTCGCTCAACCTGATGAAATTCAAGCGCGAAGACGGCAAATTTGACGTGGAACGGTTCAAGGCCGCCGTGCGCATTTTCATCACCGCGCAGGAAATCCTGGTGGACAACGCCAGTTATCCGACCAAGGAAATCGCGGAAAATTCCCACATCTTCCGCACCCTCGGCCTCGGCTTCGCCAACCTCGGCTCGCTGTGCATGAGCTACGGCCTGCCGTATGACAGCAACGAAGGCCGGGCGCTCGCCGGCGCCATCACGGCCATCATGACCGGCCATGCTTATGAGCAGAGCGCGGAAATTGCCGCGAACATCGGCGCGTTTCCGGGCTACCGCGACGCGCGTTGTGCACACGTGTCCAAACCGCTGGCCAAGGACAATGTCGATTCCATGCTCGGCGTCATCCAACTGCATCGCGCCGCCGTCGAACAAATCCAGCCGAGCCAGGAATTCAATTATTTGAAGGACGAGGCGCGCAAAACCTGGGAAGGCGCGCTCGCCAAAGGCCGCCAGCACGGCTACCGCAACGCGCAGGTCACCGTGCTGGCGCCCACCGGCACCATCGCGTTCCTGATGGACTGCGACACGACCGGGGTGGAGCCCGACATTGCGCTCGTCAAATACAAGCTTCTGGCCGGCGGCGGCATGCTGAAAATCGTCAATCGCGGCGTGCCCGACGCGTTGCGCCGCCTCGGTTACGGCGCGAAGGAAATCGACGGCATCATCGCGCACATCGAGAAGTTTGACACGATTGAAGACGTCGAGGAAAACTCCGACGCATCGCGAGCAGGCGGCAAAACCATTGCCAGCGGCCTCAAGCCGGGGCATTTGCCGGTGTTTGACTGTGCGTTCAAGCCGTATCGCGGCAAGCGCAGCATCCATTACCTGGCGCACTTGAAAATGATGGCGGCCGCGCAGCCGTTCATCAGCGGGGCCATTTCCAAGACCGTCAACATGCCAAACGAATGCACCGTGGAGGAGGTCCGCGACACTTACGTTCAGGCGTGGAAGATGGGATTGAAATGCGTGGCAATTTATCGCGACGGTTCGAAGCGTTCGCAGCCGCTCAACACCAAAAAGACCAATGATGGCGGTGACAAGACGGCCTCCGGCGGCATGTCCGCGCTGGAAGCCCGCATCAAGGAACTCGAAGCCGCGGTGATTGCTTTGCGCGCCGAGGCCGGCAAGCCGCTCCGCCGCCGCCTCACTGACACGCGCACGGCCATTACGCATAAATTCGACATTGCCGGCCACGAAGGTTATCTGACCGTCGGCCTTTTTGAGGACCACCAGCCAGGCGAATTGTTCATCACAATGGCCAAGGAAGGCTCGACCATTGGCGGTTTGATGGACAGCATCGGCACGCTCACCAGCATGGCGTTGCAATACGGCGTGCCGCTGGAAACCCTCGTCCGCAAATTCGCGCATCAGCGGTTCGAACCGAGCGGCTTCACCAAAAATCCCGATATTCGCAACGCCGCCTCCATCACCGATTACGTATTCCGCTGGATGGCGCTGCAATTCATTCCCGGCTACCGCGCGGCGGCGGCCGCCAATCGCGCGCAACCGGAGTTGGGCATTCCAGGATTGCTGGAAGAGGAAAAAAAAAGGGTGAACCGTCCGGTGCGTGAACTGGCCCTGGCCGAGGACAGCGAAATCATTGACGTGAAGGAACCCGGCAATGGCAGCCACGAACGCAAGCCTGGTCCCGCCCGAACGGTAAAATCGCTCAGCGATACTGTCGCGCACTTCCAGCAGGATGCGCCCACGTGTCCGAATTGCGGCCACGTGGCCGTGCGCAACGGCGCGTGCTATAAATGTTTGAATTGCGGCGAGAGTCTCGGCTGCTCTTGAGGAACCGAAAACAGCAACAGGTCGGAGAATTTCGATTCTCCGGCCTGTTTGCTTTTTAGCGGCTTCCCATCACTCTGACACAGCCCATAAACCTCCTGGGAGCGCCGGCATCCCGCCGGCCAGTCGAAAGCCGAAACCGGAATTCGCCGGCGAGACGCCAGCGCTCCCAGGAATTGTACCCCGTTCAAGGGTTCAATTTTCATCACATTCCGTGTGCTCTGCTCCTCCAGCAAATTTCCACGCGCTTGTCTCCGCCTGGCGCTGCGACTATGCTCCGGCCATGAGTGACACCGCCTTTCGCATGCGCGAAGATCCCTGGCGCATCTTCCGCATCATGTCCGAGTTCGTGGATTCATTTATGACCCTGTCCGAGGTGGGGCCCGCCGTGACCATTTTCGGTTCGGCGCGGACGAAACCCGGCGACAAGTATTATCGCGCTGCCAGCGAAATCGCCAAGGAGCTTGCCAAACGCAAGCTCGCCGTCATCACCGGCGGCGGACCGGGCATCATGGAAGCCGCCAACAAGGGCGCGGCGCAGGGGGGCGGCAAATCCGTGGGTCTCAACATCGAATTGCCGCATGAACAGGCTGGCAACCGCTTCGTCAACCTCCCGTTAAACTTCCACTATTTCTTTGCGCGCAAGGTCTGTTTTGCCAAATACAGCCTCGGCTTCATCTACATGCCCGGCGGCTTTGGCACGCTCGACGAATTTTTCGAAATCATCACCCTCGTGCAAACCGAGCGCATCCCGCAATTCCCGCTCATCCTCTTCGGCAGCGAATACTGGAAGGGATTGATGCACTGGATGAAAACCGAAATGCAGGAGCGGCACGGACATATCAGCCCCGGCGACCTCAACCTCTTCAAGGTCATCGACGACCCGGCGGAAGCTGTGCAAATCATTCTCGACTACGAGCGCCGCGTCGGTCAGCCCGCCATGATGCCCAAGGCATTTACGTGATGGGAGTTAAGACATCGAACATCGAATTCCCAAATCCGAGATGCCAGCCGCCAGACCCGGGCCCATTTGACAAGCCGCGCAACCGGTACGAGCTTGCGGTGTTGTATTGACAGGTGGTGATTACATGAAAGCTCGATTTTTTCCAGGCCTGTTGACGATTGCCGCCGTGACGGTGACGTGTCTGTTTACCAAAGACGTGATGGCACAAATTGGTTCCTCCGATGCAGCCACCATTCAAAACGTCGCCCCAACGGCGGCTCCCGCCGGGGGAGCCCCGGTTCCATTGTCCTACGGCGTCTCGCAAATCATCCAGCTCTCGCAGGCAAAAGTGAGCGACGACACCATCGTCAATTACATCCATAATTCCGGGAGCAGCTACGGCATGGATGCCAGCCAGATCATTTTTTTGAAACAACAGGGCGTCTCCGATACCGTCATCAACACCATGCTCAACCAGCCCCGGCAGACGGCCCAGGCCGCATCGCCGCCAGCTTATCCCGCCGCCAGCAGCACGGCTACTGTGGTTGCCCAGCCGGTCGTGACTTATGTCCAGCCGGCGCCGGCCTATGTTCCGTCCTCGACGGTCTATGTCATTCCCGACACGCAGTCGTATCAGTATGCCGCCTGGTATAATTATTATCATCCGTACTACGGTTGCTATCCCTATTCCAGCGGATGGTATTATCCGTCGGTGTCATTTTCCTTTGGCTACGGCGGCTATCGCGGCGGTTATTACCACGGCGGTTGGGGTGGCGGCTGGCACGGCGGTGGCGGCTGGCACGGCGGTGGCGGCTGGCACGGTGGTGGCGGCTGGCACGGTGGTGGCGGCTGGCATCACTGAAGCGCCGGATTCCATCTGATTTCTTTCCTGTTGAAATCGGCTCGGCGCCCGTTTTGCCCTGACGAGGCTAGCGGGTGATGAACAGGATTCCCAAAGCCAGGACCAACCCCGCACTGATCATCAGCCAATAACTGCCTATCAGCACACCGGTGGTCCGGTCATCGGCGACTGGGTTGGAGGGCAACGTGTCCGGCGCGACCTGGCGGTCCCAGACCATTCGGTAGCGGTTCGAAATGGTTTCGCTGATCACCATCCATCCCAGCGGAAGGATTTCATACCAGATGCGGAATTCGTTGATGATGCCGCAAAGAAACTGGCCGATGATGAAGACCACAATCAGGACTTTAAACACCACGTCCCGCCGGTTCCGCCAGGGGATCAACATCATGATAAAAAGGGTGCCGGCGTTGGTGAACAACACCTGGTTCAGGGTCGGGCTGAACAACCGGTGAATGTTGGCGACGAGCAGAGACCAGGTTTTGTGGATCAGCTCCGGAATATTGCCGGAGTTGTTCAAGGCAAAAAACATGGTTTTGACGCCACAACCAGCCATCAGCATTTTTCTGGCAAGGAGACAGGCTGCCACCGTGGCGGCGAAGCCGGCGATTCTTTTTTTTCAAGGGCCAGTGCCCGCTCAGCAGGAGCAGCAGGGTGCAACACAAAATCGTCTCCTTGAACAGGCTGCCCAGCCACACGACCGCCATCAGCGGGAAAAGCCGGCGTTCATCGCAGAGGAGGCACGCCCAGGTAAAAAAGAACAGGGCAGGCATGTCCCAGG
>JBEKSU010000160.1:0-8570 GCA_049516755.1 Verrucomicrobiota bacterium | reverse complement strand
AAGCCAGGACTCAGGCGGCTTTGATTGAGGCAATCGGTCTGGCCCTCCAAACCGTCACGTCTCAGGACGCTATGAACTGGTTTGCCTCGTGTGGCTATAGTTTTATTTAAAACGCTCTAGTGTATCCATCTCGCCATGATTTCATAACCCAGCGGCAAAAACTGGACGTGGACCGTCAGGCGCATACGGTACACCGCACCAGCCAGCAGCAAAGAATTGCAGGCTGAGAATTATGGAATTAATCGTGAGGCGCTTCAGATTGTTCAATGGCGTGTCAACGAAACTCCAAGTTTGAGCAACTCCCTCACCGTGGCATAGGACTTTGCCTCCGCGTAAACCCGCAGAACCGGTTCCGTACCGGAACCACGCAGCATGAGCCACGACTCGTCCTGCGCAATATATTTCACGCCGTCAAAGGTTTTTACTTCGGCCATTGGCGAACGCAGCAATCTCGCCGGTGGATTGTTCTTCAAATTATTCATCAGCGCCGCTCGTTTCTCCATTGGATAATGCGTGTCTATCCGCCCGTAACTATGCGGGCCGAATTCCTTTTCGAGTTTGGCCAGCATCCTGTTCACGGAAATCTTTTCGGTCGCCAGCATTTCCAGCAACATCAATCCGGCGGCGATGCCGTCGCGTTCGGGAATATGGCCGGGGAAACCAATGCCGCCACTTTCTTCCGCACCGAGCAATACATCACCCTTGAGCATTTCGGCGCAAACATATTTGAAACCAACGCCGGTCTCGACCAGCGGCAGTCCGTACGCCGCGCACATTTTGTCCACCATCGAGGTCGTCGTAAGCGCCTTGACGACACGTCCCCTGCCCTTGCGATTTACGATTAAATGATGCAGCAGCAGGCAGATGATCTGGTGGGTCGTCAAATAACCGCCCCGACCGTCCATGCCGCCCACGCGGTCGGCATCACCGTCGGTCACCAGACAGATGTCGTGTGGATGTTTTTTGAGAAAAGCCTGGCTGCGCGCATAATTTTGCACGATTGGCTCGGGATTGATGCCGCCGAATAAAGGGTCATGATTGCCATTCAGAGTAGTAACCTGGCAGGTGGTACCTGCGAGCAACTGTTCGAAACAACCCGCGCCAACACCGAATAATGCGTCGTGGGCAAATCGGAGCCTTGATTTTCCGATCAACTGGAAATCTACGAGTCTTTTGAGCGCGGCATAATGTGCGGGGCGGACATCAGAAATTTTAATCCGGCCGTCTTTGACGGCCTCGGCCAGCGGCACGGTTTTGACCGGATTGCGGTCGAGAAAACTTTCGACCGCCTGGCATGTTTCCGAATCACTGGAACCGCCGTAGTACGACTTGAGTTTGAAGCCATTGAAGATGGCTGGATTGTGGCTGGCGGTAATCATCACGCCACCAACGGCATGCTGTGCCTTGACGGCGAACGAAACCGACGGTGTGGGCGACGATTCTGGAGTGAGCACGACCGCAAAATTGTTCGCAGCCAGAACCTCGGCGGTTGTTTGGGCAAAACGGTCGGAGAAAAAACGGCGGTCAAAGCCGACTATTATTTTCCGTTCAGTGCCGGGTACGGAATGAGCGCTCCAAAAATCCGCCGTTGCCTGGGCAACACGCGCGACATTGTCAAACGTGAATCCTTCCGCAATGACCGCGCGCCAGCCATCCGTGCCGAATTTGATTTGTGACATGGGTGAATTATACCTTCAAATCCGCCAACGCCGGGTCATGGGCACTGGCAATCTGGCGCATTTTCTTGACGGCGGCGCGCATGTTGTGCTGGCGGAACAGGGCCGTGCCAGCGACAAACGTGTCGGCTCCTGCGCGCGCGCATTCGGCGATGGTTTGAAAATTGATTCCTCCGTCCACCTCGATGCGATAGGGAAGTTTTCCTTCGCGCCGCCACGCCTCGGCCTGCTGGATTTTCGGCAATGTTTCGTGAATGAATCCCTGTCCCCCAAAACCTGGATTGACGGTCATCACCAGCAGCAAGTCTATCTGGTCGAGATACGGCTGGACTTCAGTGACGGTGGTGGGCGGATTGATGGCCAGGCCGACCTTTTTGCCGAACGATTTGATTTTCCAGATGAGCGGCGTGACCTGCTGGTGAAGCTCGACATGGATGGTGATCCCATCCGCGCCGGCCTTTGCAAAAGGTTCGATCAAAATCTCCGGCTGCGAACACATGAGGTGAACGTCGAAAAACACCTCGGTCAGCGGCCGAATGACGCGGACGACTTCCGGCCCAAATGAAATGTTTGGAACGAAATGTCCATCCATGATGTCGAGGTGCAACCAGTCTGCGCCGGAACGGTCGGCGCGGACGACTTCCTTGCCGAAGCGGGTAAAATTGGAAGCGAGCAGCGATGGCGCGATAATCATGCGTTGAGTTTAAGCGAAGAACACAGGTGAAGAAAAGTTGGAATGTGCGGCAGCAGAAGCCGCGTTATCCGGCATGTTTATCATCAAGGCAGCGGCGCACAGCCAGTGCGAGCACCTGTGGCTGGTAAGGTTTCTGCAAATAATTCAACTCCGGCTCCAGCTTGAAATCCTTGCCCACAATGTCGGTGCTGTAGCCGCTGGTAAAGATTACTTTCAACCCGGGCCGATCGGCCCACAGTTTTTCCGCCAGTTCCCGACCGTTCATATTATCGGGCATCACCAGGTCGGTGAACAACATGGAGATTTCGTTCTTGTGCTGGTTCCAGGTTTCAAGGGCCTCAATGCCATTGCCGGCCGGCAAGATTTTATAGCCGTACTTTTGGAGGATGCGTGTAACGAGTTCCCGCACCGACCGCTCGTCTTCAACGAGTAAAATGGTTTCCGTGCCGCCGCGAATGGCGACTTGTGTTGCCGGTTTTTCCGTTTCGGCTTGTGCCGAACCCACATAGGGAATGTAAATACGGAATGTCGTGCCTTTGCCGACGGTGCTTTCGACCTCAATCCAGCCCCGGTGTTGTTTGACAATGCCATAAACCGTCGCCAGGCCCAGTCCGGTGCCTTTGCCGACTTCTTTGGTGGTAAAAAACGGCTCAAAGATACGCTGGAGATTTTCCGGCGGAATGCCGCAGCCGGTGTCCGCCTTGCTGACACAAACAAAGCGCCCGACCCGCGCCTCGGGATGGCATTGAACGTGAGCTTCGTTCAAATCCACGATGGAAATGCGCACAGAGAGTTTTCCGCCTTTGGGCATGGCATCACGCGCATTGACGGCCAGATTGAGCAATACCTGCTCCATCATGCCCACATCTGCCTCCACGATCGCCGGTGACGGGTAGTAATCCAGTTGCAAAGACACATCCTCGCCCAAAAGCCGTCCCAGCAGATCGGTCATGTTGCCGACAATTTTGTTCATGTCCAATTTCCTGGGCTGAATGAGCTGGCGGCGGCTGAACGTGAGCAATTGTCTCGTCAATGCGGCGGCGCGTTCAGCCGCCTGGCTGATTTGCTGCGCGGATCGCGACCCGGATTCTTCAAGCTCGGAAGACAACAACAGCGAGGCATGGCCATGAATGACGGTGAGGATGTTGTTGAAATCATGCGCCACACCGCCGGCGAGCTGGCCGATGGCTTCCATTTTTTGAGACTGGCGCAACTGCTCTTCCAATCGTCGCTGCGTTGTGACATCACGAAACAGGCTGAATAGCAACAGCGGCCGGCCGTGCAATTCAATAAACGAATCGGTTATCTCCAATGCCATTACCTGACCATTGTGAAGGGTGTACTGGCGTTGAATTTTTCGGTTCGCGGCGCGGGCGCGGAAATGTTCGCGCTGCCTTTCGAGTACGGCCTGTGGATTTTCGGATTCGGCATAAACGACGGTGAACAGCTTGCCTTCCAGTTGTTCCGTTTCCATGCCAACCAATTTACAATAGGCTTTGTTGACAGCGATAATGACGCCGTTTTCATCCGTCAGGCGCATCCCATCCACGGAATTTTCCCACACGGAACGGAACAGCATTTCGGAACTTTGCACTGCCGCCTCAGCAGCACGCCGTTCGGTGATGTCGCGCACATGCAACAACAAGGCGGGTTTGCCGTTATATTCCACACGTCCGGCGCGAACTTCGACGGAGGTGCTGTTGCCGTCGGCGGTCAGGCTTTCACCCTCAATCCAGGACAATTTGCCGCTCGCCAGCTTTTGGAAATCGCGGCGGGCAATCTCCCGACGCGATGGCGGGATGAGATCGTTCACGGCATTTTTGCCAATCAATTGTTCGCGGGTCAGTCCATGCAGCACACACGCGGCAAAATTCACATCCAGAACCATGCCATCCAGGTCCTCGACAAAAATGGCATCGGGTGAATTCTCAAACAAGTCGCGGAAACGCTGGCGGCTCTCGCGCAAATCCTGCTCGGCGCGGACGCGTTCAAGCGCGCCGCTGCACTGATCGGCCAAAGTCTGCAGCACTTCCAGATCACGGTTGTTGTAGGCGCCAGGCGCGTGGTTTTGGACGAATAGCACGCCAATAACCCGCTCCCCTTTGCGGATGGGCGCCAGCATGGAGACGGCGGAATAGTGTTTGACTTCCAAAGAAGACACCAACTCCGCGCCTTTTTTTATGACGCGCTGAACAAGGGCATTGGCGGTCTTGGGCTGGGGAGATGATGGAATTTCCACCCGCCGCCCTTCGACCGTGGTGATGGTGAGCAGCGAAAAAACTTCGTCGCTTTCGGCAAAATACAAATCCAGTGCGAAATCGTCCCATTTGAACAGTGCGTCAGCGGCTTCGCAAATGATCATGGCCGCCTCGGAATTGGTGGTGGCCGAGCTGAGGCGGTGGCCGAGTTTGGAGAAAACGGCGTTGCGGTGTTCGGCGCGCAGGCGTTCGGTCACGTCGGTGGCCATGGTCAATGCAGCAAAGCGCTCGCCAAAAACAATCGGACTCCAGACCACCTCGACGTCAATAAGACCGCCGTCTTTGCGCCGATGACGCCAAACAATGCTGCGGTCAGCCACGTCGAGTGAGAGGGTTTTCGGCGGGCCGTCTTTTTCCATAAGACGGATGTCCGCGAGGGTCCTGGTCAGAAATTCTTCGCGAGAATAACCGTAGTGTTGAATGGCCGCTTCATTGACTTCCAAAAACGCCTGCGTTTCAAGGTCGAACACCCACATCGGATTCGGATTCCCATGGAATAGAAGACGATATTGTTCTTCGCTATGGCGCAATTCCTCTTCGGCGCGCCAGCGATCCGTCACGTCACGGCAATTAACCACGATGCCGTTTATTTCCGGATCCCGGAGACGGTTTTGGCCGACCAGCTCCAGATACTGCCAGGTGCCTCTTTTGTTTTGATGGCGAAATTGCATTTTCACCGCGCGTTCCGGGTGATCGAGCGCGAGTTGAAACGCCTCCAGCGCGCGCGGCAAATCGTCGGGATGCACACGGGCGAAGTAATTTTGTCCGCGCAATTCCTCCGGTTTGTAACCCAGCGCACGCTCGATGGAAGGGCTGGCGTAGAGAAGTTTCCCGTCGCTGCTTAAAATGCAGAGGACGTCGAGCGAATTTTCCATGAGCGTGCGGAAATATTTTTCACGCCGGACCAATTCCGTTTCCGCTGCCCGAAGCCGGGCCCGTTCTTCCGCTTCCTGCACAGCCCGGCGGACGGCGGACGCCAGCCGGTCCGGTTGTTGCTTGAGCAAATAATCGGTCGCGCCGGCCTTCAAGCTTTCTATCGCCGCCTGTTCGCCGATGGTGCCGGAAACAAGAATGAACGGAACATGCGGACTTTTTTTCCGCACCATGGCCAGCGCATCCAGGCCGGAGAACGACGGCAGGTGATAATCCGAAACAATGGCGTCAAACACGCCGGCATCCAATGCGGCCGCAAACGCCGCGCGATCGCCAACGCATTTCAACTCGACTTCCAAACTGTCCTGCGCAAACAGCGTCTGGACCAGTTTGGCGAAATCCGGGTCGTCTTCCAGATGTAAAATGTGCAACTTTCTATTCATCCGTTGCAAAACCACCGTCACCACCCAAGGTTCGGAACAGCAAACATTCAAACGTCCCGAATGTAAAGCGTGATGAGTCAGCTTTCACCGTTGACATTCACCTGCATTCGACTAAATTCACCGCCCTTTTAAGTGAAATCATAATTTATGCCGAATACGAAATCAGCCGAACGCCGGGCGCGCAGCAACGAGCGCAAACACCAGCACAATCGTAGCATCAAATCGCGTTTGCGCCGTCTGGAAAAAGATTATCGCACGCTGCTCACCGCCGGCAAAAAAGATGAAGCGGTCAAATTACTGCCCGGAGTCCATTCCGCATTCGACAAAGCCGTCAAATCCGGCGTGCTCACCCGCGCCACCGTCAACCGGAAGAAATCGCGCCTCGCCGCGGCGTTGAACTGAACAGTTCCGACCGGAACAGCCCCATTTTTGCCAGGCGGAATTTCAATCCGATGGCCAGGCAACCCAGTCCATATTTGACGCTGCGCCGGAAATTGATCGAGGATGCCTCTTTGAAATACTTCGTCGGGCAACTCACCTCGCCAATGGTGAAACCGTGCCAGAAAATCTGCGCCAGCATCTGATTGTCGAATACAAAATCATCGGAATTTTTTGACAGGTCGAGCTGTTCCAGGATTTCCCGCGAGAAAGCGCGATAGCCGGTGTGGTACTCGGAAAGTTTCGCGCCCAGCAAAATATTCTCCGCCAGTGTCAGAAAACGGTTCGCCACGTATTTCCAGACCGGCATTCCGCCCCGAAGCGAATATCCCCCCAGAATGCGGCTGCCCAGCACGCACGGATGCAGCCCGTTGGCAATGATGGATGCCATCGCCGGAATCAGCTTCGGCGTGTACTGATAATCCGGGTGGATCATGATGACAACGTCCGCACCCGCGGCGAGCGCGAGCCGGTAACAGGTTTTTTGGTTGCCGCCATAACCCGTGTTACGCTCATGCACATGCACCTGCATGCCGGGAAGTGACTTTGCCACGGCCACGGTATTATCGCGGCTGCGGTCATCCACCAGAATGATATCATCCACGATGCCCTGCTCGCGCACTTCGTTGTAAGTCTGACTCAATGTTTGCGCCGCGTTGTAAGCCGGCATCACCACGACGATTTTTTTCCCGAAATACATGGTTTTCCAGATTTTCGGCTCATCTTGTCGGAATCTTCCCAGGTTTTGAAGCCAAATTTGAAATATCAGTCGCCGCACGGTGGACGAAGGCCGCCGGTGGTGAAACGCGGATTTTATCCTGCCTGGATACGGCCTGAGAAAACCCAAATCGTTCTTGAAGCCATAAATTGCGAAACGCATGGCAATAACCTGCTTGCCTCAGCGGCACGGTTGATTTACGTTGTTCCGTAGTGAAAAAACGGGTGCCACCTTATCAGGTTGTTGAAGGCCATTGTGCCGGGCCTACGGTCTGTCCTCTAAGCCATGTCGCTGCCGGCACGACCGTTTGCATCAAGGAACTGGCCGCATCGCCCGAACTGCGTGACCGGTTGCGGGAACTTGGCCTCGGAGAGGAGCAACGCATCAAACTCCTGAGCAGCGAGGCCAATGTCATCTGCCAGGTGTGCAATGCCCGGCTGGCGTTGAGCGAAAAACTGGCCAAAGCCATTCTGGTGGAACCTTTATCCTCACCCGCCGCCTGAAACTTTTATGCCCGACGCTGCCCAGCCGCTGAGTTCGGTTGCCGTGGGCACGACGGCAACGGTCGCTGAAATCAAACTCCCGCCCGAAAACCGCCCGCGCCTCATGGAAATGGGGTTGCTGGTCGGCAGCGCCGTTCAACTCGTCCGGTTCGCGCCGCTCGGCGACCCGGTTGAAATCAAGGTCCGCGGCTATAATCTCACATTGCGGAAGCATGAGGCGGAGCAAATTCTGGTCCGGGTGACCGGTGGCACGTGACAAGTGGCATGAAGCCGCAGTGATTTGTCTGTCCAACATGGATTCATCCGAACCAATCCCGCGCAGAGATGATACCGCGTCTCCAACGCCGGAAACCAACCGAAAGCCGGCCGATTCATCCCGCCCGTCACCCGTTGCTCGCCACCCCTATGTCATCCTGACGGGCAATCCGAACAGCGGCAAGACGACATTGTTCAATGCGCTGACCGGTCTGCGCGCCAAGGTCGGCAATTACGCCGGCGTCACCGTCGAACGCAAAGAGGGCAAATTGCTCGGCGCCCCCCCCAAAGCGGACATCCGGGTTCTCGATTTGCCCGGGACGTACAGCCTCAGTCCCAATTCGCTGGACGAGCAGATTTCGCGCGATGTGCTGCTCAACCGCCTCCCCGAATTGCCGCCGCCGGATTTGATTGTGATCGTTGTGGACGCTTCAAACCTGCAACGGAATCTTTATTACGCCACGCAGGTCGTAGAACTGGGCCATCCCACGCTCATCGCGCTGAACATGGTGGATGTGGCCGAAGTCAATGGCCAACGCATTGATGAAGCCAGGCTTGCCGGAGCGCTCGGCGTGCCCGTTTTCCCCATCGTCGCCAGCACGGGCGCGGGCGTGCCGGAGTTGCGCGCCAAAATCATTGCGACCATTCAGAACGCGCCCGAAATGAAGCCGGCGTTGTTCTGCCAGTTGCCCGGTTTGTTTCGGATTGAAGC
>JBEKSU010000159.1:0-8665 GCA_049516755.1 Verrucomicrobiota bacterium | reverse complement strand
CCATTATGACTCGATGGACGCGGTCGAAAACGCCTTGGAACAACGCCTCTGCCAACTGGAATCCTCACCCGCCCAAATCCAATCCCTCACCGGTTTTGATTGGATTGTTAATGTTAGATTGATTGCAAAATAGTATCAATCCTCAGCAAACAAATATTCCAAATCCGTCGTGGTAAGGCTGCGGGCGAAACCTTCCTCGCCCAGCACGTCGGCAATTGTCTGCGCCTTGCTCTGCTGCAGCTCCCAGATTTTTTCCTCGACGGTGCCGGGCGCGATGAGCCGGTAGGCGTTCACCGTCTGGGTCTGGCCGATGCGATGCGAGCGGTCAATGGCCTGAGCCTCCACCGCCGGGTTCCACCACGGATCGTAAAGCACCACGTAGCTGGCGTTGGTGAGATTCAAACCGGTTCCCGCCGCGCGCAGACTCAGCAAAAACACGCCGGGGCTCGTGTCGGCCTGGAACGCGCTGACGACCTGCTGCCGGTCCTTCGTCTGGCCGGTGAGGGTGTGAGTGTGGATCTGCCGGTCGTGACATTCCTTTTCGAGCAGGTTCAACATCTGCACGAACTGGCTGAAGACCAGGACTTTCTGGCCTTCCGCAATCAGCGGATCGAGCAGTTCGAACAGCGTCTCGGTCTTGCCGGACGCGGTGTCGCTGCCAACGAGCCGCGGATGGCAGCAGACCTGGCGCAACCGCGTGAGCGCGGCCAGCACGTGCATCTTGCTCTTGTTGAGGCCCTGTTCCGCAACCGCCTGCATGATCTGGTCGCGGCTGCGGCGCAATTCAGCCAGGTAAAGCTTCCGCTGTTCGTCGCCCAGCGGACAATCGCGCCGTTGTTCGATGCGGTCGGGCAAATCCTTCGCCACGTGCTTTTTCAAACGGCGCAGCAACAACGGACGCAGCCGGGCCGAGAGCCGTTTGCGCGCAATGCGCTGGACGGACTCGGTTTTTTCGCCGCGCGGCGGCTCCGCCGGAGCGGTTTCGTCGCTGACACTGGCGCGCGGTTCGTAGGTTTCGATGAATTGTTCCTGATTGCCGAGGTAGCCGGGCTGGATGAAATCCACGATGCTCCACAAATCCAGCAGCCGGTTTTCGAGCGGCGTGCCGGTGAGCGCCAGGCGGTACTCGGACTTGAGCTGCTTGACCGACTGGGTGACCTGCGCGCCCGGATTTTTGATGAACTGCGCCTCGTCCAGAATCACCGCGCGAAACGCGAATTTTTGCAGCTCCTCCAGATCGCGCCGCAGCAGCGCGTAATTGGTCACAATCAAATCGTGCTGCGGAATCTGCTTCCGCAAATTGTGCCGGGCCGCGCCGCTTTCGAGCACGAGCACCTTCAAACCCGGCGTGAACCGCTCCGCTTCGCGCCGCCAGTTGTGCAGCACGGACGCCGGGCAGATGACCAGCGACGGCTTGGGATTTTTCGTATTGCGCTCCTTGAGCCGCGCCAGCCACGCGAGCGCCTGCAGCGTTTTGCCCAACCCCATGTCGTCGGCCAGGATGCCGCCGAGCCTGATCTGGGTGAGGTGGCAGAGAAAATCGAAGCCGTCCTTTTGATACGGCCGCAAATCGGCCTGCAGTCCGGCAGGCAATGCAATGGAGGGCACGCCCTTGAAATCCCGCACCCGTTCGCGCAGCGCCTTCGCCTCCGGTGAATCGGCAAAGCGCGTCAACTCGCTTTCGTCCAGATGCGCCACGTGCTCCAGGCCGACCTTTTGCGGCACGGCGATGAGGCCGTCCACGCCCATCTCGGCCATGGCCTCGTGCGCGCCCTGCACGGCGTTGACATCGAGTTCCACCCAGCCGGAATTCGGCAGCTTGACGAAACGGCTGGTGGCGGCGGCGAGCCGTTCGAGGTCCGCCTTGCTGAGTTTGAGACCTTCGGCCTCCCATTCGGCGGACACGGCCAGCCAGTCAATGCCGCTGCCCTTGACGATGAGCCGCGGCTTGAGCTGGCGCGGCTGCAGGAACAGGCGGTGAAACGCCGGGTTGCCGAGAAATTCCGCTTCGTTGGGACGTTCCGCCCACACGGCCGCGAGCGTGCCGAGAAAATTTTCGTTCGCGTCGCCAATCCACAAGCCGGGTTCGGGCGTAAACCAGTCGAGCTTGCGCAGCCATTGGATGGCGGGCTCCAAGCGCGGGTCGTCGAGAATCTCCGGTTTGTCCCCCGGGCGTTTTTTGGATTCGTTGGCGACCCATTCGTGGCCGTTCCAAAACCAGACGCTGTGGTCGCGGAGGCTTTTGGCCAGCAGCCGCAGCCGTACCGTGTCGTCGAGCAGCTCAAAAACGAACTGCGGTTTGGCCGGATGCGCGACGCAAAGCTGTTCCCAATCCACGCCGTGATTCGACTGGGTCTTGCGCAGGTGCAGCAGCAGGCGATGGCTCAGTTTGCGCACCGGCACGGCCGGTTTTTGCGCGAGATATTTGAGCACCGGCGTCGGCGGGGCGTTGCGCAGCAGATAAAACGTGCCGTTGACCAGCGCGAGCGGCGGCTGGCGGTTGAAAAATTTCGCGTCGGCAATGGAATGGGTTTCTCCGCCGGGCAATTCGAGCCGGTGCGTGAACGACAGTTCCTTGTCGCCGTTGTCGAGGTGCGGGGTGAGCGCGGCGATCTGGCCGTGAAAATGGAGCGGCCGGCCGTCGCATTCCAGGCGGGGCGAGTGCCCCCAGCGCGCGAGCCATTGGAGCAGTTCGGCGTCGGACAAAACCAGCGTGTCCGTGTCCCGCAAGGCGGGATGGCGGTTTGTGTCGGCGAGCCACTGGATGAATTCCCAATCGGCGGGGGAAAACAATTCCTGCTCGTGCGTGGCGCGGACGACGAGGTCAATCAACTCCCGCAGCGTGCGCGCCTTTTCGCCGGTGCGCGGGCGCAACAACAGAAATTGCACGGCCAGGCGGTACCGCGACGGCTCTTCTTCGTCCGGTTGCACGCGGCAGACGACGCGCAACGTGGCGCGCGGGGTGTCGAGCAGCGGCAGGGCGGGCGGCGAGAGCCAGTTTTCGAGCTCCTTGACGAGATTTTGCTCCTTCTCGGTTTCCTCGGCCCGGGCAAAACGGTCGAGACTGGCATGCGCCTGCAACTCGGGCGGCACGGAACGTTTGGCGCGGAGAAACAGGAATGCGAGTTCCTCCAGGCGCGCCCGGCCCTGGGCATTCAGCAGCCGCGGCCACCAGTGGGTGTCGGGGAAATCTCGGCGCGAGAGCGACAGTTTCTCGAAATAATCCTCGAGCAACAGCCATGAACGCTGCGAATCCGGGCACGCCGCGAAACTTTTCAGGATGTCCTCGCGCCCGTTGACAGTTGCCTTCGAATCCGAGAGTTCCCGGCGTAAATCAGCGAAAGCGCCGTAGGTTTGCGATAGCACCTTGTGGTGCGCGTCGTATTTCGTCGTGCCGTTTCCGTTTCTGATTGAAATTTTCGACATCTGAATAAACTTAGACTAGTATTTCGTCACAAGCACCAACCCCGGTCAAACAGAAAGCAAAAGAAAATGTGTTGTGCGTTTGCTGGCGTGGTTGACGCGAGCCTGATTTTTGCTATAATTCACCCTTTTATGAACCGGAATCCACATGTGGCCGTCGTCGGCGCGACCGGCGCCGTCGGCATCGAAATGATTAAAACGCTGGAAAAGCGGGCTTTTCCGGTGGGCAAACTGACGTTGCTCGCTTCGGCCCGTTCCGCCGGCAAAAAGCTCAAATTTCGCGGTCAGGACATCACCGTCAAGGAACTCACCAAGGATTCCTTCAACGGCATTGACATAGCGTTATTCAGCGCCGGCGGGAGCATTTCCAAGGAATTTGCGCCCATCGCGGCCAAGGCCGGCTGCGTGGTCGTGGATAATTCCAGCGCGTTCCGCATGGACGACGCCGTGCCGCTGGTGGTTCCCGAAATCAACGCCAGCGACGTGAAGAAACACAAGGGCATCATCGCCAATCCGAATTGCACCACGGCCATCACGCTCATGGCATTGTATCCGCTGCACCGGGCGTTCGGCGTGAAACGGATATTTGCCTCGAGCTACCAGGCTGTCTCCGGCACGGGCGCGAAGGCGATTGAAGAATTGAAGCGGCAGGTGGGCGAAATCGTCGCCGGCAAACCGGTGACGAAGGAGGTCTATCCGCACCAGATCGCCTTCAACGTGCTGCCGCACGTGGATTCATTCCTGCCGACGGGTTACACCAAGGAGGAAATGAAGATGGAAAACGAAGGCCGTAAAATCATGCATCACCCTGCGTTCCGCGCCAGCGTGACGTGCGTGCGCGTGCCGGTCTATCGTTCGCATTCCATCGCCGTGAGCGCGGAATTTGACAAGCCGGTGAACGTGGACGCCGCGCGCGCCGTGCTCAAGAAAGCGCCCGGGCTTGATCTCGTGGACGAGCCGGAGAACAAGAAATATCCGATGCCACTGTTCACCTCGGAGAAATACAACTGCGAAGTCGGCCGCATCCGCCTGGATTGCGCATTGGACAACGGGTTGTGCTTCTGGGTGAGCGGCGACCAGTTGCTCAAAGGCGCGGCGCTCAACGCCGTGCAGATTGCGGAAGAGCTGCTGAAATAAAGTTCTGTAGCAGCGGACGTGAGTCCGCTCTGATTGAAAAGTTTGAGCCGACTTACGTCGGCTGCTACGAATGATCTTATTGCTTGGCGGCTTCCCTGGTGTAGGCGACGAGGGATGTGATTTTGGCCTCGGCGGCGGCGTCGCGGATTTTTACAACCTGGCCCCACGGCGCTTTTTCGTCGGCGTTGATGGCGAGGACGAGCTTCGGATTTTTCGCCGCCTGCGAAATCAACTCGCTCTTCATTTGCTCGTACGTCTTCGGCACAAGATCTTTGAAAGAATAAACTCCATTGGTATTAATATTTACGACCAGAGGCGGGTTTTCGGTCGCGCCTTCTTTTTTGGCCTGCGACGATTCCGGCAGCTTGAGTTTCAAGGCCGACTGCTGCTTGAACGTGGTCGTCACCATCAGGAAAATCAGCAGGACGATGAGCACGTCCACCAGCGCCACGATGATGATGGTGGGCGTGTTGCGGCGTTTACGAATGAGGAAACGCATGTCAAACGGGGTTTGGCGTCTGGGGTTTGGCGTCCGGGGCAGACTGCGCTTTGCGATCCGAGGCACGAGACCCCGGATCCGGGACACCAGAGCCCGATTCCGTGTATTGCCGGCGGATGAAATCGTCGCACAGCGCCTCCATTTCGACGGCGAGCACCTCGACTTTTTTGCTGAAATAACTCCACGTGATGAGCGAGGGGATGGCGATGAGCAGACCAATCAACGTTGCCCGCAAAATCAGCGCGATGCCCTGGGCCAGCTTGGCCGCGTCGTTCAGGCCCGTCTGGCCGAGGTCGCCGAACACGGTCATCATGCCCGCGATGGTGCCGACCAGCCCGAGCAACGGCGCGATGCCGACTATTATTTCCAGCACCACCAGGCCGCGTTCAAGCCGGACAACTTCATGGCGCGCGGCGGTTTGGAGCGCATCCACGTTGTCCGCCTTCGGCCAGTCGAGATGGTCGGCCGCGAGCAGCAACAGGCGGCCGAGCGGCGACGGTTTCTGTTCGCACACCCGGCGGAGCGCTTTCACGTCGTCACGCGATTTGCAGGCCGCGAGCGTGTCGGTGATTTGCGGCGGCACGACCTTGCGCCAGCGCAGCGCCAGTGCGCGTTCCACGATGAACGCCGACCCGACGACCGAAGTCAGTCCCAGCATGAGATAAACCAGTATTTCCATAAAATCCTGCCCTGATTGTGCAACGGGGCTTTCAATAATAAAATGTGAATCTCACATCCCGCAAATTCGAACCGAACTCGTGCAACATATCACTCGACCAGCGCGCAAAGGGGGCGGTGTTTTCAATGGCCGCCTGGCAGATCATTGCCCAGATTCCACCCGGCAGGTCATCGGCCGTATCCCCCGCTATCTTCAAGTCGGTAACCCTGCCGTCGCTGTGCAAATTAAATTGGACGACGACCTTGCCCTGGGTATCCGACGCATATCTGGTCTGATCCAGCAAATGATACCAGGATTGTGAAACAGCATCAATCAATGCCGCGTCGTAGGCGCCGTACGTTGTTGCCTGCGCATCCAGCGAAGAAATCTCCAGATGGCGCCGCATGCCGCCTGCCTGCTTCATCTGCTGGCCGGGCAGCTGGTGCGACAGCTGCGCGATGGCCTGTTTGACGGTGCGCGGCCGTGGTTGATCCTGCTGCTGGGAATTCTCCGGCTTGCCCAGCGTCAAATCGCCCAGCTGGATCGGCGGTTGCAACGGTTGCTGCGCCGGCGCGGGCGGCGCCGGCTGAAGCTTGTTAAGGGCCGAACGTGGCACGTTTTCGGTTTTAACGACCTCGGTTTGTTTCCCGTTCAATTGCGGAACGTCCTTGTTTCCCCTGGTCGGGTCGCCGGTGCGGGAGTTCTGGCTGGAATAATACTTGGCGTTGGGGGGCGCTTCGGCCACCGGCTGCGCCACCTCCACAAACGTCAGTTGGGCCTCGTTGTTTTGTGGCACCGGCGCCGGCACGATTTTCCTGATGGCGAGGCGGGGCAGCCACGCCGGCCAATGCAATCGCTGGGACCAGCCGAATTGTCTGTTCGCTTCATAACCGCCCCACCCCAGCAAATGCACCGCGAGCGACAATGCCAGCGCCAGTCCCAGCCGCCGCATTTCGGGACGGTTGAGCCGCAATGAATCAAATCGTGCGCCGACTCCGGTCATGTTTTAAAAGATTGCCTCAGGAAGGCGGGACCGGCAACTGTCTTTACCGCGGCGAGGTTGATGGGCGGCAGATTCATCGCCCAACCCCCGGCCGGGGTTTCGCGGATGGTTGCGGGAACGCATGGAGGTTGGCAGGGTCCCGGCTGGTGGTTCGTTTTCTTCCGCTGCGCGGCGCAACTGCCCGATCATTTATTTGGCGGAACGCGACGGTCCCGCGGCGGGCGCGTTGCTGGAAACAGTGGTCGCGGCGGGCGGGTTCGTCAAAACCGTCAGGGGGAGCTCATTGGTTTCCCCCGGCATTTCCAGTTGCGAGCGAATGACGGCGCGCATGGCGTAGGACAAGCCTTGTTGCGGATCCAGCAATTGATTGAGCACGGCGCGATTGAGGTCGGCGAAGGGGGGCAGGCCGATGCGCTGCAGGTTGCTTTTCCGGCCGGAAATTTCAGTCAGGTAATGCTCATAAATTTTCCCGGCGAGCAGCTTGAGTCCGGCAAAGCGGTCGTCCTGCCCGATGGCCAGTTCATAATAGGCACGAGCGAGCAGTCCTTCAATCGCCGCCGTCGTGCGCTCCTGCGACGTGTCCTTGACGTTTGCCTGTACACAGGCAACAGCGTATTGATCCAGGGTGAGATTGCGCGGAAACGAATTGGGCACGCCGTCGAGGATGGGTTTATCGGGATATTTCTCGCCCAGATAGCGAAACCATTTTGCCGCCTCGGCGACGCGATTGTCCTCATAGAAAAAATAAACCGCGCTGCGCAGAAAATTCCGTTGGGCTGCGGCAATGTGGTCGCGGTTCATTTCGTCCTCTTTCATCAATGTTTCATAGGTGTCATTGACCTTGGAAACCAGTCCGAGGTCCGGACCAAGCTCATACGACTTGTTGAAGGGATTGGCAATGAGCCGCCCGTGATAAAACGCCTGGAGCATGGACTGATAAATGATGCGGCGCAGCGTGATCAAATCGTCCGCCTTCACCTTGCCGGGATTTTCCTTCGCCTTTTCCAGGCCAAAAGCGCCCCAATAAATCGCGTGCGCTTCGGGCAGCCGCCAGTCGAGCGGGCCGTATTGCGCCTCCACTTTTTCCGCGAACACCGGGTCAATCTTGTATTTTTTGCGAAGCAACACGGCGTTGGTGTTTTGCGGCTGGAGCAATTCGGAGAAATTCGTCCCCTGCGGGCCGAAAAATGGCGTCATTTCCCGGGCCCACTGCTGTTTGTAATACCAGTTCGCATCATCGAGGTTTTGACCCATTTTGTGCTGAAAGAACCAGGCCAGTTCACGGTACATCAGGACGTCGTTGGGATTGTAACGCAGGCCGTCGTCGCGCAGCAGTTCGATGCCCCGTTGCACCCAGCGCCAGCGGTCGGGAAAATCCTTGAACTTCACCGAGATGTTGTAAGCCATGTTCCAGGCCTGAAACAGCCAGACCTGCGAGAGATGTGGTTCCAGGTCTGTGATCCAATCCGCCAGTTGCGCCGCCTCGAAAAACTTTTCATCCAGCTGCAGGTCGTTGGAGCGAATCCAGAGATAATTGGAAATCAACCCGCGGAATCCGCCGAGGGCCACGGTCGTGAACGCCAGCATCGGCGGCGCGTTTTCCAACGCCGCCGCGTGCGTCAAACCGAGCTGTTCGCGGTCGCGGTTCAGCGATTTCTGCACCTGGCCGGAACCGAGGAGCAGCACCGCCGCCAGCAGCAGCCAGAGGATTTTTTTTGCGCGGGGGTTCATTGATTTCCCTGCGCCGTCGCCAATTCCCGCCGGTTGAACAACGCGACCCCGATGATGCCGGTGATTCCGCCGAGCAACAAAACGATCTGGCCGAAGGCCGTGCCGAGTTCAGTCCACGAAATGCTTCGTCCGCTGCTCAAGGAATCAATCGGCGAAAAATTGTTGACGAGGCTGATCACCGCCAAAATGCCCTTGAAAAACGGGATCAAGACCG
>JBEKSU010000158.1:0-8820 GCA_049516755.1 Verrucomicrobiota bacterium | reverse complement strand
ACCCAGCGCCCCCGCGGCCAGCACATCCTCCGTGGCAACGTTTTCACGCGTGCCCGCGCACACGAGCAGTACCTCCGCCGGTTGATGTTGCCGGATGAATTTCGCCGTGGCCGTGAGATTCAAAAACGAGGCGGCCAAAACCGTTTGCGCCCCCGCGCACGCGCGCAGCGCGCGGGTGCCGTTCGTCGTCGTCGAAACAATCGTTTTGCCGCGGACCTTTTCCGGCGTGTATTCGCGCGGCGAATTGCCGAGGTCAAAATCCACGCCGCCGGTCTGTGCGGCGCGGATTTTCACGCCGTCGCGTTCGCCACCGAGCAGGAGGTCCGGCTGTTTCCGGCGGCAGGCCAGCGCTTCGGCAATTTCCGAAACGGGCATGATGGCCCTGGCGCCATTGTGCAGCGCGGTCACAATCGTGCTCGTGGCGCGCAGCACGTCAAACACGACGCACGTGGCATTGCGCAAATCACGTTTCGCAAGCGCCGGCAGTTCCGCCGGTGACAGGATGGCATCAATTTTCATTTTATGTTGCGCGAAGGATGCGAAGTTTGTGAGAAAGTATTCCAGTCAACGTCCAGAACGCAAGCATGCGGGGCGGATGACGTCCTCCGCGATAGCGGAACTGGAATGGCCATTCCGCGTTGCCTACAGCGATTTGAGACAGATAATAAATCATTTTGGCTCCGAGTGCAGGAGCAAGCATCCCCAAATCACCACACCGAACGCGCAGGCTGAAATCGGAACATAAAAGAATTTCTCTGGGAATTCGACTCGGGTGTCATTCCGCTCATAGTCAAGATGCCATCGTTGTTTCCGGATGCGAGTGCCAACGGGCATACTTCTCGGTAACGACGCGTCGGTGGCTCCTGCCCAAAAAACCTGCTCATCACCATGAATATCGCGCACCTTGTATTCCGTCGCATAACGGGGAGTTCCTGTTGAAGGAACATCTCGGCTCGCCACTATGACGCCGTCCACATGGGTCTGGAGATGCCGTCCAATCGTCTCCCACCCAAAACCCCACAGAATGAAGAGACCGAAGAGAATCAGCACCCAAGGTCTCGATTTGTAATTTCTAGTCACAGGCAAGGTTTGTCATGGGATGGACTTGTCTAACATTATTATTATTATGCCGCAGAGCATGCACGGCGCTGCGCATGGCTGACTTTTCCATCTGCGGTCTTCATCGTGGCTTATGAAAGCTGAGCGGCCAATTTCCATCAAGGAAAAGCTGTTTTTAAGTTTCTTGGTGTTTACGCTCGCCCTCACCCCGGCCCTCTCCCCCGGGGAGAGGGAGAACACTTCACGTCGCTGGATTATTTCTCAATCCTCATTGCAGCCGCCGATTCTGTGTCATTTGCCTTGAGATACAGGATAACCCAGCCTGTCGCATGGCTCAAAACGCGGCGAACGATTCCCCCTCTCCTGGGGGAGAGGGTCGGAGTGAGGGCGGACGTATCACTGACATTATCATTTCACCTTCGTCCGCATGTAATGAAAAAGATATTGCTGGGCGTAGCCGGCG
The DNA here is from genome assembly GCA_049516755.1 of Verrucomicrobiota bacterium. Taxonomy (GTDB): domain Bacteria; phylum Verrucomicrobiota; class Verrucomicrobiia; order Limisphaerales; family UBA11358; genus UBA11358. The sequence continues at coordinate 7,298 of JBEKSU010000158.1, read as the reverse complement.
TGCGGCCCGAAATGGGTCACCGCAAAATGGCGCAGCCGCTTGTCGCCCACCCGGCGGCGCGGGAAATAGAGCTCGCGCAACGCGCGTTCCACCCACACGTCCACGGGAAATGCGCTGTCGAAGCCATAAGCGAAGAGCAGGACGCAATCGGCAATTTTGTCGCCGACGCCGCGCAAGGTCGTCAATTCCGCGCGCGCTCCCGCCAGCGGCAGCTGTCGCAGCCGTTCCAGATCGAATTTGCCCTCGGCAATCCGGCGCGCGGCGGCGAGCAGATGCGGCGCGCGAAAACCCATTTTGCAGGAGCGAAGTTCGGATTCGCTTGCGGCCGCAATGCGTTGCGGCGTGGGGAAGGCAAATGAGTGGTAGGGCGCGTCACTCCGTCCGCGCCGTGGTTCGTCGGATGAAAAAACGGCGGGCAGGGGACTGCCCGCCCTACCATTCTTCAAGCCGAGAACGGGGATCGGTTCCCCAAACCGTTCGCAGAGCAGGGTGACGATCTGGCGGATTTGAACGATCTGCTTGGTCGAAGACAGAATGAACGAAGCGAGACATTCCCACGGGTCCTGCCGCAATACACGCAAACCGCGGCAGGCGGCCACCGCATCGCGCATCGGCGCGTCATCGGGAAAAGTTTTGAGCACGGCATCCAAATCCACATCGGTCTGCAAATAATCGCGCAACCATTGCCAGCCATGCACCGGCCCGGCGGTTTCAGCGCGGATACCGTCGCGTTTTTGTGTCAATCGGACCCAATGCCGGCCGATGACACCCGTCCAGGAACCATCTTGAAATTGCCAGCGGAAGGCTTGGCCGGAGTCCAGCGTCGCGGCCAGATCATAATCGCGGACGCGCAGAAGAATTTCCGTTCCGGCCATTATTCAACTGATTGGGAATTGCCGATTTTGAAGTTGGGCACGAGCGATGGCAGTTTGGCGTGCCAGTGCGGAAACTGTTCCTTCCCGGCCGATTGCCACGCCCATTCGATGGCGACGGCCGCCGCCACCGCGTAGCCGGCGCCGATGATTGCGCCCGCCAGCACGTCGCTGGGATAATGCACACCGTTATAGACGCGTGAAAACGAGACGGCGAGCGCCAGCGGCAGCATGAACCGGAGGCTTTTCCGGTAGAACAGGAACAGCCCCATCGTGGCGGCAAACCAGTTGGACGCGTGCGAGGACGGCATGCTGTTGCGGCTGCCTTTGTTGCCTGACATGTCCACGCCGGAGGCATTGATCTCCGGCGGGACATAGCCTTTGCCGATCTTTCCGAAAACCCGCGCCTCCGGCAGCACCACGAACGGACGCGGGCGGGCGACTACGTGCTTGATGGTATTGCAGATCAATCCGTCGTTGGTCACCACAATAACGACCAGAAACAACACACAAAGCCGCGCGCGCGATTTGCCGAAGCCGAGCAGGGCGATGCCAACCGTAATCGCCAGCACGAGGAAACCCGTCTTTACCCCGTGGTCGCCGCTCAAGATCGGCATGAGCCAGTCGAAAAACGGATTGGCCAGCGACTGGTTGACGAAATCAAACAGTCTGGTGTCGAGTGCTTGCAGCCAGTGCATTGGCGACAAGGTAGCGGAAATCCCGGGGTTGAAAACTCAATTACGCAGGCGGATAGGCACCGGTGGTCGAAGTTGGCGACGGTCATGGACCGCCGCTGCAACAAATCAGTAGGCGATGATGGAACGCACTGGATAGCCCTTCAATTTCTCGCGGCCGTTCAGGAATTTCAGTTCGATGAGGAAGCCGATTTCGAGGATGTTCGCGCCGAGTTTTTTTACCAGCGCGGCGGCGGCGGCGGACGTGCCGCCGGTCGCCAGCAGATCGTCAATCAACACCACGCGCGCGCCCGGCTTGAGCGCGTCCACGTGCATGGCCACGGTCGCCGAGCCGTATTCCAGCGCGTAATCTTGTTCGATGGTCTGGTGGGGCAGCTTGCCCTTTTTGCGGACGGGGACAAACCCGGCGCGCAATTTCACAGCGGCGGCGGCGGCAAAAATAAATCCGCGCGCGTCAATGCCCACCACCGCGTCCACCGAACCGGGCTTGAATCTTTCCGTGAGCAGATCAATCGCGCTGGAGAACAGCCGGGCGTCGGCCAGCACGGGCGTGATGTCCTTGAACTGGATGCCCGGCTTGGGAAAGTCCGGAATGTTGCGGATGGCGTGTTCGATGTCAGCAGGGGTGATGGGAGACATGGTGTTATTATTTGTTTTTGGCTATTGTTGCAAAAGAGAGCCGGAAAATGACGAATGACGAAGCGCTAACGTCTAAAGAATGACAAAGCTCAAATGACAAAACACATTCAACCGCGCGTCGGTAAATTTTGAGCTTGGTCATTGGGAATTCTCTCGTCATTCGGATTGAGTCATTCGAGATCCTGCAAAACGCCCTTGGCGGCTTTCGGCAGAAAACTCACGGCTTCAATTTCCCTGGGTGTGGCGGCAGGAGGCATGGCGTCAGTTTTCCCTGTTTTTGGAGGCTTCGAGCTTCTCAATCATTTTGCGGAGTTTCCTCAGGGCGAGATTCTGGATCTGGCGGACGCGCTCGCGCGTGACGCCGAATTTCTCGCCGACCTCCTCCAGGGTTTTTTCCGGACCGCCGTCGAGGCCGAAGCGGTAGCGCAAAATGGTCGCTTCGCGCGGATCGAGATGCTGGACCATGTCCTGCAACATGTCGGTGACGGTTTTGTCCTTCAAATTTTCGTAGGGCGAGGTGGCGTTTTCATCCTCGACCACGTCGGAAAAGTTGTTCGACTCGTCATCGCCGATGGGCGCGTCCAGCGACGCGGGGCGGATGGCCGCCAGCCGCATTTGCCGCACGCGGACGGGGGTTATGTCGAGTTCGTCCGCCAGCTCTTCATCGGTCGGCTCGCGGCCCAGTTCCTCCTGCAAACGCATCGCGAGACGGCGCATCTTGGAAATCTTGTCCACGAGATGCACCGGCAGGCGGATGGTCTTGGATTGGTTGGCGAGCGCGCGTTTGATGGACTGCTTGATCCACCACGAGCCATAAGTCGAGAGTTTGCCGCCTTTTTTGGGGTCGAACCGCTCGACGGCCTTCATCAGGCCGATGTTGCCTTCGCTGATCAAATCCAGCAGCGGCAGTCCGATGCCATCGTAATCGCGCGCGATTTTTACGACCAGGCGGAGATTGGCCTTGATCATCTGCTCGCGCGCCTTTTTGTCGCCCTTCTTGATGCGTGCGGCCAGCTGGATTTCCTCCTGTGGCGTGAGCAATTTCACCTGCCCGATTTCGCGCAGGTAAAGTTTGATGGCCGTGTCGCCGTCGTAACCCGAACTTTCCCGCCGGATGAATTGCGTGGTGTCGCTTTCCCCGGCCGGCTTCGGCGGGGCGGCGGCGGGAACGGCCGGCGCTTTGCTCGCGCGCGCGGAATTTTTTGCGCGGCGTGCGGCAACCGATGACCGGGTCGCGCGCCGTTTGGATTTGGCTGCTTTGCGTTTTTGCCTCTTTACCGCCATAAAACGGAGGAAACGTTACGGCCTAAACGCCAGCCTGCAAGAAAATTAAGAGCTGGAATTCACGCTTCAGCGTGCCAGGTCAGTCCCGCCACGGCGGGATCGAACTGCAACAGCACTATCTCCGGCTATCGCGCGCGAGGGTGATGTAGTAGAGCAATGTCAACATACTGCTGACCAGTGCGGCCACGTAGGTCAGCGCCGCGGCATCCAAAACCTTGCTAACGCCCGCGCGTTCCTGCTCACGGACGAGGCCCAGCCGGAACAATTGTTCCTTGGCCCGGCGGCTGGCGTCGTATTCCACCGGCAACGTGACGAGCTGGAACAGCGTCATTGCTGCAAAAGTGACAATGATGATGGGGAGAACAATCTTCAACAGGCCCATGAACATGCCGACCAGTAAAATGCCCACGTAGGCGGTGTTCGCGAACTGCGTGACCGGCACCAGCGCCATGCGCACTTTGAACAGCCCGTAAGCCGCCTGATGCTGGAGCGCGTGGCCGGATTCATGCGCGGCAACGCCGACGGCGGCCACCGTCCGGCCATTGAAATTGTCCGATGACAGGAACAGCGCGCGTTTCGCCGGGTCGTAATGGTCGCTCAAGCGTCCGGGGATTTCCTCCACCGGCACATTGGTGAGGCCGGCCTGGTCGAGGATTTCGCGGGCGGCCTGGGCGCCCGTCATGCCGGATTCCACCGGCACCTGGCTGTATTTGCCATAGGCATGCGACAACTTGATTTGCGCCCAGATGCCGAGGAGCAATCCTGGAATCGCAAACAACCAATATACTGGATCGAACAGGTTAAACATAAATCAAATCAATCAGTTGACAACGCGTCAGCTGGTTTCATTCAAATGGGCGTACCACCTTTGTTGGAGTAAAACATAAATTGAATCAAAGCGCAATGTGGGAGTATCTATCCAGCCTCTTCATGTCCGATTCTTGCCACGTGTGAAGAATAAAAGGCCAATTACAAAGAATGCTGTAACAACACAAGCAATAGCATTTTTGTATTGCCATGCACTTTGAACAAAATCCCAAAGTTCGCACCATCGCCCAAGTGATTCTTTCAGAAATATTCCAAGCCAAATCAGGGTGATGAATACGCTAAGAACTATTGTCGGGCGAGTGACCGAATAACGAACGATTGGGGTGAACAAGTTCGGACTTTTAATGCTTTGCTCTTCTTCAGGGTCAAAAAGATCGGCTCCAGAAATCGCCTTTGCTTCTCGTTTAAGTTTCCTTTCCCAATTTTCTATCCACCATTTTGAGCCTATATTGCTTAACATCCAAGCAGTAGACGCGATCAAACCAAAGCAGCTAACCAATAAACCAATCGTTGGATACTCCTTTTTTAGTGCTCCATATGCAACTAAAGCCGCGCCTACAAAAACCCAATAGTGTGTCGAGCGCTTCCAGAACAGTTCAATTTCCATGTTCCGACATTGAAAGGCTATATCGAATCGATCTTTTGTGGGTTCTGGCTTTTCCATATTTTTTATTCAGTTGGCATTATTCAATTTGGCAATTTTTTAGAGTCACTACAAATTCACCGGTTAGTTCAACGTCGGTCAGCATCAAAATTTCGCCTGAAATTGTAGTGTTTTGTTGCATATTAAGAGAATTGACTGCGCTAGGATTTTCTCCAAATCCACAAGTTACAGTGGCGATGCGGCCAGTAATCGCTTCTCTGTCTTGTAAAAAAACTACGCCGCCGTTTATTTGAATAACTTTGCCTGTAAACGTCCAGCGTCTTCCTTGGTATTTAGAAGTTGTGCGGCTAGCATTAAACTTAGCTTCGTCATAAAGAGCTTGCACAGAAATTGACAACGGCTCTGGACTATGTTGTGGACTTGAGTCTGCATTATTCGGATGCGCCCACGCATCCCATTTTTCCTGTCTGACTTTCTCCCTTTTTTGTTCGGATCGTTCTTGTAGTTTGTATATTTGAAAGCCAAGTAACGGAGCGATAATTATCAAAACAGTGTAGAGGATAATCTTGCCGGCATTCGAGGGCGTGGGATTATTGACAGACTGCGGCGCTCCGCACTTTGGACATGCAATTGCTTTGGAGCTAATTTGCTCTCCGCATTCTTTGCATTTAATCAAGCTCATGGCTTTTCTCTCCCGGTATCAAATCTCCAGCACCTTCTCAAACCGGGTCAGATTCCGCGCGCCGTTGGTTGTGACGAGGGCGACGTCTTCCAGGCGCACGCCGCCGATCTCCGGGTAATAAAGCCCCGGCTCGACGGTCACGACGTGGCCGGGCTGGAGTTTGCCGGTGGAAGTTGCGCCCACGCGCGGCGATTCGTGGATTTCCAGGCCGAGCCCGTGGCCCGTGCCGTGAAAGAATCCTTCCATGCGTCCGTGGTGCCGGCGGGTCTGGTAGCCTTGCTGCGCAAAAAATTCCTGCACGGCGCGATGGGCGTCGCCGGTGGGAAGGTTGGCGCGGATTTTCCGGAACGCGATGTCTTGTCCGCGCCGCACGGTGTCGTAAAGCCTGGCCACCGCCTCGCTGGCGCGCCCGCGCACGACGGTGCGGGTGATGTCGCCGAAATAACCGGTCTTCTGCGAGCGCGGAAAAATATCAATGATGATCGGCTCGTGCGCGCGCAGCGGCCCGTAGCCGCGTTCGTGCGGGTCACACGCCTGCCGTCCGCCGGCCACGATGGTGTTGGCGGCCAGCCCGCACGCCTGCAGGATCGCGCAATCAATCACCGAGCGCAGTTTTTCCGAGGTGAGCGGTACATTGTGGTAAAGGAGTTTGCGGTCGCGCCCGATTTTGGCCGTGCGCAACACCTGCATGCCCTCGGCCATGCCGACCTCGGCCATCACCAGCGCAGCGGAAATTTTCCTGACCTCGGCGGCGGATTTGATTTCGCGTTCCGGGAAAAAATTGCCCGGGCGGGCCTTGACCGGGACGCCAAGTTTTTTCAGGTCCATCGCCAGGCCGAGCGGAAAATCATCCGGCACGGTGACGCGGCGGATTTCCTTTTCACGCAAAATCTGCCGGACGACGTGGGCGAAACCGGGCCGCAGGATTCCTTGGGCGCGGAGTTTTTGCTGATAATGGCCGAGTGACGCGACCCGGCAGTGCGGGGCCTGGGCGCGGGCGCGGTCAATTTCCAGATCGCTCATTACCAGCAGCGGGCGGCCGCGGGTCTGAAGGAAAATGAACGGGTCGGGCACGAACAGGCCGGTGGCGTAAAGCATGTTCGCGTCGCGTTCGCTGTCGGCGACCATCAATAAAGTGTCGCTCATTTTGATTTTCTTATCGTCCTCCTCCTCGTCCTCGTAATCGTAATCGAAAAATCGAGGACGAGAACGAGGACAAGGAGGATTAATTATGTTCCAAATAGCCGGTCGCCCGCGTCGCCGAGACCGGGCAAAATATAACCCTTGTGGTTCAGCCGCCGGTCGATGGCGGCGGTAAAAACCGGCAGTTTCGGATAACTTTTCCGCACGCGGCGGATGCCTTCGGGCGCGGCGACCAGACTTACGAGCCGCACCTTTTTTGCGCCCTGTCCGGCCAGCAAATCCAGCGCGGCCACGGCGCTGCCGCCGGTCGCCAGCATCGGGTCAATCAAGATGACCTCAAACCGGCCCAGGTTGTCCGGCAAACTTTTGTGATAAAATTGCGCGCGCAGGGTGGTTTCCTCGCGTTTGAGGCCGATGAAACCGACGCGGGCGTGGGGAATCAGCTGCAGGATGGAATCGAGCATGCCGAGGCCGGCGCGGAGCACGGGCACGAGGACGACCTCGCGTTCGAGGCGAAATCCCGGCGCGGTGGCCAGCGGGGTTTGCACGGA
>JBEKSU010000157.1:0-8895 GCA_049516755.1 Verrucomicrobiota bacterium | reverse complement strand
AGAGAAGAAAGAAAACCGCGATCTGGATAACTACAAAAATGGCGATTTTCGGCAGCAATGGAACACGTGTTTTCCATAGTTGGGGAGGTAGCAGCCTTTTGAATCGCTCAGTCAAAGAAACCTGACTGTAGTTGTTCAGTTCCGCTTTCATGGAGGCAGCCGAGGGAAAACGTTTCGACGGGTTGCGTTCCAACGCGTGCAAAATAATCTCCTCAATTTCGGGGGATAACTCCGGGTTCCGCTTGCGCGGCGGTTCGGGATCGCCGGTGAGCCGGGCATTCATGATGACGTACGGATTGTCGCCGTTGTAGGGAGGAAAACCGGTGGTCATTTCGTACAGCATCGCTCCCAAGGCATAAATATCGGTCCGGGAATCACCGCGTTTTCCCTGGACCCGTTCGGGCGCAATGTAGTCAGGCGTGCCCATCGGGGCGGTAAAGCCGCCAAACGTGAGACGTCGCGCATTTTCGGACTTGGCGATGCCAAAATCCAGGATGCGAATAGTGCCATCCTCGCAGAGCATGACGTTCTCCGGCTTCAAGTCCCGATGCACCACTCCTTTCCGGTGCAGGTAATCAATCCCTTCGCAAATCTGGCTGACGATGCGCACGGCTTCGCCTTCGGACAACCGCGACTTTTCGTGGAGACGGGCAGCCAGGGTCTGGCCTTCGAGATATTCCATCACGATATAGGGCCGGCTTTTGTCCGCCGCAGGGAACATCTTCAAAATGGATGGGTGGTCCAAAGTGAGGCCGATGTTCTCTTCGCGTTGAAAGCGGGAAAAGAAGCCCGGATCGCATTCGAACAGCAGCAATGGAACTTTCAAAGCCACCGATTGTACCGACTGACAATCCAAGGCTTCGTAGATCCATGCCATGCCACCGCGATTGATGACATCCAGAATCTTGAATCGGTCATCCAACACCTGGCCAACTTGAAGCTCGTTCGACATGGAAAAAGCGGCCGGGAGGTTTGATGATGCCCGGCTGTTTTCAAAACTGGATGCATGCATGGCTGATCCTCCGCGAAAATGAGATTGCTGCGTTAAAGGAGCAGTAACCGCTGTCCGCCTGTCCGCGCTGCAAATGCTCATTGAGCTTTTCATGGATGTACTATTTCACACGGGTCGAATTCTGGGTAATTAAGAGGCGACCAAAACGCGTAAAAATAGTGTCAAGAGCTGGAATCTGACCAGCCCTACCTCCTTGTCGGCCTTTACGATTTTTTTACGGGATGTGGCTTTCATTTAATTCACGGTCGAAGTCGAGCGAGTTTATATTTGTCACATGAATTACAATGATGGTGGCTGAATGAAACCGAATCCGATCGCCTTGCTAATCGATGCTGACCGGCCGATCCGGCGTCTGCTGCGGGTCGTTCTGGAGCCGCACCATTACAAGGTTCACGAAGCCGAGAATGGCCGGACGGGGATAAAAGAGGCGGTAGCACGACGGCCAGATGTGATCATCCTCGACTTATTTCTGCCTGATATGGACGGTCTGACCGTGTTGAAAAGATTGCGCGAATGGAACCAGGATCCAGTCTTGATTCTCTCGGCCCAGGATGGCGAAGAAAACAAGGTGGCGGCACTCGACAGCGGCGCGAATGATTACATGACCAAACCCTTCGGATCCGCCGAATTGTTGGCGCGCCTCCGTGTCCTCCAGCGCTCGATTCCGGGCGAACCTGATGGTCCGCTGTTCATTCACGGCGACCTGCAGGTGGACATTATCTCCCATCGGGTTACCCTTCGGGGTGAACAGTTGGACTTTACACCTACTGAAGCGGCTGTGTTTTACATCCTCGTCCGGCATGCCGGGAAACTGGTCCCGTGCAGGCATCTGCTTCGTTGTGTTTGGGGAAACGACACGGAAAACAAGCTCCACGATCTTCATGTCTATATTCGCAGTCTCCGCCAAAAGCTGAACGGAGCTGGCAACGAAAGCGTGATCCAGACCGAAGGCAGCGCAGGCTATCGGCTCCTGCTTCCGATGGATTGCCAACACGCCCCTTCCGAATCAGTTTTGCCGGACCGGCTCCACGTCATCGCCTGACTGGGTTCGCCTCCCTCTCCTCCGGCCCGGGCAATTAGCCCCCTTGGAATTTCACTGCGACCGCCCTGGTTACCGGGATATGTCCGTGCCTCTTGATGGAATTTTAATTCTTCTTTCGATTCTTTGAGCCTTTTTTGCGACGCGCTGTTGAGGTTTGAGCATCGTGGCAAATGCACGCCCCGCCATTTTTTGGGCATCAAGTCTGAACAACAATAAATTCCTCTGTGAGATAACCATTTACGATTTTCCATCCGAGGCGGGCATGGCCCCTGCACAAGGCTCATCCCAGTTTACGGACTTTGAGTGAATTGAGATATGAAGACAATCGAGACTAAACAGTGTGAAGAAGTGGACTGCGTTCCCTGTGTTTCCTGTTCACTTAAATGGTATTCCCGCCTTTACGATTTCTTTACGAAATTCGGTTTTCATTTAATTACCCGCCGGAGCCGGGTGGAAGCATAGTAGGCGTGTGAAAGGAACGGCACTTTATGAAAAAAATCGAAGTAATTATCAAGCCTTTCAAACTGGAGGAGGTCAAAGACGCCTTGGGGGAGATCGGCATTGATGGGATGACCGTCTATGAAGCAAAGGGATTTGGCCGGCAGAAGGGGCACATTGAAATCTTCCGTGGCAGCGAATACACCGTGGATCTTCTGCCCAAGATCAAGCTGGAAATTGTAGTAGCCGACGAAAAGGTGGAACCGGCGGTCGCGGTCATCATCAAATCCGCCCGGACGGGAAAAATTGGCGACGGCAAGGTGTTCATTTCTGCGATTGAAGACGCCATTCGGATTCGCACGGAAGAAAAAGGAGACCTGGCAGTTTAAAAAACAAAATTGAGTTTGGCAGCGCAACTATAACTGACATCGAACGAATTGAATTATGAAGACAATCGAGATTATCCAAATCGTACTCTTTTTTGGGTTGGGCATCGCACTGACGCCGCCGGTGGGCCGCTTCATGGCCAAGGTGTATAAAGGCGAGAGGACCTTCCTCCATCCGATTTTCCATCCAATTGAGAAAGTCATTTACCGGCTGACGGGAATGGATCCGAACGAGGAGATGACCTGGTTGCAATACTTTTGGGCGGTGTTGATGTTTGCCACGGTCGGTTTCGCGGCGGACATGGCGATTTTCATGACCCAGCAATGGCTGCCGCTGAATCCGCAAAAACTGCCTAACTGCTCCTGGCATCTGGCATTCATGCAGGCCTGGAGTTTCACCTGCAACGCGGATTGGCAGTCTTACGCGGGCGAAACGACCATGAGCTACTTTTCGCAGATCTTCGCCATCATGGTGCATCAGTTTCTGAGCGGCGCATCGGGGCTCGCGGTGTTGGTGGCTGTGGGCCGGGCGCTGAAACGGGCCTCGGTCAAGACCGTTGGCAATTTCTGGACGGACTTGACCCGCGGCATGCTCTATTTTGTGATGCCGCTCTGCGTGCTCTGGACCATTCCGCTCGCCTGGCAGGGTGTTCCGCAGACGTTCAAGCCCTATCAAACCGCCCAACTCATGGAGCCGTACACCACTCAGGTGCAAGCGACCGACGCAAAGGGGAATAACGTGACGACCAACATCCAGTTGGTGTTGCAGGCGCCGAAGCTGGATGCGAAGGGCCAGCCGGTCATGACCAACGGGGTTGCTGCCATGGTGGATGTGCCGCAAGTGGACGCGAAAGGCGTGCCCATCATGACCAATGCGCCGGTTATGGTGGATGCGAAAGTGGACACCCAACCTATTCCGCTTGGAGTCGTGGCGTGTTTTGAAGCGATCAAGCAGCTCTTCACCAATGGCGGTGGCTGGTACAACGTGAACAGCGCGCATCCATTTGAGAATCCCACTCCGTTGACGAACTTCCTTGAGATGTTGGCGATCATCGTCGTGCCGATGGCCCAAGTCTATATGTTTGGCTTGCTGGTGGGTAACAAGAAACACGCCTGGACATTGTTCAGTGTGATGCTCACGCTGTATTTGCTTTCGTTTGCCGTCGCGTGGTACTTCGAGTCACAACCTAACCCGGTGACCGGCAACGCTCTGGCGAACATGGAAGGCAAGGAGCAGCGGATCGGAGTCATGAACAGCGTGCTTTGGGGAACCTCCTGCACCGCGATTGACAACGGCTCGGTCAATTCCATGCACGACAGTTACATGCCACTGGCCGGGATGATGCCTCTGTGGAACATCCTGATTGGCGAAATGCTCTTCGGCGGCATTGGTTGCGGCATGTATTGCATGTTGTTCCACGTGCTCATCACCGTCTTCATCGCCGGACTTATGATCGGACGAACACCGGAATATCTCGGCAAAAAACTTGACGCGTGGTGCGCGACCTGGGCGGTGATCGGCGTATTGATTCCCAACGCCGCCGCTCTGATTCCGACTGCCATTGCGGTGATGATTCCCCAGGGACTGTCGAGCATGAACAATGGCGGCCCGCATGGGTTGACCGAAGTTCTATACTGTTTCGGTGAGGCGGCCAACAACAATGGCAGCGCCTTCGCCGGACTGAACGCCAATACGCCTTTCTACAATATCGGCGCCGGCATCGTCATCTGGATCGGACGATTCATCCCCATTATCGCCGCGCTGGCGATTGTCGGCCGATTGGCCTCCAAGAAAACCGTCGAAGCTTCCTCTGGCACGCTGCCGACTCATGGCTGGACGTTCGGCATCACTTTGGCGGGTGTAATTATCATCGTCGCGGCGCTGACATTCTTCCCGGCTCTTTGCCTGGGACCCATCGTCGAGCATGGATTGATGCTGGCGGGCCGAATGTTCTAAGCCACTAAATATTTTCAACAAATACTCAAATACTATGAGCACAAAAGTCGAATTCAAATATTCGGAATTGTTCCGCCAGGCGGTGATTGACGCGTTCAAAAAGCTGCATCCGCGCGACGAAATCAAGAATCTGGTGATGTTCGTCGTATGGCTCGGCTCCATCTGGACGACGATCATTCTGTTCCTGCCCGGCCAGTTCAATCTGTTCAACGTCCAGATTTGTTTCTGGCTGTGGTTCACCTGCCTGTTCGCGAATTTTGCCGAGGCGATGGCCGAAGGCCGGGGCAAGGCCCACGCCGACGCTCTCAAGAAAATGCGGACCAAGACCATGGCACGTGCGCTGGTGAATGGCAAAGAAGTTCAGGTCGCCAGTTCTGATTTGAAAGTGGGTGACTTCTTTGTATGCGAAGCCGGGGAATTGATTCCCGCCGATGGTGAAATCGAGGAGGGCATCGCCACGGTGGATGAATCAGCGATTACGGGCGAGTCCGCGCCCGTGGTGCGGGAAAGCGGCGGTGACCGCAGCGCGGTGACCGGAGGCACCCGTGTGTTGAGCGACCGGATCGTTGTGCGCGTCACCGCCGAATCCGGCAATTCGTTTCTCGACCGGATGATTTCGATGATTGAAGGCGCTCGCCGGCAAAAAACGCCAAACGAAATCGCGCTGAATATTGTATTGGTCAGCCTCACGGCGCTTTTCATCGTCGTCGTCTTCGTGCTGCCGCCTTACGCCCATTACAACGAATCTCAGGCTGGGCAAAAGGGCGTGGTATTGACTTCCATTCCCGTGCTGCTCGCGCTGATCGTTTGTTTGATCCCGACGACCATCGGCGGACTCTTGAGCGCCATCGGCATCGCCGGCATAGACCGTTTGATGCGCCGCAACGTCCTGGCGACAAGCGGCCGGGCCGTCGAGGCGGCGGGCGACGTGGACGTGCTGCTGCTCGACAAGACCGGCACGATCACACTTGGCAATCGTCAGGCGACGGAATTCATTCCCGCTCCGGGCGTCAAAGTGGAGGAACTTGTCGAAGCCGCGCAACTTGCCTCGCTGGCAGACGAAACGCCCGAGGGCCGCTCCATCGCCGTCCTGGCAAAAGAGAAATATGGTTTGCGCGGCCAGGAGGTGGCCGAACGATTCGCGACTTTCGTGCCCTTCACGGCGCAAACACGAATGAGCGGCGTGGATCTTTACGCCGAACCACAACTCCAGCCCGACATAATGGAGCGCGGAATGGCCGTGGCCGGTCGTTTGACAGTCACTACGGCACCACAATCACTGGCAACCGAGCCTGCGGCACAACCAATCCGCAGTATTCGCAAAGGCGCAGCCGAGGCGGTGGCCAAACTGGTGAAAGAGCAGGGTGGATCGGTTGACCCAAGCGTGATGAATCGGGTGGACGACATTTCGCGACAAGGCGGCACCCCGCTCCTGGTGGCCGATGGAGCCAGGTTGCTCGGGGTCATTCAACTCAAAGACATCGTCAAAGGCGGCATTAAAGAACGGTTCGCGCAACTCCGCAAGATGGGCATCAGCACAGTGATGATCACCGGGGACAACCCGCTGACCGCAGCCGCGATTGCCGCCGAGGCTGGTGTGGACGATTACATTGCGCAGGCGAAGCCGGAGGACAAGCTCGCCCGTATCCGCAAGGAACAGGAAGGCGGCAAACTGATTGCGATGATCGGCGATGGCACCAATGACGCGCCCGCCCTGGCGCAGGCGGATGTGGGCGTGGCCATGAACACCGGCACGCAGGCGGCGCGCGAAGCCGGCAACATGGTGGACCTGGACAGCAATCCGACCAAGCTCATCGAGGTGGTGGAGATCGGCAAGCAACTGCTCATGACGCGCGGCGCCCTGACCACGTTCAGCATTGCCAACGACGTGTCGAAGTATTTCGCAATCCTGCCGGCGATGTTTGGGCTGCTCTACGCCACCACCGTCGGCGGACGCGGCCCGCTCGACAAGCTGAACATCATGTACCTGCACTCGCCGCAGAGCGCGATCCTGGCGGCGGTTATTTTTAACGCGCTGATCATCGTGGCGCTGATTCCCCTGGCGTTGAGAGGCGTGAAATACCGCCCGCTCGGCGCGGCGGTGATTTTGCGAAACAACATGCTGATTTACGGTATTGGCGGCATCATCGTGCCGTTCATATTCATCAAGCTGATTGATGTGTTGCTGGTGTTGGTTCACCTGGCACCTTGATGTCGCTGATGCCGAAAATTACAAACGAGGAAATACTATGATAAAACTTATTACCCAATCCATAAGGCAGACCATTTTGTGGAGTGTCGTGGCCGGAGTCCTGTATCCGGTCGTCATGACGATCTTCGCGCAGGTTGCATTTCACAACCAGGCCAACGGGAGTCTGGTGGAAAAAGACGGCAAGATTATTGGCTCCGCGCTGCTGGCGCAGCAGTTTCAGGGCACCAATTACTTCTGGCCGCGGCCCTCGGCCTGCAGCTATGGCACGGGGCCATCGGGCATCGCGGCGTCCAGTGGCAGCAACCTGGGTCCGACCAGCGGGTCTTTGTATACAAATGTCCTGAACAACATCGCGGCCTTTATCAGCGGGAACAACCTGCCGACGAATACGGTTGTGCCGGCGGACATGGTTTTTGCCTCCGCCAGCGGCCTGGATCCGCATATCAGTCCCGAAGCCGCGCGCCTTCAGATCTCCCGCGTCGCCGTTTCGCGCGGCATGAGCGAGGACAAAATCAAGGCCTTCGTGGATCAATTCACCGAGCCGCCGCAATGGGGTATTCTCGGCCAGGCGCGGGTGAATGTTTTGCTGCTGAACGTGGCCCTCGACCAGGCCCAAGCCGGGACGAAAAAAGCCGAAACTGGCGCACCAGCCAATGGCTGATGATGCGCGCGTAAATTGTTCAGCAGCAAGGCTGCGACTAGGGGTTTCAAAAAATGTAGGTCCGAGGAGCGATCGGCACGACGGAACGAATGGTGTCCCTGCGAAGCGGGCGGGGAGTATATTCATTCCAGCCATGTCGCCCAAAGGAAGAGAGCAGCGATCATCGAAGCAAAACTGAACATTTTAATGCTGATTCTGGCGTGGGGTTCGTTAAGATGAAATCGTGAACGACGGCGACCGCCCCAATCCCGATGCGCTGTTGAGTTCCCTGCAACGCGAGGAGGCCGCGAAGAAACGCGGCAAGCTCAAGGTCTTTCTCGGCATGTGCCCCGGCGTGGGCAAGACCTACGCCATGCTCGAGGCCGCGCGACGCGAACTCGCCGCCGGACGCGACGTGGTCATCGGCTACGTCGAAACGCACGGACGCAAGGAAACCGACGCGCTGACCGAGGGCTTGCCGCAGATTCCCCGCCGCCAGCTCGAACATCGCGGCATCGCCCTCACCGAATTCGATCTCGACGCCACGTTGGCCCGGCGTCCGCAGATTGTCCTCGTGGATGAACTCGCACACACAAACGCCCCCGGCTCGCGCCATCCGAAACGGTGGCAGGACGTGGCCGAATTGCTCGACGCCGGCCTGGACGTCATCACCGCGCTCAATGTCCAGCACGTCGAGAGCCGCGCCGACACCGTCCGCCAGGTCACCGGCGCGGAGATTCGCGAGACGGTGCCGGACAGCGTGCTCGACGGCGCTGTATTTGAACTGGTGGACCTACCGCCTGCCGAGCTCATCCAGCGGTTGCACGAAGGCAAGGTGTATGTGCCCGACCGCGCCGCCGCCGCCGCGCAAAATTTTTTCCGCGAAGCCAATCTCACCGCGTTGCGCGAACTGGCCCTGCGGCTGGTGGCGGATCACGTGGGCGTGGACACACGGGAATTTCGCCAGACGCAAACCGGCGCCGGCGCGTGGAAGACGGGGCATTGCCTGCTGGTGGCGGTGGGTCCCGGGCCGTTTTCCGAGCCGCTCATCCGCTGGACGCGCCGCATGGCCGACGGCCTCCGCTGCCGATGGCTGGCTGTCCATGTTGAAAATCCGCGTCCGCTGTCGGAAGCCGCCCAGACGCAATTGGAAAAAAACCTGGCCACCGCCCGCGAACTCGGCGCGGAAGTCGTCGCCACCACGGACG
>JBEKSU010000156.1:0-8997 GCA_049516755.1 Verrucomicrobiota bacterium | reverse complement strand
CCGTTCCGGCGTCCCGGATGCTCCGAATGAATTCACACCGCCAAAACCTCTGTTTCGACGGCGGGGGTCTCGTGTTCGGTGATTTTCACGCGCATTTTTTTCAATGCTTCCTCCTGGATCTGACGGATGCGTTCGCGCGTGACGCCCATTCGCTCGCCGATTTCTTCCAGCGTTTTGGATTTGCCGTCATCCAGGCCGAACCGCATGGCCAGAATTTTGCCTTCCCGCGGCGTGAGCGTGGTCAGAACTTTCCGGACAAGGTTCCGGTCGGTTTCCTGGATGAGCCGGTCGAACGGCGCCGCGGCGTTCGGGTCCGCCACCACCTCGGATATCTGTTTTGGCTCGTCGTTCCCAACCGGGGCGTCGAGGGAAACGGGCGCCTTGGACGCGTCGCGATATTGCTGGATGCGGCGCGGATTGATTCCCAGATGGTCCGCCACCTCCTGGTCGGTCGGGTCGCGGTCGAACGCCTCGCGCAGCTTCACCTCCGCCTTGCGGATGTGCG
Organism: Verrucomicrobiota bacterium; assembly: GCA_049516755.1. Taxonomy (GTDB): domain Bacteria; phylum Verrucomicrobiota; class Verrucomicrobiia; order Limisphaerales; family UBA11358; genus UBA11358. The sequence goes on along the minus strand of JBEKSU010000156.1, from coordinate 8,492 downwards.
CCACCTTGTCCACCACGTGCACGGGCAGCCGGATGGTTTTGGATTGGTTGGCCAGCGCCCGCATGATGCATTGCTTGATCCACCACGAGGCGTAGGTGGAAAGCTTCGCGCCTTTGCGGGGATTGAACCGCTCGACGCCTTTCATCAGGCCGATGTTGCCCTCGTTGATGAGGTCGAGCAGCGGAAGCCCCAGGCCTTCGTAGTCGCGGGCGATTTTCACCACCAGCCGCAGGTTGGCCGTGATCATCTTCTCGCGCGCCTTCCGGTCGCCCTTTTTGATCCGCTTGGCGAGGGCGATTTCCTCCTGTGGCGTGATTAATTTCACCTGCCCGATTTCGCGCAGGTACAATTGCAGCGTATCGCCATGGATTGATTCTGATGCCACGGGTTCCGCTGGCGCGACCTTCGGAGCCGCCGGCGCGCCGATGGCGGAGGCTTCAGGCGCCGGAGACCGGAATCGCCGTGGCGGACGCACCCCGTTCAGGGGAATGCGAACGGATTTGATCGTTGAATTTCGCGCAAATCGGTTTGGTTTCAATGCGAATCTCATGTTGGCCTTTCTTTCAATTGGTTTGCCGGTTGTTTCGATGTTCGAAATCCGCGGGCAATCGGTCACGCCGCCAGGGTGATGACCGGGCTGTTCTCCCGCACGGATTCCTGACGGGCATTCCACGCGGCCACCGCCCGGACTTTCTCCGTTGCGAGGGCGGGGAAAAACAGGTGCGGATATTTCGTTTGCCAGGCGGTCGCCTCGGCTTCATTCAGGGCCAGGCGGACCAGCCGTTCCGGCGCGGGATACGCGCGGCTCGATTCCGCAAAGATCGCCTCCTTGACGCCGGCAATCTGCGCCCGGATCTTCCGGCAGGACGCCCCGCAGGCTTTCCGGAGCAAACGGCCTCTTTCGGGATTTCTCCAATTTCCATTTTTACTTGTCGATTTCATCTTACCCTCCTCCTTTTCACTTTTATGTAATAACAACAGTTACATATTCTCACAAAAAAAAAGACTGTCAAACGGTTTTTTTTGCGGCGGCCGGACACGCGGCCTTGATCATGCCCATCAGGCCGGCCAGCGTGGTTTTTTCCAGGTCCCGTTCCATGGCATTTTCCGCCGAGGCAAAGACCCGGCTCAAGGTTTCCCGGATGCAATGGCCCACCGGGCAGGCGGTGTTGGCTTTTCGGGCGGGACTGGCAAAAGGTTCACATTCTTCCACGGCGCGATAGACTTCTGCCAGATTGATGCGGCCCGGGGAACGGCTTAAACGGGAGCCGGACCCGGCACCCTTGCGGGTCTCCACCAGCCGGGCCCGCTGCAAAGACAGGAGAAGCCGCCGGATGATGACGGGGTTGGTGTTGACGCTGCCCGCCAGCATGGTTGATGTGACCCGGTCGCCCTCCTTGTAAGCGAGGACGGCCAGCACGTGTACGGCCATGGCAAAGCGACAACTCGTTCGCATAACTGATATTTTATAAGTAACCGTGAAGATTACATTTGTCAAACGGCAAGACTTCGTGCCGACCCGGCAGGATTCTGGGAGCGCCGGTGGAAATGTCCGGTTCACTCCATCGGCACACTTTTGGCCGGGTTACACGGTTTGTCCCCCTCGCCACGAACGGAAAGTTTGATTCAGGGCGATTCGAAATTGAGCTTGAGCACGGACGTGTTTTTCGCCTGGTCCTGCGCGCGCAAGAGCAGGCTGTGCGGGCCTTTGCCCAGGCCGGTCAACCCGACGGTGAACGTTTCATTGGTCGAATCAAAAATCAAATCATCCGGACGCAAGTCCACCTCGTCCCTGCCGTCCAGCGAATACGCGGCGGATTTGATGACACTGGCGCCGTCCACGGCATTCACGACAATGCGGGCATGGTCCTTCTCCACCGATTGCTTTTGGACGGTCAGCACCGGCGGCGTGTTGTCAATCAGGAACGCCTCGCTCGTTTCCTCGGCGGTCCGGGCGGTTTCCGGCGTGTTGGCCGGCGCGTCCGAAGCGGTCACCTTGATGAAATAAAGCCCCTCGTGGAAGCCGGTGCTATCAAAGGAAAAGAAGGTGTCCTCGGTTTTGTCCACGAGCGTGGTCCATTGCTTTTCAGATTCGGCCCGGATCGCGACGGCATAGATCAGTTTGTCCTGATTGGGGTCGTTCGCTTCCCAGACCACCGTGCAAAAACCGGGGCTCTTGGTCACTTTCAGCGGCGGACGCATCATCATCGCCGTCATTGCCGCCTTGGCTGGATTGGCCGCACCCGGGTTGGGCGGGTCGTCGGCACTGCCATTGTCCAGCAATTGATTCAGATTGACCGGGGGCGCTTCATTCTGCGGCATCGGCATTTTGGAGATGCCAAAACCCTCGGTAATCACTTTGACGCGCGAAATGACCGGCGCGGCATTCAGATTCTGGTAGTAAAACAACACGCGCTGCAACTGCGCCGTGGCGCCCGGCGATCCTGCCTCGCGTTTGAACTGGACGCGATACTGCAAATACCGCGCCGTGGGGCTGGTGATGGCGATTTCGGCGCTCAACGGCGCCGGTTCCGACCAGTCGCTCCAGGTTTTTTCCGGCTTCTCCGTGTTGCCGGAGCGGGTGGAAAATTCCAGCCGGGTGCCGGCAGGAACATCGCCGTCCGGATGCAATCGGCCCCACTGGCTTTTTTGCTTCGCGTCCAATGCCTTGGACGTGTAGGTGCCGCTTTCGGCCAGGGAAAAGTCGAGCCGGTAAAGTTTTGCCGGATGGCTCGTTGCGACAAAGCAGGCTTTTGCCTCGTCGTTGTCCGGCAACAACGCAGCGACCTGGGAGTCGTCGCCGGTGTTCTGGACAAGCTTCCAATGGCCCGGAGCGGAGATGGAATAAATCCGCCCTTTGTCGCCCGTGCCCGCCAGCAGGCTGCCGTCCCGCAACAAAATCATGGAGTAAATCGCCTCGCCCGGCACGCTCCAGTAACGTTCGTAAAAGCCATTGGTGTCGATGCGATAAATCGCGCCCAGTGACGGCTCGCCCGCGCCCGGTCCGCCGGCAGGAGATGCGGGGAAGGACGGTTTCGAACCAGTTGGCCCCGACGATGAATTTTCTTTGCCGGTCCCGACCGCAGATGATTGGGCTTTGGCAGCCGGATCAGTTTTGGTTGCATCGTCACTCGAACTGCCACCGCCCTCCATCGGCGAAATTGAAATGGAGATCGACCCGGGACCTGACGACGGCCCCGCCTTGGGATTGGCCACAAACGTGGAGGCGTAAATCACGCCGTTGGATGCGACAACGATTTGTTTGATCTCGGTGTCGCCGGAATTGAACAGGACAAAGCCGTGATTGGTCGCGTCAATCCGGTAGAGATAACCATGCGGGCTGGTGCCGGCCAGCAGATTGCCGTCCTGATCCAGCGCCAGCGAGGAAATGTTCGCCTCCTTGGTTTCAAACCAGGTTTCCGCCCTGGCCGGGGTGGAATCGGTTGGCGCGACGCGCAGAATTTTTCCGCGGTCGCCCGTGGCCAGGAACAGCGAACCATCCTTGCCGAACGTCATCGCCCAGACATAGGTCTCGCCCGGGCTGCAAAAAAGCTCGGCGTGACCGTCGGCGTCGAGACGATATACGCGGCCGTTGGGCGAAGTCGCCGCGTAGAGCCGTCCCTTGCGGTCAATCGCCAGCGCGTGGACCATCACCTCGTCCGGGGCGAAGAAGGTGGAAAGCTCGCCCTTGGGCGTGAGTTTATAGACCTTGCCCTGATTGCCGGTGCCAAAAAATACGTTGCCTTTCTGGTCGCGAACGGCGGCCCAGATGATCGGATCGGTAACGCTGGCAAGATTCGTCATGGCCGGGGCGAGTTCCAGATGGCCTTCGCTGGTCAGCGAGACGTTGTCGAATTCACCCGGGCTGAACTCCGCGAACGTGTCATGATTTATCTTCTCGGTGACCACGGCGCGCGTCACCGGAACAAAACCCAGCGCGAGCACCGCCGCGATGATGGACAGTTTGATTCGTTTCATTTGATCCTCACTGGTAATGTAATCTGGCCGCTGAACGTTCCCGCCACCGGAAAGTTCGTCTCCCAAAGCGTGACCCGGTGGAGTGTCGCTGTCTGGGAATTGGCGTTGGGCGATTCAAACTGCGCGATGATCGACGGCGGCAGGTTGGGCAGATTTTTCCCCTCCACGGCCACGCCCGGGGCGGTCTCCAGCAGCTTCACGCAGAGGTTCTGGTGCGAACGGGTCAGGCGCAGACGGTCGAGCACCTGGTCGAGTGTTTGCGGCGGCACCGGCGGCGGTTCGTCCATCCGCTGCGCCGCATCCGCGTCGCCGACGAAAAGCTGCACTTCCGACCCGCGAAAATCCGCCGGAATCGGAACGGAAACCGGAAGGAACGACGGCTCGCCGCGAAAATTGCGCAGGCCGATGACCGCGTGCAGCGTCGCACCGGGTTTGACCTCGTCGCGGTCCAGGTTCAGCGAATCCAGCCGGCTCGATTTCCAGCTGTCCGCCAGCCGCGCGCGAAACGTCAGCGACTTCACGTTCGGAAATTCACAGGGGTTGTTCAGCAGCGTTTCGTACAGGTCGAGTTCACGGATGACCAGTTCGAACGGGGCATCCTCGCCGCTGGCGGCGTCCGTGAGCATGACCGGTTCGTGGCCGGGGATGTTCAGCGTCGTGTCCAGGTAAATCGTCTGCTGCTCCTCGGATTCCATCGTGTCGTAAAGCGATTCCAGCAGCGAAATCGCGGAGATGATGGGCGACAACCTCTGGTTCTGGAACAATTCGCCCTGGAAGGTCCGGGTCTTGCCGCCCGGCGCGTCCAGATGCACTTCGTAATGCGTCGTGTTGGGTTTGCGGCCGATTTCGCCGGCAATTGCCGTCAGCCGGTCCTGGTAAATCGTGCCGATGATCGGGCCGGTGTTTGACAATTTGAACGACCGCGCGACGGATTGCACCACCGTGAGAATTTCCGCCGAGGCCATCGGCATCTCCGTCGGCCCGTTTTGCAGGAAGGGGTGGCCGAAGGCGAGGATGCGGTTGCCGTGCCGCCACGTGACCGTGCCGGTGCCGGCAAAATGAAAATCGCCGCTCATCAACACGCCGGCCAATGGCTGGCCGGGCTTGGGATCGTTGTCGATGTCGTGGGCGGTGCCGGACGGCGCCTGCATGACATCAAGGCCCAGCGCGGACAGGCGTGAGGAAAATTTCCGGAGTGTCCGCTCCGAAACGCCGGAGACGAACAGCGGCGTGGGCAGCGGCTTCATGGCGGATTGCAGCGCGGCTGGCGGGGGCAAGGCCGGCCCGCTGCCCGTCGGCGCCACCAGCCATTGCGGGGCCGCGCCGGTTTCTCCCGGCTCGCGGGACGCCAGGTGGTTCGTTCCCCCGGAATGCGCCGCCGGCGGATAATTCGTTTCCACTTCGAGCATGGATTCGATGGGCGTGACGCCGATCAACGCCTGGTCTTTGGGCCAGGTCCAGCCGTAGGCATAGGCGCCGATGAGTTTGCCGTTGATGAACACCGGGCTGCCGCTCATGCCGGCCACCGGGCCGGTAAGCTTGTTGGTGGCATCGAGCGCCTTGCAGATGATGACGGGACGCTGCGGGCCGATGAAATTATCCACGATGCCCACCACTTCCATCGGGAAACTGTCAATCCGGCTGCCGGAGACGACCGTGTGCCATTCGCCGGTCATGCCCGGCTTGATTTCCGACAGCGGCAGGATGGGGGTGCTGTCATCCGCAAGGGCCGCGGGAGGAGACAGCGGAATGAAAACAACGGCGGCAAAAAAGCTGGAAATGAGCAATTTGATTTTCATCACGGCCTTTCGGTCTATTTTACATCAAACCCGCAACCCGTCGAAAAGTTTCGGGATGCTGATTTCAGCCGCGCTGCGGAGCAAGGAAAAAGAGCGGCGAATCGCGCACGCAAACGCGTTGTAACCCGGTCAAATGCCATAGTCAGGTCCAATCACATTCCTTTGACCGGCCGGTCAGCCATTCGTCACGCCATCGTTCACGATTTTGGCCGGATGCCCTGGGTTATAATCCTTCGCCCGATGGAGTTTCAGCCGGGCTTTCCCGTGAATGCCGGCGTGTTTTGCTCAGACCACCGCCGTCACCCGATATTGGTTTTGCGCACCGGCGAGTTTTAATTTCAAGACCTCGTCCTGTTTCCGGCCCAGGAGCTGTTCCCCCAGCGGGGACTGCGGTGTAATCACCAATACTTCCCGCTGGTCATGCAGCACCGCCGTGCCGCCTGCCCGGGGCCCGATGAAGTAAGCCGTCTTTTCCCCGTCAAATTCCAGTTCCACGAAAGCCCCGACGTCGATGGGTTCGCCGCCCCCGAATTTGCGCGTGTCCAGCTTTTCGAATGCGGCAATGGCGGCTTGTATTTCCACCGCCTGCCTGGATTGTCCGCGGGCCAGATAAGAAGCTTCGAGTCCGCGGGTATCGTATTTGTTCTCGGCCCGGCTCTGCTCGTGCGTGGCTTCTGCGCGCGAGGCCCGGGCCGCCCGGAAATAAACCTCCAGTTCCTCCGTCAGCCGGGCAACAATCTTTTTGATGAGCGCGCGTTTGTTCATGCGAAAGGGCAAGCGTATTCCGCCACCACACGCCTGCCCGGATTTCCGGGCTGCTCCACATTGCCGGAGTCGTTCAGCATGGGCATTCCCTGCTCGTGCGGCGTCCGTCATTCAAGGGGATTTGCATCAAGCGCAGTTCGGTCCGCAGACTCCAGCCGTTATGCGCCCAGAACTTCATCCCGGCCGTGTTGCTGGCGTAGATGAAGATGTTGCATTTGGAAATGCCGGCCTTGCGGAGCTTCGCCAGACAGGCATTCACGAGTTGCCGTCCGATGCCGCGGCACCGATGGCGTTTTGATACCGCCAGGTGATGCAGATAGCCACGCCGTCCATCGTGACCGCACAGCACCGCACCAATGATCCGTCCGGCCTTTTCCGCAACGAAACTGAGCTTAGGGTTGCGCCGCAGATACGCGGCAATGGCGCGGCGCGTATCGGACTCGTTCAGCCCCACGCCCTCGGTGCGTTGCCACAATTTGATGACCGCATCATAATCCTTGATGCGGAAATCGCGCACCACCGTTCCATTGGTGCCAGTGCTGCAAGAGGGTTTCTTTTTCACTCCACCGTCACGCTTTTGGCCAGGTTGCGCGGCTTGTCCACGTCGCAGCCGCGCGCCACGGCAGTTCAAAGTTTCTCCGTTGGGGTGAAAGGCAGGCCGCGTTCGCCGTTGAAAAGTTTCTTCAACCGCCGGTCGCTGGAACTGCTTTTGCGTCGGATGACGCCGGGCGCGACGCGGTTGCCCAATTCGCGGCGATAACGCCGGCCTTTGAGCCAGTCTTCCCAACTGATTGAGCCTTCAATCGGGATGCAGGGGACTTTTGATTTTGAGTTCATCAGCGACTTCTTTCACCAGTTTCACGCATTCTAGCAAGTTACGATATTCCGGCAGTTTGGCAAGACGCCGGACCTCATCCCAGTTTACTTCAATTACCCCGCCGAGGATGACCGCGATAAATTTTTTAGCGCAATCACGCGCCGCTTGATTTTCTCCCGGATAAACGGAAATCAGCACGCGCTCAACCAGCAAATCTTCCGGCTTCATCAAAAGGAAGCTGCCGTAAGGCGCCTCGACACGGCGATACGGCGTGCGGGCAAAACTTTCCACCGGACCGAGCAAATCCAGATACATCCCGGCGACCTGCCAGTTGCGCGGGCCGCCTTTTGCATCGAGCAAGGCCATGATTTCCTTCCGTTGAACTATCGGTAATGTCGCCGCCGTGGCGTGGCACATATCAAGGTCGCCGGAGGCATACGCGCCTTCCGTCAAAATCTCGATGGCCGACCCGCCAACCACGACGAGTTGCACACCCTGTTCCGCCCAAAGCGCGCTGCACAACGATGCGAGTTTCGCGCTCTTGACTGTCGGGTCTTGTTCGGCGGAAATGTCAGCCAGCGCCTTGCGGATTTTCTTGGCGTCCATGACGGAAACTCCGATTCACTCCACCGTCACGCTCTTGGCCAGATTTCTGGGCTTGTCCACGTCGCAGCCGCGCGCGACGGCGATGTGATAGGCGAACAACTGCAGCGGCACGGTCGCCAGGATCGGATAAATCGGTTCCAGCGCCTTCGGCAGGTAAATCACGTCGTTGGCCACCTTCCCGATTTGTTTGTCGCCTTCGGTGGCCAGCGCAATGATCGGGCCCTTGCGCGCCCGAATCATCGCCAGATTTGCCATGGTCTTGTCGTACATCGAATCCTGCGGGACGAGGAAAACCGTCGGCGTCTGCGGGTCGATCAACGCAATCGGGCCGTGTTTCATTTCCGCCGCCGAATAACCCTCGGCGTGGATGTAGGAAATTTCCTTCAGCTTGAGCGCGCCTTCCAACGCAATCGGGAACGTGTAACCGCGGCTGAGGAAAAAGAAATCGTCGGCCTTCGCGTATTTCTTCGCGACCTTTTTGAGCGCGTTGTTTTGCGCGAGAATGGATTCGAGCTGTTTGGGCACGG
>JBEKSU010000155.1:0-9016 GCA_049516755.1 Verrucomicrobiota bacterium | reverse complement strand
TCATCACGTCGCTGCTCTACAAATTTTCGCCCGACCAGCTCCGGTTCGTGATGATTGACCCGAAGGTCGTTGAATTGCAGCAATACAACGCCCTGCCGCACCTTGTCGTGCCGGTGGTGACCGACCCCAAAAAGGTCATCCTCGCGTTGCGCTGGGTCGTCAACGAAATGGAGAAACGTTACCAGATTTTCGCGCGCGTCGGCGTCCGCAACATCGCCTCGTTCAATTCACGCCCGAACAAAAAGCTCGTGCCGCAGGAACCGGAATTACCGCTCATGGCGAAGAAGGAAAAAGTCGAGCCGGGCGCGGAAGGTTTTGCCGTCGAGGTGGACGAGGAAATTGTCGTGCCGCGTGAAGAGGACATCATCATCCCCGAAAAACTTTCCTACATCGTCGTCATCATTGACGAGCTGGCCGACCTGATGCTCGTCGCGCCCGCCGACGTGGAAATGGCCATCGCGCGCATCACGCAAATGGCGCGCGCCGCCGGCATCCATTGCATCGTCGCCACACAGCGGCCGAGCGTGGACGTCATCACCGGCGTCATCAAGGCGAACATCACCGCGCGCATCGCGTTCCAGTGCGCCTCGCGCGTGGATTCGCGGACGATTCTCGACGCGATGGGCGCGGACAAATTGCTCGGCAAGGGCGACATGCTTTATCTCCCGCCCGGCTCCGCAAAATTGATCCGGGCGCAGGGCGCGCTCATCACCGACCATGAAATCAATTGCATCGTCGAGTTCATCGCCAAGCAGGGCAAGCCGAACTACGACCTGGAAATCCACCGGCAGCTTTCCCAGCCCGCCGCCAGTTTTGAAAACGAGACCGGCATTGACGAGGACGAGGACCTCATCCAGCAATGTATTGAGGTCATCCGCAGCGAACAGAAGGCCAGTGTCTCGCTGCTCCAGCGCCGGCTGCGCCTCGGCTACACCCGCGCCGCGCGCATCATGGACGAACTGGAAAGCCGCGGCATCGTCGGCCCCAGCAAAGGCGCCGAGCCGCGGGACATTTTGATTGATCTGGACGGCGGCGGAGCCGATGGCGGCGGACAGCAGGCCGTGTGAGCAGGGAAAACATTCAACGCTCAACATTCAACATTCAACACTCAAGGTAACACCTGGACGGCAGGAAAATTGAATATTCGGCGTTGAGTGTTGAATGTTCATAGGTTCAATTTTCTGTATCTTCTCCGCATGAAACAATTTCTGGCGACGGTGCCCCGCAACCTTATGGGCTGTTTCATGGGTCGGAGGATCGTCTGGCATGGCATTGCCATCGTTCTCACTTTCATCCTCGTCATGTCCGGTTTCGACTGGAATTATTACCTCGCCACCCGCAATCCGGCGCTTCGAATGTGGCTTTGGCCTGCCGTCGGGATTGGCGGACTGCTGCCGCTCGCCTTGCCATTGTTCCTGCTTGCCGTCGGCTTCATTATTGAAAATTCCAGAACCGTTCTGGCCGGCTGGGCCGTCGGCCAGGCAGCGCTTCTCGGCTCGCTGATTTCTTCCGCATACAAGGCGGTTACAGGCCGCGTCCCTCCGGCGCACGTTGTCGGCGATGACATCAGTCAGGTCTTCCGTTTCGGTTTTCTGCGCGGCGGAATTTTCTGGGGCTGGCCGTCGTCGCATACCACCATTGCGTTCGCCATGGCCGCGACGGTATTCACGCTCTGTCCGAAACAACGGTGGCTGGGTTGGACGGCAATCCTCTATGCGTTCTATATCGGGATTGGCGTTTCCATGACCATCCATTGGTTTTCGGATTTCGCGGCCGGAGCAATCATCGGCTCGGTCATTGGAGCCGTGGTCGGGAAATGCTTTCTGGCAAACATTCAACCCTCAACATTCAACGCCCAACTTCCAAGGTAAAGCTGGTGACCCGAGCCTTGAATGTTCGATGTTGTGCGTTGAATGTTGCGGGATCAATTTTTCCAGACCCAGTCGCCTTTTCCCTGTTTCGGGATTCGGCATTCTTTCGTCCTTCGGATTTCGGGCTTCGGATTTGTGATTCTGGCCTGTTTCGTGCTATTTGGATTGCTAAATTACTTAAAACCCTTGAATAATATGACTATGTCAACGGTCGCCGAACAACTCCGTGTCGCACGCGAAGCCCGGAAACTGACGATTCAACAGGTTGCGGACGCCACGAAAATCCGCACCGACCACATCCGCGCGCTGGAGGAGGGGAATTTCAACGTGTTTTCCGCGCCGATTTATATTCGCGGCTCGGTGAAAAATTACGCCATGCTGCTCAAGCTCGACGTGCCGCAACTCATGGCCGCGCTCACCGCCGAGCTGGACCGCACGGAAAAATTCAGCGAGCCGCCGCCGTTGACCGGGGCGTCGAACACGCCGATCGACCGGCTGATGTTTCTGCTCTCGAAACTGAACTGGAAGTTCGGGGTGGCCGGAGCCGCCGTTTTGGGGATGGTTTTGATCGTTTTCTTCGCCAGCTTCGCCTGGCGGCACCATAAACACACTGATGCGCTGGCGGGTTTGCAGCCGGCGGTTTATCAATCAGCAAATTCCGGCCAGACGCTGCCGCTGGCGTCACACCACTGAAATCTTTCGGAGGGGCGAGCTTTGCGAGTCCCAAACTTTATCACCGTGGAAATCAGGGGCTCGCAGAGCTCGCCCCTCCGGTTTGAAGCTTCACATGTCGCTCAGATAAATCGAGCGGTTCCGCCACAGATAAATCAGACCGGACATTGCCGTCAGTGCGACCGTCAGCCAAAGCATGATTTTTGCAAACCCGACCACCCATGGCGTGAAGATGCCCTGCAGCCACAGCGGCCATTCGTGACAGGCGTCCACGATCAGCAACGCATTGATGGCCACGATTTGCGAGACGGTTTTGTGTTTCCCGAAGTTCTCCGCGGCGAGCACGATGTTTTTTGACGCCGCCAGCAGCCGCAAACCGGTGATGGTCAACTCGCGGGCAACGATGATGACGACCATCCAGGCGGCGACCTTGACCGGGGCATCCGGGTTCAGCCGCGAGCTCTCGACAAAGGCGATGAACGCCGAACAGGTCATGATTTTGTCCGCCAGCGGGTCCATCAAAATGCCGAAATTGGTGATGAGACCGCGGCGGCGGGCGATGCGGCCGTCGAGAAAATCCGTGATGCCCGCCGCGCCGAATAAAATCAGCGCCAGCGTGTGATTGAACTGGAACCGCGAGAACAGCGCCCAAAGAAAAAACGCCGTCAGCACAAAACGCCCGACCGTCAGCTTGTTCGGCAGGTTCATCCTGTTGGTGGATTGATGGATTGATGGATTGTTGGATTCATGGGTTTTTCATCTATCCAGTCATCCACTCATCCATTTATCCAGCTGTTTTCGGGTTCACGCTCCGAACTTGTCGAACATCCGCGCGTTCGCCTGCATCAGGCGGATGAGATATTTCGCCTTGAACACGCCAAGCGAGCCGCTGTTGGCGCCGGTTTCCGTGAACCGTTCGAGTTTGTCCGAGCCGCTTACCGCCGAGTGCAGCAGCAACGGCTGCGGATGCCACGAATGACCCTTGACCGCGCACGGCGTCGAATGGTCGCCGGTGATGGCCAGCACGTCCGGCTTTTTCTTCAGCAATATCGGCAGCGCGGCGTCGAAATCTTCGATCGCCTTTTTCTTCGCGGCAAAATTGCCGTCCTCGCCGTATTTGTCCGTGTATTTGTAATGGATGAAAAAGAAATCAAAGTTGTTGTACTCCTTGAGGTAGCGCTCGAACTGCTCAGTGATGGTCGCCGGGCCTTCGATTTTTTTCATGCCCACCAGTTGCGCCAGGCCCTTGTACATCGGATAAACCGCCAGGCACGCCGGCTTCAACTTGTAGCGGTCCTCGAACAGCGGAATGTGCGGCTGGTGCGCGATGCCGCGCATGAGAAAACCGTTCGCCGGCTTCTGCTTCGCAATGATCGGCAGCGCGGCCTTGTAAAAATCGGCGATGAGCGCGGCCATCTTTTTCTGGCCGGCATTGTTTTCATCGCGCGGATGAACGGTCGGGACCGGGAACCCTTCGCGGTTCGGGTCGGCATCCGTCAGCGGGCCTTCCAGTCCCTTGCCACGGAACACGACGACGAAACGATGTTCCTTGCCCGCCTTGATGAGGATGTCCGTGTCGCCGATTTTTTTGATTTTGGCGGCGAGCATCGCGCACAGTTTTTCGCAGGTCTCGGTCGGGATGCGGCCGGCGCGGCGGTCGGTGACAATTCCCTTGGCGTCAACCGTGGCAAAATTGGCGCGGGCGCAGACGTCGCCAGGCTTGAGTTCCATGCCCAAGCCGAGCGCTTCGATGACGCCGCGGCCCACCTGGTATTCCAACGGGTCGTAACCGAACAGGCCGAGGTGGCCGGGCCCGCTGCCGGGCGTGATGCCGGGTGCGGCGGGAATCATGCGGCCCTGCGCGGAATCCTTCGCAATCTTGTCGAGGTTCGGCGTCGTGGCAGCTTCGAGCGGCGTGAGATAATTTTGTTCCTTGGTGGCGATGTCGCCGAGGCCGTCGAGGACGACCAGCGCGAGCTTCGCATTGGGTTTCAGTGTCAGTTCGGAATAAAGCGCGTCTAAATTCATCCGGACATTCTGCCGCAAGCGTGTCGAAGTGCAATTCGATTCCGATTGTACCTGAGCGCGAGTTGTCCCAACTCGCAGCGCGTGGATGTCGCGGGTGGTGAGGATTATCTGGTGACTTGTGATTGCGGACATGCTGCGGCTTGGGACAAGCCGCGCTCCGGGAAAAAGCGGCGGAGGGCCGCCACAGTCCAGGATGCTGACGCGCCATCGCGAGCAAAAAGCCCGTCAGGGCTGTCATCTTTGTAGTTACAATTCCCAAAAGGGAAAAGCTCCGTCAGGAGCGGCATCACCGGGAAATCGGCGCGGAATATGTCGCTCCTGACGGAGCTTAAATTTGTTTTGGCGGTAAACTACAAAGATGTCGAGCCGTTGGAGTTGGGCGAAATCGCGGCAAAAATTGTGGAGTTGCCGTTTGTGAAGTGATTTTGTGATGGACGGCGTCGGCTGTATGGAGTTTCAATTTCACATCGGAAAAGGGAAATAATTAAAATGCAAATGCTCACATACATTACAGCGATTGTTGGAGTCATTCTAGGCAGTGGTAGTCTTGCATTGGGGATTTTTAATTATTTACGCGACCGGCCAAAAATCAGAATACATCTTCAGTGGAATATGCAAATGGTTGGAGGTTCATTCTCACAGAATGAAGCCCAGTGCGGACTAATCACTGTGACCAACACAGGACGCAGGCCGATTTATATTAGCCACGTTTGCTTGATATTGCCAAAAAGTTACAAAAACCGCTTGTTGCTTTTGGTTGATAGCGTGCCTGGACGCAAGTTGGCGGAAGGTGTCACAATGTCCCGTTATCAGTATGATGCTGTTTTCTGGCGTAAGCGCCGCCCACCAATTCTAGGAGTTTTGCCGATTCCTTTGACTGATGAGGTTCGGAAAAAATTAGAACGAAATACGGGGGTTCTTATTAACAAAATTATAGACGATTCCCCGGCTTTTCGAGCCAACCTTCTTGAAGGAGATGCAATTTTAAGTTTTGCGGGTGAAGACGTGGTTTCACCTTCAGACTTTGTGCAGAAAATATCCCTTCACAAGGGTCAAAAAGTAGACATAGGAATTTGGCGCAACGGTGAATCTAAAATAATTTCCGTTCAATTGAATTCACCTTGAACACTCCGCGCGCGAAATTTTCTCGCCCACCCGTCCTTTTGCGGATTTAATCTCCGTGCGCATGAAACAAAAAGCTTACGCCCGCGCGGGCGTGGACATCGATTTGGGCAACAAGGTCAAATCCACCTTGCCGCAACTGCTCGCCTCCACGCATCGCCGTGAGGTGCTCGGCAAGGTCGGCGGGTTCGGCGGTTTGTTCGCCCTCGACCTGAAAAAATATCACGAGCCGGTGCTCGTGTCGTCCGTGGACGGCGTCGGCACCAAGCTCAAGATCGCCTTCGCCATGGACCGGCATGACACCATCGGCGCCGACCTTGTGAACCATTGCGTCAACGACATCGCCGTGCTGGGCGCCGAGCCGCTGTTCTTCCTCGATTACCTTGGCACCGGCAAGCTGGAGCCGCACGTTTTCACCGACATCATCAAGGGCTTCGCGCGCGCCTGCGCGGAAAACAACTGCGCGCTCATCGGCGGCGAGACGGCGCAGATGCCGGGTTTTTACCAGAAGGGCGAATACGATGTGAGCGGCACGATTGTCGGCGTGGTCGAAAAATCGAAGATGCTCAACGGCCAGAAAACCGTCAGGGCAGGGGACGCGGTCATCGGCATCGCATCATCCGGCTTGCACACGAACGGCTATTCGCTCGCGCGGAAAATTTTCTTCGAGCAATTGAAGCTCAAGCCGAAGACCCGCGTGCCGGGGTTGAAAAACACCATCGGCGACGAGTTGTTGAAGGTCCATGTCAGCTACGGGCCGCTCATCCAAAAACTGTTGAAGAAGTTCAACAACGTAGCGCAGACGTCTCGTCTGCACGGCAAAAGCAGGCGGGACGCCTGCGCTACAATCAAAGCGTTCGCCCATATCACCGGCGGCGGGTTTGTGGACAACATCCCGCGCGTGCTGCCAAAGAATTGCGACGTGGTCATCCGCAACGGTTCGTGGGACATGCTGCCGATCTTCAAAATGATCGAAGCCCAAAGCGGCGTGCCGGACGTGGAACTTTATCAGGTGTTCAACATGGGCATCGGCATGGTGAGCATTGTCGCAGCCAACAAAGCGGACGCGGTGTTGAAATTCATCCGTGCCCAAAAGCACAAAGCGTGGGTGATTGGTGAAGTTGTCAGAGGCAAAGGCAAGGCGAGGGTCGAATAACGTGCTGCCGGCGTCCCGCCGGCAGTTCAAATCAAATCAGATCCGCCGGCAAGATGCCGGCGGCACGTTCTTAATAGCTCATCCGGTCCAGCTTCACCTTGCCGCGGAAGATCCAGTAGATGCAGACGGTATAGGCAATCACCACCGGCACGCCGATGCACGCAATGACGAGCATGATGCCCAGCGTTTTCGGCGAGGAGGCGGCATTGTAAATCGTCAGGCTGTTGTCGGGATTGGGCAGGCTGTAAACCAGGTTCGGAAAAATGTTGAGCGCGAACAGCGCCATGAGCGTGATGATCGCCGCGCACGACGACAAAAACGCGCGCCAGTCGCGGCCGTGATGGAATTCGCGCGGGATGTTGGCGATGGCCAGCATGTTCGCCAGCGCGATGGTGAAGAGCCACGGATTGTCCCGCACGCGCGCAGTCATGTGCGGCACATAAAGCAGCGTGGCCATCATCGTCATCGCGGCGCAAATCACAAAGAAGATGATGCAACTCATCGCCCAACGGCGCAGTCTGTCGTGGAGGTTGCCCTCGGTTTTCATCACGCCGTAAATCGCGCCGTGCATCATGA
Organism: Verrucomicrobiota bacterium; assembly: GCA_049516755.1. GTDB lineage: Bacteria > Verrucomicrobiota > Verrucomicrobiia > Limisphaerales > UBA11358 > UBA11358. The sequence continues at coordinate 1,591 of JBEKSU010000155.1, read as the reverse complement.
ACAACGCCACGGTCGTGACGCCGACCAGCACCGGATACGGCTTGAGCAGGCCCAGGAAGGTCCCGGCAAATTCACCGTGGTCATCAATCGGCACGCCCCACGCGATGTTGCCCAGCGCTACGCCCAGGAGCAGGGCGGACAGCACGCTGCCGGCGGAAAATCCGACGTCCCACATCTGCCGCCACCAGCGCATCGGTTGTTTGCTGCGGAATTCGATGGCCACGGCGCGGAAAATCAGCGACGCCAGCAATAGAATCAGCGCGAGATAAAAACCGGAAAACACCGTCGCATAGACGTTGGGAAACGCGGCGAACAGCGCGCCACCGCCGGTGACGAGCCAGACTTCGTTGCCGTCCCAGACGGGCCCGATGGAGTTGAGCATCACGCGGCGTTCGCCGTCGTCCGTTGTGAAGAGGTGCAGCGCGCCGATGCCGAGGTCGAAGCCGTCGAGTATCGCATAGCCGGTGAACAGCACGCCGACGAGGATGAACCAGATGGTATTCAAATCTATATTCATAGCTTGAAAACAAATGCTCGCATGGCAAATGACGAATGGCCGAATGACGAAGCCAAAACCATTGGGCATTTGTATATTTGGACATTTTTTAGTCATTCGGATTTAGTCATTAGTCATTTTTTATGGGCAGCACCAGTTTGCCGGCCGGCGTAAGGTCGGCGTCATCCGGTCCATGTTGGATTTTATCGTTGAGCAGGTAGATGAACACGGCGAACAGCAGAAAATAAATGAAAGTGAACAGGATAAGCGATGACAACACCACATTGGCTTTCACGACCGCAGACAACCCTGCCGGTGTTCGCATCAGATGATAAACAATCCACGGCTGACGTCCGACCTCGGCGGCGAACCAGCCGAGCTGGTTGGCGATTTGCGGGCCGAGCACGGAAAAAACCAGGATCCACAGCAGCCAGCGCTTTTCAAAAAATGAATCCTCCAAGAAGTAAAGCAGGCCGAGCGCTGCAATCAAAATCATCGCCATCCCCACCGCCACCATGCCATGGAAAAACAGGAAGGATGTCTGCACCGGTGGACGGTCTTCCGGTGCGAAAGCGTCCAAGCCAATGACGGTCGCATGCACGTTGTTGTGCGCCAAAAAACTCAACATGCCCGGCACTTGAATGCCCATGACCTTTTCGTTCTTCTCATCCACCCAGCCGGCCAATGTCAGCGGCGCGTTGGAAGTCGTCTGGTAAAGCCCCTCGAATGCGGCGAGCTTTTCCGGCTGGTTTTTCGCCACACCCTGCGCGCTGCTGTGGCCGCTGACGAGTTGCAGGAGCGAAGCCGCCAGACCGGCGATCAAACCCACGCGCAGCGACGTGCGCGCGAAGTTGACGAACCGGCCCTTGAGCAGATACCACGCGCTGACACTCACGACAAGGAATGCGCCGGCCTGCCACGCGCCGCACAACGTGTGGAACAAACGGTCCAGCATGGACGGATTGAGCACCACCTCCCAAAAATTGGTGACCTCCGCGCGTTCCACGCCGTTCCTGATTACGAGGTGATAACCGGCGGGCGTCTGCATCCAGGAATTGGCGACGACGAACCAGATGGCGCTGAAGTGCGCGCCGA
>JBEKSU010000154.1:0-9106 GCA_049516755.1 Verrucomicrobiota bacterium | reverse complement strand
ATAGGTGTTGACCAGCCAGAGCAATACACCGATGACGATCAGCGTGATGGCGAGAGAAATCAGTGACATATCTTACCTCCAATTGGGATGAGTGTTTTAATATTCATGCTGTGAACCTAAGCCGGAGAGCGGAAGCACGCCATGGGGTGTTACCCTACCTGGAATTTCATGAAGCCAACCTCCGACCCCGCCGCATCAATGGTCAAACATTGACCGCCCAATCTTCTTCCAGCGTCTTTGTTCGAGGTCATCACGTCGGAAGTCAATCGTTTGGACGATCACCTTCGGCCAACGCAACCCGGAGCGGCCTGGCGGTGTCAGCACGGTTGTGAATGCGTGGCTCTGGCCGGCCTGGCATAGAATCCATTCGTCTGCGATTCCGACGGCTGATATGCGCAGGGCCGCTCCGAAATCGGCGGGAGCCAACTGTCGTCATTGTCCGGGCCGGAAAGATTGACCGCGGCTCCGCCTTGTTTCAGCGACCGGGAAGACGCCTCCAATATGCGGACCAGTTCCAGACCCTGCCGGCCATCGGTCAATGGGGTTGTTCCGTGGTTGATGCTGTCCAGAAAATGCTGGCATTCGATTTTTAACGGTTCCTCCTGCTTGAGGTAAGGAATATGAACGTCTCCATAGTGATAGGCGTAATTAAATTCGGCGAACGTGTCATAGTGCGGCGGCCGTTCAACCCGCATATCGTACACCCGGATCTTCTCAAGCTGGGAAACGTCGTCATAGAAGATCATTTGTTTGCTGCCCACAATGGTCATTTCCCTGATTTTTTTTGGGTCGAGCCAGCTGCTGTGAATGATGGCCGACCGATTTCCCGGAAAATTAAGCCACATGGTCGTTACATCCTCCACTCCGGGCGTGAGATGTGCGCTGCCTTCACAGTTGATGGTGATCGCTTCCGCTTCCATGATGTGTAAAATAATGGCAATATCGTGAGGCGCCAGATCCCAGGCCACGTTGATGTCTTTCTGGTAAAGCCCCAGGTTCAACCGCCGGGCGGAAATGTAACGGATCTCTCCAATATCGCCGCGCTGCACGATTTCCTTGATTTTCCTGACTGCCGGCGAATAGAGAAAGGTATGCCCCACCATCAGCACCAATCCCTGCTTGTTCGCAATATCAATCAACTCCTCGCATTCCTCGGATGAAGCCGCCATCGGCTTCTCGATAAAGGTGTGCTTGCCGGCCAGCAAACTCGCCTTGGCCATCGGGTAATGTGATCTCACCGACGTGGCGATGACGACCGCATCCAGCCCGACACCGTTGAGCATGTGATGGTAATTTGTCTCGCTTTCAACCTCGGGGTACAGTGATTTAAGGTGAGCCAGACGGTCTTCGCTGACATCACACATCATCTTCAGTCTGCAATCGGGAAGCGACCTGAAATTGCGAATCAGATTTGGCCCCCAATAACCGCAACCCACGACGCCGACTTTTATCGGTTCTGTCATATTATAAATTCAATCTCGATTCTTTCCTTATCCAGCCATTTTCGCCATCCCTGGCCCGAACCACACTTGCCAGGGCTGTTTTCGTAAAGGAAAACGGCTGGGTGGTGCTATTGGAATGACCGGTTTTCCGGCGCACGGGACGGGAGGATGTTTTCCCGGCCTGACGCGACTCCAGCATTTGAATGACCAGGGCGGGAATGGTCATCAGGATGATTTTTAAATCCCACCAAAGGGTTTTGTTTTTAGCATACTGGATGTCGAATTGAATCATTTCCACAAAGGTGGTCTTGTTCTTTCCGCTCACCTGCCAGAGCCCGGTCAGCCCCGGCACGGTCTTGAACCGTTCCTTCTGCCAGGGCAGATAATTGTCGTATTCGTAAGGCAAACAGGGGCGCGGGCCTACCAGGCTCATTTCACCCCGCAGCACGTTGATCAATTGGGGCAGCTCATCCAAACCCGAGGCGCGAAGCAACAAGCCAAAAGGAATGATTCGCGGATCACCTTGTGAGTCCATCTTCATCATGGGAACTTCGGAATTCATCAGTTGATGCAGGTGTCCCTGATGCGTGGTCGTGTCGGCATCCATAAACATGGTCCGAAACTTGAAACACACGAAGCGCCGGCCCTGATAGCCAACGCGCTCCTGCCTGAAAAGAACCGGCCCGCGGGAACCGCTGCGAATCAACAGGGCTACCAGCAGCGACAGCGGAATCAGAAATGGCAGAACCAGCAGGATGAGAAGCGTATCCAGTATCCGTTTCCAACGCAAGGCCGGATCGGCCTTGAGTGAAGGAGAAGACTTCAATTGATCCAACTCGATCGATAAATCCATGTGCTTAGTTTCCACGGTTAATGAACTCTTCAGCCACGATCGATGATGGCATCGTCCGGCCAGGACCGGATTTCCCATCAGATTGGCCCGTCCGTATTTAACGAATAAATTTTTAAATATGTTCACCGGTGTTTTTAATTGTCGTCGTTTGACTGCCTTCCTTTTGGGAATGGCATTCTTTTACTGATGGCTGGAGAATACGTTGGGCAGCCTTGCGGGTGCTATGGGGTGTTTCCCTATGGGGCGATTCCCTACCAGTAATTTGATTGACTTCATAAGCCGATGCTTGAAGCGAAGTGTTCAAACCAGGAGTGCCACGCCATCCGCCGGACATTCCAAACAACCACCCTGCCATTTCAGGCTTAATTCAGAAACTCCTGGTGCAGTCGGGCTGGGATGTAATTCCGGGACTTGTTGAGCACGGTCCTGACGGTGGCCTTGGATTCGGCCAGCAGCTTGATGACGCGTTTGACGACGTCCTGGTTGGTCTTTTCGGATTCAATGACGAGCAGCACCATGTCCATGAGGCCGGAAAGCCGGGCCGTGGCACTGGTTTGGTTGACGGGCGGCATGTCGAAAATAATGTAGTCGTATTCGCTCGTCTTGAGTTTGGGCATCAGCGCCGAAAGTTTCTTGGGCAGATTGGCCGGCAGCAGGTTGCCATTGGCCTGTTCGGTGGCGGTGTAAAGGCTGGCTTTGACGAGCGAACCTTTCTTCTCGGTTTCCAGGACTTCATCCAGGCTGTAACCCGGCTCGCCCTTGTAAAACTGCCGGGCCGCCCCCCGGTCGCCACTGATGTTGACCAGGAGCACGTTGCCGTCGCCGGTTTCGGAAAGTGTCGCGGCCAGCCCGGCGGCCATGCTGCTCACGCCCGCACCGCGGCCGCAACTCGTTACGGCCACCAGCTTCGGGTTGTGAACGGCATTTCGTACTTCAAAATAAACAATCAGCCGGTCGCGCAAGCCTTCGTAAAACCGGCGCAGCGGATGTTCCGGATCCCACGGGGCAATGCTCGTGTCCGGGAACGTTTTATCGCCGTTGGCACTGTCCGGCGCGTTGTGTAACAGCAATCGCCCGCCGCCAATCAGCCGGGCGTGGTTTCCATAACCGTTTTTTTGCGCATCCGGAATGGAAATGAACAGCGGCAATCCGAGCTTGGTTTCGATTTCGGATGGTCGCTTCACGGAGCGGTCCAGGACCAGTTCCATCAAAAAGGCCAGCGCCAGCCCGGCCAGAATGCCGCTCGCCGCCAACACACCCGCTGTTTTTTCGATTTTTTTCGACCAGCCTTTCAGCGGCGGTGTCGGCGATTGGATGATGCTGATGTTCGAGGCCTTGCCTTCGTTCAACGCATCGTCAAAACGGGATTGCTCCAGGTGGTCGGTGAAGTATTTCAGGCTGGCTACGGTCGATTCCTTCTTCTGTTGCAACCCGGAAATGGTGGCCGCCACCCGTTCAAAATTGGTCGCCACGATCCAGACCTGGCTCAACTGTGAATGCAGGAATTCAATTTTTGTTTTCAACGCCGCGATCTGCGCGACATCGCTTGGCAAATCGTTGGCCGCGTCCGCCGTCTCCCGGACCAGATTCGACAAGGGAATGGCCAGGCCTGCCAGTTGGGAATATTTTTCCTCCAGTTGATTTTTGATGTTTTGGGCATCGACAATCTGTCGGTGCACATCCTTGACCAGCACGTTTTGCTCGGTAAACCCCTGCTGCGTCAAATAGTCGTCTTCCATTTTGTTGAGAATGACGAGGCGCGCACAAGTCCGACGATAGGTATTAAATTGTTCGGAGGGAATTTTTTCCGCCGGCTCGCCATTGATCATTGTTTTGGACGGGGTCAACACCTTCAGCACGGCCTGGCGTTCCGCCAGTTCCTCCTCGGCGCTGGAAATTTGACCGCGAAGTCTGGTTATCCGGCCGGAATAGGCATCTTTGGCATCGTCAGTGGAGATCACGCCCGCTTCACTTTGCGCCTGCCGGATTTGCATTTCAGTCTGGACCAGTTCGCCGCGCAACCGTTCGGTTTCATTCGTCAGAAAGTCGCCAAACACGCCCCCGCCGCCCCGCATCCTGAAGTGCTTGACGAAATAGCCATCAATGATTTCACTCAAGGCTGGCTGGACAATTTCCCTGTCGGGATGCTGGAAGGTGATGTGAATCACGCTGCTTCTCAGCGCGGTTTCCACGGTCACTCCCTTCCTGACCAAATAAGCGGCCTCATTGGTGTCCGTGCCACTCCCGGCCAGAATTTTTTCAGGTGTCATGGCTTGAACCACATGTTGCGCCAGGTCCAGACTTTGCAGGATCTCGACCTCGGTGTTGATGATGTTCAAGCTGGGCTCGTTCATTGGCCTGGCTGCCTCCCCCGGCACATTAATCGGCTTCGCCTCCAATACGCTCAGCGAAAGCTCGGCCTCGGACCTGTATTGCGGCGGGTAGATTAAACAAACCGCCAGCGCGGCCAGGATTCCAGCCATGGAAAACCCAAGAATCATCCACTTCCTCCGGAAAAGGACGAAGTAAATGTCTCCCAACGTCATTCCTGAAGGCGGCGGGTCTGCGTTCTTATTGTTCATGCGAAGGTAGGCTGATGGGTGACTGGTGTCCGTTGCTTCTGATGATTGGCTCATTGAGGTCCGTGGCAACACGGTTTCCCGGCAGGTTCCGAGCGCTGCCATTTGCGGCAAATTCTTTCACTTCGTTTTCAACGACCTGCTCATAAGATCGCCCGCAGGCACAGACGAGAAGCCGGCCGGAAGTTGGATGAAGTTTTTCACCACAGCGGCAAACCCAGGCGCGCCACCCGGCCGGGCTGCCCACCACCAGGGCGTAATCCGGGACATCATGGGTGACAACGGCTCCGGCGCCAACCATGGCCCAACACCCAATGCTAACGCCCGGAAGGATGGTGCTGTTGGCCCCAATCGTACACCCTTTCTTCAGCGTGGTTTGGAGATACGTTTTCAGATGTTGCTTGCTCCGGGGGCGATTATCATTCGTAAAAACTGCGCTGGGCCCGATAAAGACGTCATCCTCAATGGTCAGACCATCCCAGAGAAAGGCCCCGCACTTGACGGTCACGCGATGGCCGATTCGAACTCCCCCCTCAATGAAGGTGTGGTCGCAAATATTACAGTCTTCTCCCAGAATCGCCCCGCTCACAACATGGGCAAAGGCCCATACCCGCGTCCCCCGGCCGATCGAAACTCCTTCATCAATCAGCGCCATGGGATGCGCAAAATAGCCCCGGACCGACTGATCGCCGGAGGCAGGCGATGCCTGCGCCGTCCCCGGAAGCGTCAAGGTTGTTTTGGGCCGGATCTGCAGCACCGATTCCAACTTCGGGTAATTCCCGGTCGCAATCTCATAAAAGTCATGCGCGTAGCAGCGGGCGCCAAAACCTTCCTTCCACTCCAGCAGGCCATGATTCAAGGCCCGGCCTTCCTTCTCGTTGGAGATTCCGAAATCAAAAAAACGCTTGTCCTTGTATTGCTCGATCAGCGTGCTGAACAGGTAAGCCTCCGCGCCAATGTGTCGTCCTTCTTCCGTGACCGAGCCATACTGCGCGTGCGCCACGGTCGGAGTTTCGTAAATGGTTGTGCCCGCAACAATGTCGTTGCCACAATAAGCCGAGAACTGTTTGATCTGTTCCGGAAAGCGCGACGCGAGCAGGGTGATTTCCTCGAGGGTATGCACGGGTTTGGCACCGTATCGGGCGGTCAGTTGCGGCACCAACACGCGTTCCCAAAATGGCTGAAAGGATGCTTCCCGGACGATACGGACTCCCGTGCTGATCGCTATCTTGATCAATCTCTTGTGGCCTCTTCGGAAGGGAAGCCGGTCCGCCTGCGAGATCGCCGTTGCGCAATCCCGGCGATACAGCCGCGCGTCGAGGAGAAACAAGGCGTACGCCGTTTCGTCGTCGGGGAGCGTGTTGTAAAAATCCGGAATCCGCTTGTAGAGCAGTTTGGAAATCTGCCTTTGGCTCAGGTAATGCAAAACCGCGTGGAAACAGGCCAGCACATCACCCAGCTTCGCTGCGCGGGAGAGCACGAGTCCGCCAAAAGTCAGGCCTTCATGGCTGATGAGGGTGCCGTTGGCGTTGAGGTTTGCCGGCAACACGGCCACCAGCGCCTGGTCGTTGAAAATCATCAGCGAATGGTCGGTGAACCGGTCGCGGTGATAGTCCATGTAGTCGCGGGAGAAAAGGAAGGTCGCGTTCTTGGCTGCGCTCACGAATCTGTCCCACTCCAGTTTGCGACTGGCGGTGTATCGCTCAACCGAAAGCGCTCCCGCGGCGTAGTGGTTTGGCGTCACGCAGGGATGGCTGCATTTTGAGAACATCGCGTGCAGGACATCTTCCACCGTATCCAACAACTGGTCGGTGGCATAGGGTTTTGCCAGCATGGTGACGGGTTCAAGCCATGGATTTCGGGCCAGTTCCTGCGTGGGCAACGTTGTTGTGGCCATGATGACCGGCACGGCCATGCGGGCGGCACGCAACTTCTTGAGCAGTTCAATGCCGGTCAGCCTGGGCATGCTGTTGTCGGTGATCAGCAGATCGTAACCGTTGGCCTGAAGCGCTTCCCAGGCGGCGGCGCCGTCTTCGGCCACGTCCACTGCGTAGCCGGAGTGAATCAGCGCTGCGGCGTTGATCTGGCGGAGCGCGCGATCGTCCTCAACCACGAGGATGCGATGTGGCGGGTTCGCCCGGTCTCCGTCCAGCTTGACGGCGGCCTGGTCGCAAGGTGCTGCAAGAACGTTATTCACAGGAACGAAACATGTTGTCGGAATCCGCCTCAAGAATCGCAAAGCAATCGTGCCCCCCGAAACTCAACCCGGCGCGTATGGACGGCGGGCCGCACAATTCTTTCGGCTTTTTGTCCGCCGCAGGCGATGAAATCGGCCGCGATCAAATCACCCAACGCCAGCAGCTTCTTCTTGCGGTTGATCATCAGGGCATGAAGATAGGGCAAAAAACCGCCCGGGTGCTATGGGGTGTTTTCCCCATGCCGGGATTGTCGTGAATCCGGCCCCGACGCTGTGTTTCGGCGACAGAGGACGGTTACTGGACCGCTGAACAGTGGAGCGGAATCATCACAGCCGCAAATCACCGGCGAGTGGCTGGCTTTGCCGGTCTGACGGTGGCGCGGTCTGCTCGCGGGGACTGTCGGGCGCACGCAAGACCGCTTGTACCATTTGCAACAACTGATCAGTCGAGAAGGGTTTTAGCAGCGCGCCGGAAAGCTGGAACCACGGATTCCGGCTTAACTCCTGCGGCGTCATTATTCCCGAGGCCAGGATGACCGGCAGCGCCAGGCGCGCGTCACGCAGCCTCTTCACCAGCTTCAAGCCGGACAACCTCGGCATATCGAGATCGGTGATCAGAAGATCGTAGGTGTGGGCCTGAAGCGCTTTCCAGCCGGCGGTGTGGTCTTCGGCGGCGTCCACCTGGTAGCCGTAGCGGATCAACACTTCCGCTTCGAGTTTGCGCATGCCCGTGTCGTCATCCACCACGAGGATGCGTCGGGGTCGACGCGTTGCGCCTGGTGTTGGCGGGGTGGCGGTCTTGGCGTTGCGCGTTTTGAGGAGTTTGTTCATAAGGATGAAAAGATTTTGTTGGGACCCGGCTCAAGAATTACAAAGCGATCGTGTCCTCGAAATTCAACCAGGCGCACATTGACGGCAAGCCGCACAATCCCTCCGGCTTTTTGTCTGCCGCAGGCGTCGTACGCGGCCATGATGAACTCACCAAACGTCAGGTGTTTCTTCCTGCAATTGGTTTTCATGATACGAGATTAGGACAGCCAACCGCGCGGGCGCTATGGGGTGTTTACCCCATATGCGTTTGTGGATTCATCCCTGGCCACAAGTGTCAGGATGGAAGAGCGTCAACCGGACGCAGGCGCGGGGATTGGAATTGTCATAACCGCAAACCAGCTGCAGGCGGCTGGCTTCGCCAGTTTGGCAGCGTCGCGATCTGCTCGCAGGGACTGTCGGTTGTGCGCAAGACTGCTCTCACCGTTTCCAACAATTCGCTGATGTAAAAAGGCTTTGGCAGTATGGCCGCCAGTTGCAGCGACGGGTTTTGAACCAGTTCCTGCGTGGGCAATCTTACTGCGGTCATGACGACCGGCACGGCCATGCGGGCGGCACGCAGTTTCTTTACCAGTTCCACGCCGGTCAGCCTGGGCAGACTGTGCTCGGCGATCAGAAGATTGTAGTTATTGACCTGAAGCGCCTTCCAGCCGGCGGCGCCATCTTCGGCGGTGTCCACCTGGTAGCCCGGACGGGCCAACGCCTCGGCGTACAGCAGGCGAAGATCGCTGTCATCATCCACCACGAGAATCCGGTGGCGTGATTTCAACCGGCACTGAACTGCTGCGCCCGCCGAAATTCCCGCTTGCAATAGTTCATTTCCTTTCATAGCAATGTGAACAATAAGGCGGAATGATGGCTGGCGCTATGGGGTGTTTACCCCATATGCGGTTGTCGTGGGCCAAAGTATCAAAAGCCAATCTTTCATGGGGTACCTGCGCTCTTTGCACCGGACGCGACGTCTTGTTTCCGAAGGAAGGCGCTGTCCGTTTCATTATCCAGCATGGCGCGCACTTTGCAGGCGAGGGTCGCCGGGGTATAAGGTTTGCACAGGAACTTGACTCCGGCCTCAAGCGCTCCGTGTTGCGCGATGGCGTCGTCCGTGTAACCCGACGTATAGAGAATTTTAAGATCGGGATAGGTTGCTTTCAGCCACTTCGCCATCACTTCGCCGCCCATCAGCGGCATGATGACATCGGTAACCACC
>JBEKSU010000153.1:0-9109 GCA_049516755.1 Verrucomicrobiota bacterium | reverse complement strand
CAGCAAAATCATGTAGCCTGGACTACTTCAACAAGATTCCTTCGACGGCCGTAAAAAGTTGTTGACAGCCGGGCCAACTTTAGTAGCCTTGACTACACCATTAATTTGATGCAACATAATAGAACTATGGCTACAACATCCGTTGGTGCAAGCGGCAGCTGGAAATGGATTATGGCCATGCTGGCAACAGGTGGCATCGCGGTCGGAGTACCGGACGCACGTGCCGCGGAAGGAACAAACAATGTGCCCGACAAGAGCCAATATAATTTGTTCAACCCGACGCCGGTTAAATATATGCGCGAATTGAGTCCAGACCGCCCGGACGAAACCGAGTCGCCTTACACCGTTGATGCCGGTCATTTTCAATTGGAAATGGATTTTGCCAATTACACGTATAATGAAACGGTGGGGATTGAGACGAGCGCCTGGAATGTCGCCCCGTTTAATTTCAAAGTCGGCCTGTTTGACACGATGGACCTACAATTCGTTTATGACAATTATCTAAACGTCCGTACGAAAGACCCCGCCACCGGCGCGACGATCATTCAATCCGGTTTCGGCGATTTCACAACGCGGTTGAAAGTCAATCTTTGGGGCGATGACGGCGGCAAAACGGCATTTGCGCTCTTGCCATTCGTCAAATTCCCAACCAGCACAGATAACTTGGGGAATGACGCGGTCGAAGGCGGCGTGATCTTTCCACTGGCGGTGAAACTGCCCGCCGGTTTTGACATGGGTTGCGAAACGGCAATCAGTTTTCTACAGGGTGCAAACGGCAGTCGCTATCATGAGGATTTTATCAATTCAATCACGTTCGATCATGGCATCTTCGGCAAGTTGAGCGGTTATCTGGAATTTTTTAGCGATGTCTCGACCGAGCGTAACGCCGGCTGGATTGGAACCGTGGACGTCGGCCTGGAATTTTTGGTGACGGAAAATATTCAACTTGATTGCGGCTGCGAAATCGGCGTCACGCCCGCGGCGGATGACGAGCATGTTTTCAGCGGCATCACCGTGAGATTTTAACAAACGAACAAGAGTTTATGAGTAAGGACACCAACACACCCACGGACTTGTGTGAACCGATGAAGGACAGAATTACCGTGGTTTCGAGCCCCGGTGCCATGTCGCTGGAAGGAATGCATGGCAGCGTAAAAGTGCCTCATCATAAAGCCGGTTTCTGGCGGCAAATGGTCGCCTATTTCGGCCCGGCGATATTGGTCAGCGTGGCTTACATGGATCCGGGCAACTGGGGAACTGATCTCCAGGGCGGCGCCCAGTTCAAGTACGGACTGCTTTGGGTGGTTGGTCTGGCCAGCGTGATGGCAATCTTCCTACAGATTATCGCCGCGCGGGTTGGCATAGCGACCGGGCGCGACCTGGCCCAATGCTGCTATGATTGGTATCCCAAGTGGACGCGGGTGCCGAACTGGCTCATGGCGGAACTTGCGATCATCGCGTGCGATTTGGCCGAAGTTTTGGGTGGCGCTGTGGCGCTGCTCATGTTGTTCCATATCCCCATTTTTTTTGGGGTCATCATCACTGGCGTTGATGTGCTGCTGCTGCTGGCAATGCAGCGGTTTGGAATGCGGACCATCGAAGCCATCGTGCTGCTGCTAGTGGCGACCATCGGCGTTTGCTACTACATCGAGATATTCATCCTGCCGCAGACGCAGCCCAGCTTTCTGGAAATGGGCCGGGCGATGATCTTGCCCCATCTGGGTTCGGCCACCATGGTTTATGTGGCCATCGGGATCATCGGCGCAACGGTTATGCCGCACGTGCTGTATCTGCATCCGGCCCTGGTGCAGAGCCGCAAATTCCAAAAGGACGACGAATCCATCCGAACTGCGATCCGCTTCAACACCATTGACGTCATCGCCAATCTGTCGGTTGCTTTCCTGATCAACGCTGCCATTTTGGTGCTGGCCGCGATCGTCTTTTATGGCAAGACCAGCGTTACCGCAGCCGGTGGGCAAGTGGTCCAGTTCAATGATTCAACGGACTGGATCCAAGCGGCCTACCTGACTTTGGCACCGCTGTTGGGTAAGGCGGCTGCGGGCACGCTTTTCGCCGTCGCCCTGCTGGCCAGCGGGCAAAGCGCCACCATCGTCGGCACGCTGGCCGGCCAGGTGGTGATGGAAGGCTTTATGCACTGGAGAATCAAGCCGTGGTTGCGGCGGCTGATTACCCGCTCGCTGGCCATTATCCCTACGGCTATCTATATCGGCATCCGCGGGGCCAATAACATCACCGATCTGATAGTTCTGAGCCAAGTGGTGCTGGCATTGCAGCTTCCGTTTGCAATGTTTCCGCTGCTGCATTTTGCCAGTTCCCGCAAGCGGATGGGACAATGGCGGATCGGCTGGTTTCTGCTCATCGCTGGGTGGGGTTCGGCATTACTGATCACGGCCTTTGACTTCTACGGTCTGCCTGACGCCGTGAAACAGGCTTGGCAGGTTATCCGCGGTGGATAAACTAAGAAAAAGGTTGATGCATGTATAAGACCATTCTCGTGACGTTGGACGGCACACCGACCGACCGCACCATTATCGAACACATCAAAGAGCTGGCGAAATTCACACAAGGCTGTGTGGTGCTGCTTCACGTGGCGGACGGTTGGGCGGCACGCACCTTTGGAGCGGACGCGGTCAGCCCCGAGATTACCGAAGATACCGCGTATTTGAACCGGGTTCGGTCGGAGTTTCAATCCACCGGCATTCCCGCCGAGGCAGAACTGGCTTATGGCGATCCGCCGAAGGAAATCGTCAAGTGGGTCGAACAAAAGGGCTGCGACCTGGTGGCGATGAGCACGCACGGCCATCATTTTGTGGCGGATCTGGTTCTCGGGACAACGGCCATAACCGTCCAGCACAGCGTCAGTGTCCCGGTGCTGCTGCTGCGGGCCAAATAACCCGGACGGCAGCTTCGGCATTGTTCATCCCATGCGACCCGTGGACATTCAACCGATTGGCAACGAGCTGGCCGTCAAATGGGACGACGGCGGCGAGGATTTCATTCCGCTGGAGAAACTGCGGCGGTGTTGTCCGTGCGCGGGATGCAAGGGCGAGGTGGACATCCTGGGCAACGTCTATAAAAACCCCGAAACCGTTCTGACCGGGAAGGCTTTTGAACTGGTGCGCATCGAAATGGTGGGCGGTTATGCGATTCAACCTTTGTGGGCCGACGGGCACTCGACCGGGATTTACTCCTTCGATTACCTGAAACGGGTGGCGGGCGGAAGTTCAGATGGTTGAAAAGAAAAACGGCGCGCTCGGGTGAACGCGCCGTTGAAAGAGGGGATGCCGGCTTCGCGGTTACTGCACATGCACCCGGTAGAACCGGATGTTGCCGCCCGTGGTATCATGGAATTCCATCATGGTCCCGGTGCCGTTGTTGGTGGAAACCGGAATCCAGATCGGCGTGCTCAGGCTCGGTGAACGCTCGATGACATATTGTTTGCTGCTCACGCTGGGCCAGCTGATGACGCAGTCCTGTGGTTGCTGGGCCGCACCCTGATCGGTGCCGATGTTATTGAAGAAATCCGTCGGATCCGTCGGGTCGGTGCCGGCCAGATATTCCTGCAGGTTGTTCATGCCATCACCATCGGCGTCGGCATTCGTCGCCGAGAGTATATTATTCAAAGTGAGGAAATAGCGCAGGCGCCAGGAATCCGGGATGGCATCGCCCCAGGAAGAATTGGTGCGGGAGCTGAAGGTGATCAACCCGGTTGTGGTCCGTCTGGGGAACGAAGCCAGGCCGTTGGGCGAGGCCGAGGCGTGATCGAAATGGACCGCATAAGCGGACAGGCTGGTGGCGCCGGCCGGGAGGGTGACGGTCAGCGTGCCGATAGTGACGTTGTTCGAGAGTCCCGAAATTCCACTGTTGAGCCAAACGGCGGAATAGTTGCCGTTACCTCTTTGTTCGATCCGCCAAGGCGAGCCGAGGGCCGGATTATACGAGAAGGTAACCGGAGTCGTCAGCAACGGCGAGCCGTCCAACGGCACTACGCTGAGGTTCAACATCAGCAGGCGCAACGGATAAGGGCCGAAGATATTGGCCGTAATCGGAATCTGGATGGTCGAACCAGCGTTGGTCTGGCAATCGCCGGCGGTAAATACAACCTTGGGCTGGTTGGTGATGGAAACAGAGGAACTGGAACTGTTTGCCGCGGCCAGGGACTTGGCGACGCCCAGCGACTGGCTAACCGCAATGGGGTTGAACACATTCGGGGCGATTTCCGCCACGCGACCCGAAATGCCATTCGCGACGTCATTGGTCCAGTAACGGCGGAACCAGACCAGATTCGTGAACTCCGAACGGCGGAAGGTGACATATACGTCTGCAACATCCAGTACACCATCCCCAAAAGCCATTTGATCAATGTTTGTGTCGTTGCCGTTGTACAAATTGGCCGCAACCGGGTTGACGGGAGGATAATAGGTCGTGGTGCCCAGTGAGATGCTGGTCGAAGACGGATAAATATCGGTGTTGGTGTAGGTTGCCGAGAAGGCAGTGGTGTCGATGTATATGTATCTGATGAAACTCAAGATATTACTTGTGGTGGAAATAAGAATATAATTGGTGTCATAAGTATAGGTCCAGTTGGTAATCGTGTAAGGATATGGCTGGGGATAGTTGAAGTTATTGGTATAATAACCGGTTTGCCCATCCAGAGTGCCAATGTTACCACAGGAATCCATGCTATCGAAAAGGTCGCAGCCAGCCGGCAGCAAGCCCAGGCCATAAACAGCCTCGTCAAACACCTGCACCACATCGGAGGAATCCAGGTTGGTGTCGCCAAAATCACCGGCATTGAACCAGCGGAAGGGGGCGGCATCGCCGACAATGTATTTCTCCTGGCCGACCGTGACGATCTTGATGGCATTCAGGCTTCCGGCCCCGAGCGAGCCGTTGGTGGGGGAGAAGATGAACACGGAGGAACCCGGTTCGCCAATGCCGTCGGTGGTGGCGGAAGGCCGGCCGATCTGAATCATATAGGTATCGCCGGGCATGGCATTGGTTGGCACCTGGAACGAGTAGCCACCCACGATCACTCCGTTCGGTTGTTGAGGGGTGGGAAAGACATCGTCATGGGCTTCGGACATGGTCAGCAGATTTTGTGACGTGGTAATGAAAAGATTTGTATGGCCCTGGACTTCCATCCAGCCCACGGCAATCGTATTGAGGGCGTCGTTGACAACCTCCAGATCGACGAAATTGGTCCCCTCATAAGTGATGATCTGCCCCGGAGGAACGGAACCCGTGGCATTGCCGATATACATGAATGGAGGAATGACGGTAAGGAATGGCGGATTATCGAGGTCAGGTTTCATCAACATGGACTGAAAACCAATCGCCCCGGGCGTGAGTGCCGCACTGTTGGCGGCGGTGTAGATGTTCGTAATGGCGTCGACCTTCAAATTGAATTGCAAACTATCCATGACGGTGTTGGGCAAAGTGGTCAACGTCACCGGGGCATAAAAAGTCTGGCCCGGGGACGCGACAAAGGCACTGGAGGCCTCGCCGGAATAGAAGCCAAAGCTGATGATGTTTGGCACGTAAGCGGCGGTGGTGAACAGGTTGGTGACGATGGCGCTTGGTTGAAAGTTGTTGCGCAGCGCAATGGCCTTGAAAAGAGTGTTCGTTTGGATGGGGAACGATACGGTCCACAAGTTGTTCGAACTGGTCCCCAAATCGTAGGCGGCGGGATTCGTGCTGGACGGGTCCGAGCCATCAAGGGTGTAATAAAGATGGGCATTGGTGGTGATGTCGCTGATGGTAAACTGCGCGGCATTCACGCCGTTTATGCTGGGATTGCTGGTTATGAAATGGATCACCGCTGGAACAACGGCACTGTTAGGGTAGCTACCTCCTTCTGGTGCTTGTTCTGCGCCGATCGCCTTAATGACCAGGTAGGGAGCCTCCTGTGGTACTGTGTATTGCTTTACCCCGTCGAGAAAGAGGCCATCTTGATACCCCCCTGGGATTTCATTAAAGCTATTAGTCGTTGGGTCGGGAACAGCTGACAAGCTGTTCGTATATCCATAGGTATAGTATATTTCACTGCCAGGGGAACCGTTGATCACAATGAGCGCGTCATTGAAAAAATCAAAAGTGTAAAACGAATGAAAGACCGAGGTGTAAGCCGTGGCCGGGAAATCCACATATCCAATTTGCGGGTCAGGAACCGGGGGCAGGGGTGGGGTGGCGCTTATTTCCAAAGAGTAGGCGCTCTCGCCGCCGGGGTTCACGGCTGTAACAACATAGTAATAGGTCGCGCCGTTGGTTACACCGGTGTCGTTATAACTTGAGGTGGTCGGGCTGGCAATGATAGTGAATGGTCCGTTGGCGGACTGAGCCCGTCTTAAATTGTAGCTGGTTGCGCCAGCGGACACGGACCAGGTCAAAGAAACCAGGCTGAAGTTGGTGGTGACAGACAGGAAGGCTGGCACAGGAGAAAGTATCGGTGTGGCGTACACTTCCAAAGAGTCTATGCTCTCGCCGCCGGCATTCACGGCTGAAACCACATAGTAATAAGTCGTGTTATCGCTGATGTTGTTGGTGTCGGTATAAGTGGTGCCGGTGGTGGTGCCAATGATGTTATTGGTATAGGGTCCGCCGCTGACGGTGGAGCGCTTTATGTTGTAATTCGTCGCGCCATTGCTCGATTCCCACGTCAAAACCACCTGCCCATAACCGGCGGTCGCGACCAGCCCCAACGGCGTAGCCGGTGGAATCAACGGGGGCATGAGACTGGCTCCGGTGACATGGCGGATGGTGTGGTAATAATCTTCGGTTGTGTAAAACGAGCCGTCGGCCGCCATCACGATGCCAAAAGGCAGCCGGCCTTGAACATTGGGCGATATGGAGTCGGGAACAGATACACTTCCGTCATACCAACCGGGATAAGAGCCGCCCCAATATTTCAAAGTAACGCCGTAGAGGTTGGTGACCACACCGCTGGTCAACACCGCCTTGACCCGGTTGTTGCCATTGTCGGTAACGACGAGGGTTCCGTCACCGGTTTCCGCCACACACATCGGCTGGTTGAACATGGCCTTGGTGCTGGAAGCGATATTATTGCCATTGGTGTTAAAGTCGCCTGTGCCATGAAAACCGGCATTGGTGATGACGATACCGGTTGCCGGATCAATCAAATAAATTCCGTTTCGTCCGGAGTCACAAGCGGCAATCAGGCCGTTGTGCTTGATGGTGATGCCTTGCAGGGAGGTGCCGGCATTGGGGATGGTGGCGATGGTGGTGCGATTGGTGGTGCCGACGGCGATGCGGATGAGCTTGTTGCTTTGCACGGTCACGTAGATGTTGCCAGCGGTGTCCATCGCCATGCCGGCGGCATTGGTGAGGCGGACGGCATTGGTGGCCACCACATCACCCCAATTGTCGAAAGTGACGACCGAACCATTGGTGACATTTCCGCGATTCAGGACAGTAACGTAATCAAAGGTGTCAACGGCCACCGCAATTGGCTTGTTGAGCAGGTTGGTGTATTCGACATCAAAGGTCCAGGTCCAGCCCGCGACCAGGTCCAGGAAACGGACCGCGTTGTTATCCCGGTCGGCAACAAACAAGTATTGGCCGGAGCTGTCCAAAGCGAGGCCGCAAGGGGTGTGGAACAGCGCCTGGTTCAGGGTGTTGCCGTCCGAATACCCGAGGTATTTCGGCTTCACGTTGGGATTGCCGCCGCCCAGTGTCGTCACGGTCGGGCTGGCAAAAAGGCTGGTGGTGGCCAGCAGCAACGCGGCCATTACAATGACGTTCCGCGATTGCGGGATGAAATACGCTTGCCCGAAGGCCCGCCACGCGCGCTTGAGAATTGCAGGTCTCATAATCAGATTTGGTTGTTATTCACCGCACACAGGGAATCTTGGTATGACGATGGGATAAACATTGGTTTAAGCCGGCTATTTCTTGTCAAATTCACCCGGCTCAGGGACGGGGTTGCTCCAATCGTTACGCGGTTCGGCGCCGTCCCAAACTGTGTTCGGGTTCATGGGCGATTTCATGGTGTTCGGTTTGGATTGGAGGAAATCGGCTGTGGCGGCTGAGGCCTGCTGGAAGTCGGTATTTTTGATGATCGTGGGCGTCATGAAAATGATCAGATTGTCCTTGGTCATGGTCTTGCTTTCGCTGCGGAAAGCCCATCCCAGTCCCGGAATATCCCCCAGGAGCGGCACTTTGCTGTAAGACGCCGTCGGGTTGTCCTGGACCAGGCCGCCCATGACCAGCGTATTGCCATTGGGAATCATCACCTGCGAATCAATCTTGCGATAATCGAATTCCGGGACGGGGTAGCTGGTCGAAGGATTACCACTGCCGCCCTGCACCGTGACGATGACGTTGCCGAAAAAGCTTGAAACCACCGGGGTGACCTTCAGCCAGATGAAGTCATTGGCGGAAATACGCGGCGTCACCTGCAGGATGGTGCCGACGTTGGAATAGGTGATCGACGAGCTGCCCGAGGAATTTTGAGTGCCACCGGTCATGTTGATGATCGGGTAGGTGCGGGTGACTTCAATGGTCGCCATCTCGTTGTCCAAAGTGACGACGCGGGGAGTGGAAACGATCTGGGCGTCGTAAGCCGCATTCAGGAAGGAGAGCACGGCATTCGCGCCGCTGGCGTTAAGGAACCCGATCCCCGGGGTGAAGCCGCTGACGGTATTCCACGACACGCCGCCGGCACCCTGGACGATGTTCAAGATGGTCTGCTGGCTGGAACTGGAGCTGGAACTGCCCCCGTATCCGCCGCCCGGCGTGCTGGCGGTGGTGGAAGCGCCAGGATACTGGGCGACCGTGGTTCCCGACGATATATTGCCGTTGCCAAAGGAGATGCTTTGCGCCTGAAGTGTGCCGGACCAATCAACACCCTTCGTCGTGGTGGGGTTGCTGGAAAGCTGGACCAGTTTGGTTTCAATCAATACCTGGCGCGTGGGTGTGTCGAGCTGGTTGATGAGTGCGTCCACCGCTTCCTGTTCGTTCTCGGTGGCCACGACGACCAGCTGGCTGGTGCGTGGATCGGGCAACACCTTGCTGCGTTTGTCAGTCAACGAAGCCTGAACCGAGTCCACCATGTTCGACGTGCTGGCAT
>JBEKSU010000152.1:0-9153 GCA_049516755.1 Verrucomicrobiota bacterium | reverse complement strand
ACGTGAGGCCAACGCGCCGGGAAAACTCCTGATTATTGCCAATCTTTTGGGGAATCAGACAAATCAGCTTTTCCTTTTCCATGATGGCAGCCCATTCCTTGGGCATGTTCATGCTGTCGCTGGAATCCATGAAAGCGAAGACACCAAATGCCTCTTTGTCCGAGTAATTCCTGGGCACAAAGATTTCAAACGATTCCTTCGCCAGATCGAAGCGGTAGTCAACACCCGCTGCCGGGTTCGCAACACGGGGGAGCGCCTGGTCAAAATGGATGAGCTTTCCTTCGCCGGGAGACGGAAAACCGGCGGCTTCTTCAGCACCCGCTGTTTGCAAACAGGCAGCCAATACAAACAGCCACGCGCATCGTGATATCATTGCAATCAGCAAACTCCCGCTCACCGTTTCTGGCAAGGCCAATCGCATGGTCGGGATTCGCAACCAGCGCCGGAGGCGCGGCAGACAGCAGCCTACGGTGAAACCGTGGGGAAATGATGCACGATGGATTCAAGCCCCAAATGGGGCGAAAGAATCCGGTCTTTTTTTCAGCGATTGAATTGAGCAACACTGATGAAGTGTGGTAAGATGGTAGTGAATCCAGAAGACGCCACGCGCCGGTGGCACGGAGGCGGGGCAAGTGGGAAGGAGGCCTTATGATAATAAAGGCAAGAATGGCGAAGGATGCAATCGTCAGGATAAACAACCAGTCCGGCGCACTGGCCCGCGTCACCAAGAGCGTCGCAGACAAGGGCATCAACATCGAGGCCGTCATCGCCACCGTGGAGGGCGCCGAGGCAGTCATTCACCTGGTGACCAGCGACCATCAGCGGACGATCAACATATTGCGCGAGCAGCAACTGGAGGTGCAGGAGACCAAGGTCGTGGTGGTTGAAGCGTTGCACCGGCCCGGCCTGTTGCAACACATCACCGAGAAACTGGCCCGGGAAAACATGAATCTGTCATACCTTTACGCCACGGCGGCGGATGCGGACAGATGCCTGGTCGTTTTCTCGTGCACGAACAATGACTGGGCGGTCATGGTGCTGAACAGTTAAACCGGCGGCCGCCGGTTTTCTGGCCGGGCCAATTGCGGGTGGTGGCAACAATATCCGTCCCTCTCCGGGCGCAATTCACCCCTCAAATCCAGCAATATGTCCCCAAACCCTTATCTTCCAGCCCGTTTCTGTTAAAACTCTGCAAAATTATCCATTGGTACCATGACTGAATATATTTTGAACCGCACGGGCAAGTTGTTGTTTCCGCACCTCGCGCGCGATTAGCGTAAACATAAAATGTTCATCATCCTGCTGGTTTTGGGAACCAGCCTTTCCGTCGCCTACCTGCTGGCGAAATGGATGAAGTCGGGCCGGTATTGAACGGATTTAACGCCAAGGCGCGGAGGCACAGAGGCGCAAAAAACATCTGGCTGCTTTACGTCCTGATGTGTTTGCGCCTTTGCGTCTTTGCGTTTAAATAATCCTGAATTGCCGGGTTCCTTGTCGCGTCGGGCGGTTAATCATTTCCCACAACCTGAATGGCCACCTTGCCGCGCAGGTTGCCGCGCACCGCGTGTGCGTAGGCTTCGCGCGTCCGGGCCAGCGGGAACACCGCTTCCACAAACGACCGGACTTTGCCCGCGTCCAGAAGCTGCGCGACCTCGGCCAGTTGCGGCGGGCTGGGCTCGACAATGAAAAACGCGGCTCGGGTCCGTTCGTCGGTGGTGGCTTCGCTTTGGGCGGCGATGGTTACCACCCGGCCGCCCGGCTTGAGCACATTCCAGGAACGGGCCAGCGTTTCACCGCCAATGACATCAAACACCACGTCCAGGTCGCGGACGACTTCCTCGAAGCGCGTGGTCTTGTAATCAATCACCTCGTCCGCGCCGAGTTCGCGGACGAAAGCCAGGTTGCGGGCCGAGGCGGTGGCGATGACGTGCGCACCGCGCCAATGCGCCAGTTGCACGGCAAACACCCCCACCCCGCCGGCGCCGCCGTGAATCAGCACCCGTTGTCCGGCCGTCAGCCGGGCGTGGTCGAAAAGCCCCTGCCAGGCCGTCAGCGCCGAAATCGGCACGACGGCCGACTGCGCATGGTCGAGCGTGCGCGGTTTGGACGCCACGGCGGTTGCCGGCGCGATGCAGTATCTGGCCTGGGCGCCATTGGCGTACCAATCGTTCATGCCATAAACCGCATCGCCGATGTTCAACACGATCACCTCCTTGCCGACCGCGGCAACCAGGCCGGAAAATTCGTGGCTTTGGACGATGGGAAACGGTCGTGGATTTCCATCCTTGGCTTTGAAAGTGGGAAACCATTGAAATTCCGTGGGCGTGATGGCGGTGGCGTGGACCTGGACCAACACCTCGCCGCGACCGGGCCGGGGCCGGGGAATTTCGCCAAACACCAGTTCTTCGTAACCGGCCAGCTTGTTCAAATATACGGCTTTCACTTTCTCCTCCTTGCTTGGCAGCAAGAAACCCTCTTTAACCCCTTCTGGCAAGGCTAATTACGGATGGCAACCAGCACTTCCAGCGTTGAAAATTTGAGCTGCAGAACCAGTCGTTATTTGCACTGCTTGCCAACTCAACTTGAGGTTCCAATTTGGAACTTTAAGTTTTCCGGCAAGACCAATTGCGGTTGACGACAAAAATTCCGTCCCTGCCGGGAACCAATTCACCCCTAAAATCACCCAATGCATCCCAAAGTTCTTACGTTCGGGTCCATTTCTGATAAATAATGTGTTTGCTATGACAGGATATCTTGTGAGACGCACGGGCAAGCTGCTTTTTCCGCACCTCGCTCGCGACCAGCGCAAGCAAAAAATGACCATCATCCTGCTGGTCCTGGGAACCAGCCTTTCCGTCGCCTACGTGATGGCGATGTTGATGATGCACTACCGGCGTTAACCGGATGTAGCGCGAAGACGCCAGAAGGCAAAGCCGCAGAGATGCGGCGGAAATATATCGTCCCCGACGGAAGAAAAGCGGCGGAGGGCCGCCGCAGTCCAAGACGCGAGGTGTTTCTCGGAGGCTTGTGAACCGCGCGAAGCGTCATGGAGTGCGCCAGTCCTCTGGCGCTTTGGAATGATGCCGCTCCTGACAAAGCCGGGAAATATTGGCTGCGGGCCTCGTCAACGCGCTGCTGTCCGACGATTCCATGGTGGTGATGTGAGGGTTGTACAGGCTCACGTGCGATTTGTGTCCGGTAAGATTTCCAATGTCAAACAATAATCTTTGTACCCTACCGCCCGCCAGAAATCGACCGCCGCTTCGTTTTGAACCAATACTTCAACCGTCAGCCGCTTGTTTTTTGGCCAGATTTTTGAGCGGAGAATTTTGACCGCTTCCCTGCCAATGCCTTTTCTGCGTTGATTCCGGGTGACAAAAAGCTGCCGCAAATAAATTTCCTCCGGCTGCTCCCGATACAAGGCGTAAGCCACCACTTCACCGTCATTTTCAAACAGCATCGCGGCGTATTCGGATGCCAGCCAGCCTTTCATCCGCTGTTCCAGTTCAGGAACCGTCATGCGATTCCTGTGACCCTCGTCACGGATCAACTGATGGTTGAGTTCCGCCAGCAGGGCACAATCGTCCAGGGTTGCGCGCCGGTAGTTCAGATTTTCTTCCTTCCTTTGGCTCCCCCTTCATCCTCCGGCCGGACATGAAAACCAATCCGTCGTCTTGGCGGGTCCGGCGGAGGTGGTGGCGGGTCGAGAATTTCCATGACGCGCCGCAGCACGTCCACAATCACGCTTTCATGCACATCCAGACGGGCAGTCAGCTTCTCTTCCAAATCGGCCAGTTGGCGGGCGAGTTCCTTTGTTCCACCGAGCAGATCACGCATCTGTACGAACGCCCGCACCACGAACACGCTCATCCGCACGGCTTCCGGGCTGTTGAGGACATTGGCTGCCATGATCGCGCCGTTTTCGGTGAAGGCGTAGGGAAGAAATTTGACGTTCATTCCACGTTTCAAGATCACAGATTGTGATCTTGAACGAAGCACGGTTTCAGACTCCGCCATCGTGAGTTGGAACATGAAATCTTTCGGGAAGCGTCTGGCATTGCGTTTGACAGCCTGATTCAAAACGCGAGTTTCAACCCCGTAAAGTTCGGCCAAATCGCTGTCGAGAATGACTTTCTCGCCGCGAATTGTCCGAATCAACGAGTCGATTTTATCCACGCGTGATAACGTTTGATTGCTCATATGCGTTGCCTTCTGAACTGGTCACAATTTTGACCGCATACCTCTTTCATCTTGATATCGCAATTTGCGATATCAAAGCGATTACTCGTCGCTCAAATTTCCCTGCGCCAAAGCCTGTCGTTGGCGACTCGGTGATGCGGTCACAATTTGTGACCGGATGGCTGCCCGAATCAAGGTCGCATTTTGCGACCTTAAACAACGGAGAAAAATGGTTTGAACACTCGCCCTCATCCCGGCGTTGACTCGCGCGCGCCCGCTCGCTCGGCCCTGCGGGCCTTCGGCTTTGCCGAATTCCTTTCACCGATTCCCAATCGGTTCAAGTCTCCCCCGGGGAGAATCGCTCGCCGCGTTTTGAATATGTCGTGCGACGGAATTGGCCGAACAATCCTCCGCCAACCAGAAACCCTGCGATGATATATCCTCTCCTTGGGGAGAGGAAACAGGTGAGGGAGGTCTTAGATACAAACAAATCAGTCTACGCCAGTGGCGCGATAAATCTTTTCCGCCGGCGCAGCGATGCCGATGCGATGGATGAGGTCGGTGGGCATGATTATTTTTTCAATTCGGTTTGATAAAATTTGAAACAAATGATTTGGAAATGTTCCTCGCCTGCGAATTTTGCCTGTTCAAAATGTCGTAGCGGTTGAGAAAATCAGTTAATACTGCCATTTTTACCGGACGCGGGCCAGTTGCTAAAGCAGGTTCCTGCTCCATCACATAACCTGTCGCTTGGTATTGCACAAAACTGATTATTTCTTCCTCTGTACCTTCGCTGCCACTTTCAACCGCAGCGCGTTCAGCCGGATGAAGCCGGTGGCGTCGTCCTGGTTGTAGGCCTTCGTCGGGTCGGCTTCCATCGTGGCGATGTGCGGGTTGTACAGGCTCACCGGGCTCTTGCGGCCGGCGACCATGATGTTGCCCTTGTACAGCTTCACCCGCACGGTGCCGGTCACGTTCTTCTGGCTCTCGGTCACGTAGGCCTGCAACGCCAGCCGTTCGGGCGCGAACCAGAAGCCGTTGTACACCAGCGCGGCATATTTCGGGATCAACGCGTCGCGCTGGTGCATCACCTCCCGGTCCATGGTGAGGCTTTCCATCTGCCGGTGCGCAAAGTGCAGGATGGCGCCGCCGGGCGTTTCATACACGCCCCGCGATTTCATGCCTACAAACCGGTTCTCCACCATGTCCACGCGCCCGACACCGTGTTTGCCGCCAATCTTGTTCAGCACCTTCATCACGCCCAGCGGGGACAGCTTCCTGCCGTTCACTGCCACGCAATTGCCTTTCACGAAATCCAGCACGACGAATTCCGGCTTGTTCGGCGCGTCTTCGGGGAACACGGACAGCGTGGTGAATGAGCCGCGATACTTTTTGTCGCTGGCATCCAGCCACGGGTCTTCAAGAATGCCCGCCTCGTAGGAGATGTGCAGCAGGTTCCGGTCGCTCGAGAACGGTTTCTTGGCGCTGGCCTGGACGGGGATTTTCCGCTTTTCGCAATACTTGATCATTTCGGCCCGGCCGGGAAATTCGTTGCGATACCGCGCATCCCGCCACGGGGCGATGACCTGCAGGTCGGGCGCGAGCGCGGCGGCGGTGAGTTCGAACCGCACCTGGTCGTTGCCCTTGCCGGTGGCGCCGTGGGCGATGGCGTCGGCCTTTTCCTTTTTGGCGATTTCCACCATGCGTTTGGCGATGAGCGGCCGGGCGATGCTGGTGCCGAGGAAATACTGGCCCTCGTAAACCGCGCCGGCATGGATGATGGGATAAATGAAGTCGCGCGCGAATTCCTCCTGCAAATCCACAATGTAGATTTTGGACGCGCCGGTCTTTTTGGCCTTGGCCTCAAGGCCGCGGAGCTCCTCCTCCTGGCCGATGTTGGCGCAGAAGGCGATCATCTCCGCGTCGTAGGTTTCCTTGATCCACGAAAGCAGCACCGACGTGTCGAGGCCGCCCGAATAAGCTAAAACAATTTTCATTGCGGAGATTTTAACCGCCAAGCCGCCAGGAACGCAAAGTGGAAATGGACGGGTGCAAACCGTGAAAAGCGCGCCGCTAGTAATTATCCGAGAGCTCCGCCGGGTGGACAAGCCCAGTCCGGTTTACGATGTAGGCGTAGATACGGTTGACACCACCACCAGCAGACGGTAAATTAGTTTTGTTGAAAACAAGACTGGCCAAAATCTTAGGCTGGTTGCTGACATTGTACGCCGGTCTGGTTGTCGGGTTAATCGCCGGGCTTGTCCTTGCTGAAATATGGCTGCACGGATGTAGCTTCAATGAAGCCACAAAACTACTGAAAGGGAACTAATCGTGAAACTCATCAAACTCTACATAAATTGGGTCGAACGTCACCGCGCTTTGAGCCTGTGGCTTTCCGCCTTTTTTTCCTGCGTCATACTTTGGTGTGAATGGTACTGCTACCATCGCACCGGCCATTTTTGCTGGAACTTCCCTCGTTAACAATTAACTCAAAAATCACATGAAAAATTCCTCATTCAGAAAAAGATTAGTTGGACTGTCGCTGCTTGCTCCCCTAGCAGCACTGGCAAATGCCGTTATCTATGGAATTATTCTGCTTGTCACCTTTACCGGCGCCGCATTGTTCATTACTTATATCTACCACGTTGCCTTCCCTGCCAATGATCCAAACGTTCAACAATACGGACCAGCCGGGGTGGAAACCACTGTCGAAACAAATGACATTGTTGAATACTACGAAGCTGCTGGCCTAGCAATAGCACTTTATGGCCCTATCATGAACGTGGTGCCAGAACCGGCTCCGGATGATACAACTGCGACTGACACCGCCTCTGCCTTGCTGGCGTTATCAGTCACCAATAATTATTTTTCATTCCATTTTCAGGTCTGTGAGCTTCCGCTTACCAATGGCACTTACCTATCGCAACCGTTATGGGTAACGAATAACCTGACCAATTTCCTCAACAATGTTTTTAACTACAATAGTTGGAACAGCGGGAATTCAAACGCCGTGGCATTCACCTTTGGCTATGGCCAGTATATTATGACCTACTTTTCAACCAACCTCTATACCGGCGGCTCAACTGGCGACATCCTTGTCACGGACACCGTTCACACCGTAGTTATCCTGCGGAGCACCAATTTTTTGACGTGGACGCCGCTTAAGACCAACCAGACAAGCGGTAACGTGGATAATGTCTTCACCGATACGAACTGCCCTGCCGGCAACTCGGTCTTTTACCGCACTGTGACTTACTGATTACCCTAACGCCAAAGTCAGGTGGGAACCACTAAGGCAGGCCGATGTTTGGCCTGCCTTTTAAATTAGTGATGACACCACCATCTCCCACCGCCCAGGTGTCGCTCAGCGACGCGACGGCCACGACTTCGGCAATTTGAGCGGCCGCTGGTCCTGATTATTTTTACCGAACGGATAACCAAGGTCGGGATTGCTTATCTGTGTCATGGAATAACAAAAGGCGTGGCGGTAATTGTCCTTTTCCGGCAGGTAATACGCCTGCGTGTTATTCGGCAACGTGTGATCATAGGCCGGGCAAACCAAGACCTTGACCACATTGGTCTCGTTCCCCATGGCGGTCGAGGTTGCGGCCTTTTAGTTGAAATAATTTTCCGAAACCGGTTTTGCTTCCACATGGAAATCGAAGAACAGGAAATTGCGGACGGTTCTGTGGGCCGGTTGAATCGGAATGTAGGGAATTTTGTCCACGCCCAAATTATCCGGCGGCAGGTTGTCCAATGAGTAGCTGCCGGTAGCCCAATCAAAATCCGCCACGGCCCAGGTTTCGCTCAACGACACGATGGCGGCGACCTGGGAGAGTCTGAGGGGTTGCTCCTCCTGGTTTTTTTTGCCAAACGGGTAACCAAGGTCCGGGTTGTTTACCCGCGTCATGGAATAGCAAAAGGCGTACGCGTAATTGTCCCTATTCGGATTGTAACCAGCCTGCGTGTTGCCCGGCAGCGTATGATCATACGCCGGACAAACCAAAACCTTCACCACATTGGTGTTGGCGGCGGGGGCGGGCAACGACAGATAAGGCGCCAGATAATACGGCAGGTAATTGGTCAGCGATGTGTTGTAGTCGGGCATCTCGGTCAGGTCGAGGGATGCCGGGGCAACCGAGTTGTCCTCCGACGCCCCGGGCGGCAGCCAGTCATCGTTGTCATCAATGAACATGTGCAGCGCCATTCCGACCTGTTTGTAATTGGAGACGCACTGGATTTGATACGCCTTGCGTTTGGCCGACGCCAGCACCGGCAGCAGCAACGCCGCCAGGATGCCGATTACGGCAATGACCACCAGCAGTTCGATGAGCGTGAAGGCGGGGGAGTGGCGGGTGGCGGGTGACGGGCCGCGGGGTCGCTGGTTCCTCGCGTCGTTCGCGTTAATACCTCCCGTTTGCCGTAGGTCAATTCGCATAATTGTTCGACCCTTTCAACGCGTGTCCTCCACCACCAGCATCCGGGTGGATTCCGTGGCCGGCTCCAGTTTGAGTCCCAGATTGCCGAGCGCATCCTTGAGTTGTTGCTGATCCGGCCCTTTGGCTTCGCGCCAGGTTATTTCGACTGAAAAATCGTAATAATTCGTCATCCCCGTCCGATCCACCACCGGTTGTTTGAAGCTGGATTCCAAAAATCCCATCATGAATGCAGGCCGCATGTGGGTAAACCGGTATTTCCGGTTTGCATAGGAAACATTTCCGTTTGTGGCGGTGCTCAATTTGAAGGCGGGCGGGTCCGGGGCGATGGTTTCCAGTCGCAACACGTCGGTGTCGCGGTTCTCCCAATGTGCGGTGTAGCCGAGCTTGTTATTGACGGCCGCCTGCAAGCGTTCCTCCTGCCGGTCCGGCACGGTGACCAGGTAATCAAAATCGCCCTTCGGCCTGATGAGCGGCGGCACGATCCGGGAGGGATTGCAGCCATAAGCCGCGGCCATGACCTGTTCCAACGGCACAT
>JBEKSU010000151.1:0-9158 GCA_049516755.1 Verrucomicrobiota bacterium | reverse complement strand
TTTTTCGCAAACCAAATCCCTGGGCCGCCCGCAATCGGCCGCCGCCGTCTGCCAGAAAGTTTTGAAACGGCTGTTAACCACTGATGGACACGGATAGACACGGATTCATTTCAACGCCAAGACGCAAAAGGGACGAAAACGAGGATGGCGGATGGCGGATCGAAGATGGTGGACCATGCGTTTTCAGCAATCCTCCATCCTCCATCTTCAATTCTCGCTTCATATTTTGCGCTGCCGGGTCGCCTCGTAAAGAAAGATTCCCGTGGCGACGGCCACGTTCAGGGAATTCATGTGCGACGGCATCGGTATTTCCACCATGTCATCGCACGCCGCCAACACGGCCGCCGTGAGGCCCGGCCCTTCCGCGCCGAACACCAGACAGCAGTCGCCACGCAAATCCACGGCGGACAACTTTTTGGCATCGGGCCGGGGATGCGCCGCCAGGCAGCGCACGCCGCGCGCGCGCAGGGCCGTCAGTTTCTCCACCAGATTGTCCACGTGGATCAATGGTTGCTCGAAGGTGGTGCCCATGGAACCGGAAACCGCGCGGCGCTGGAACGGACTGCCGCACGTCTCGCCCACGATCAGAAAATGCACGCCAAACGCCGCGCAGTTCCGGACTACCGCGCCGAGATTTTCCGCGCTGGCAATGCCCTCCACGGCCGCCAGCAGCAACGGTCGCGGCGAATTTTTCAGGAGCGTTTCAAAATCCGGCTGCGGCGGGATTTTGGCCACGGCCAGCGCGCCCTGATGCAACTGGTAACCGGTGATGGTTTCCAGCAGCTTCCGTTCGCCGACATAAACGCAAATCTCAGCCTCCGGCCGGGCGCGCAGTTTGGGTTCGAGCTGTTCCAGCCACGCGGGCGTGAGCAGCGCGGAGACAACGGTATAACGGCTCGCGAGCAGCCGCTTGACCACCTTGACATTGGTGGCCACCAGCACGCCGGCCCGCTCATGTTCCTCGACCCGGCGGAGGGTCTGATATAACGCCAGTTCCGGCGCGTCGAGAGATTGAACGGGTATGATGTGCAAATTCGCCACGCCGGAATTAAAGCGCGTGGCACCAACAATGAAAAGCGTGAAGAATTTAACCGCTGATTGACGCTGATAAACGCCGATGACAATTTGCAAACTGAAGCCAAACCATAGCCCCATCGGGGCGACAGATATTAGCCCGGGGTAAGCGAGTCAGCGAGCGCCACCCCGGGAAAATAGCCCAAAAATCAATCCTTCTCCCACCGATGGGAGAAGGTGGCCGGAGGCCGGATGAGGGTCATCACCTCAATATTATATTACTAGGAACCGACCCGTTTATTTCAAAAACACCTTCCATGTTCGGCGCAGCTTTGCGGGCGCGCCTTTTTTGTGTATTTGCCGTTGACATCATTGGGTCCACGTGGCTGAGTTCTCTTGGGTTTTATGTTAAATCTATTTCTTTCTTTTCAAGATACACTGAAGGTGCTTCTTGGAGCCTTCACAGGTATTTTGGGGAGTTTAATAGCTTCGTATTTACAAAACAGAACCCACAAAAAGAGATACCGTGAAGAATTGCTGCTGCGTACAGTGCTACTCGCAATGCATTCATTGACTTATAATAAATGCATCGCCTATGCAAAATACGATGAGCTGAAGACACTAATCCAACTCCCAGAAAACCCCTTAGACCAGCTCTTGGCAATTGTTCTGATACATTTTCCATCTGCATTCCCGCTAACTAAGAAATTGCACGATCAGCAGCAAGACCTTCATGAACTACCACACGGTGACCCTCATACACCAGATGCCATGAAGGAACTTTGCATTAAAATGGCAATCACTGTTACGGACATAATTCGAGAGCTTAATGATATCGGCATCAGGGAAAATATCGGCGTCAATTTTACAAAGCCGAAAGGTCACGCTGTTACCCAATCCTGATTATTTGATTTGGATTCAGGCCGCGTGCGAGCCGTCGCAGAAGGGTTTGTTGTTCGATGCGCCGCAGCGACACAGGGTCATCCGATTCCGGACCTCATAAGCTTTGCCATCGGCGGAAATCACCGGGATGCCGCCGCGCACCCAGATCGGGCCGCTGACCTTCTTGTCCGTGTCCTCGATCAACCCGAGCGACGGTTCATATTTTGGTTCGATGGCTTTGCCCGTCTTCTTGTCCCACACCACCAGCCGGCCGGCTGGACAATGCGCGGCCTCAAATTCCGTCAGCCGCCGGGCTTCGGGATTGTCGGTTTGTTTGACCAGGTTCCAAATCCGCCCTTTCGGGTCGCAAAAACGGGCAAAGGCGCAAAGGCTTTCCGCGTCGGTAAGGTTCAGGGTCGGACCTTCAATGGTCTCGGCCTGCTTCAGGTAAGGCTCACGGCTGGCGGTTTCGGTCCCGTCGAACCGGGCCTTCTGGTGGCTGCCATCGCAGAACGGTTTGTTGCCGGACTGGCCGCAACGGCAAAGCGCATATTGCTGCGGCGACGGATGCTTTTTGCCTTCCCTATAATCGAGAGAATCGCCCTCGGCATTGGTGACAATCCATTGCTCGCTGAGCGGCAGGCCGCCGGTGACGAGATAGGGACCATCCCTGGTGACTTCGATTTTCGCGTTCGGCTGTTCACTCTTTTTCATGGCAAACTCCTTTCTTTGTTTCTGAAAGATCAGTTAGAGACTCCTTACGTCGTCCCCTACTTCCTTAACGAGCCATTAGCACCGGAAACTGAGCCACGATGGATCGCGCCTGTCAATCCCGACTTGTTGGGGAAACTGCTCCGCAATGGGTGCGCATTCGTGTCGAGTCATGAAATTTGAAGCCGGCAACTTCTGACCCCTTGACGGCGATTTGAATCCTGTGAAGATACGGCCGTGAAAAAACTCATCGTGGTCATCGGATTGGCCGGGTTGTGGCTGACGGCAGTAACCCTGGTCCAAGCGCAGACACAACCGCTGTCACAAGCGCAGATACAAGCACAGATAGATGCACAGAAACAACCCGAGTCATTGTTGCGGTCGAAGGGGCACGGGCCGGCGCAGTATCAGGAGCCGGTGTTGCCCCCAGTCGCTTTGGATGGATTCAGTTTCAGCCATCCGATGACCGTCATCAACCAAACGGAATTGGCGGAGGTAAAAAGACGCATCGCCGCGCATGTCGAGCCGCAGGCTTCGGCATTTGCCAGGCTGATCAGCGACGCGGACGCAGCAAAGAATTTTCAACCCGACCCGCCGGACACCATGGATGTCATGGGCGGCTACGAGCCAAGTACAAATCAGGAAAACCTCGTCCGTCCGTGGTTATGGCGGAACTGTCACGCTGTTTATGCCAGCGCCCTGGCCTACGCTTACACCGGCAAGACCAATTACGCTGACAAGGCGGTCGAAGTGTTGAATGCCTGGGCAGCCAAAGGGACGAAGTTCGTCGGCGGGGATCGTGGATTGCAACTGGGCTCGTGGTTTTCGCCCATGCTTTATGCCGCGGACTTGTTGCATGATTACGATGGCTGGAAACCAGCCGACCGGGTGCGGTTCAATTCGTGGTGGCGGAGCAATTGCCTGCCCTACACGATCGAGAAAATGCACGAGCACTCCAATAACTGGAAGGATGCCTGCATCCTCGGCGTCATGTCCGCGTCCGTCGTGCTGGAGGACAAATCATTGATGGCGGATGCGCTGGCGGAACTGCAAAGTTACTTTCAGGATCGCACCGACAAAAACGTGTCAATCAAAGGCGCGTGGAAATTCCAAAAAGACGAGCGCGGCGTTTTCCTGCCGGAGGAAGTGACGCGCAACAAGGGCAACAGCGGCATCAACTACACGGCCTACTCTTTCACCACAATGGTCGAGGCGCTCGAAATCGCCCGCTACGCCGGCCACGATTTCTGGCATCGCCAGACACCGGAAGGCGCGAATTTGCAGGACGCGATCGAGTGGTATTTCCGCTGGGACATCCTTAAAAAGCCGTTTCCGTGGAGTCCGAATCCCCTTTTTAACGAGGCCCGCAAGAATACCTACGAGATTGCCAACGACCATTTTCATCTGGTGCCCGAAATCGGCGAATGGCTGAAAAAGAACCGCCCCGTCAAC
This sequence comes from Verrucomicrobiota bacterium, assembly GCA_049516755.1. Lineage (GTDB taxonomy): Bacteria > Verrucomicrobiota > Verrucomicrobiia > Limisphaerales > UBA11358 > UBA11358. The sequence continues at coordinate 5,099 of JBEKSU010000151.1, read as the reverse complement.
GGCGCGCAGGGCGACGAATATGCCACGCTGAACAAAGGCGACCTGTTCCAGCCGGCGACGAAATAAAACACACCGTTAACAAGAGTTGCTGACTGACTACAGTTTATTGAGGTTTACTTCCGAATGAACAGGGGTTCTGCTGCGATGTCAAAGTTCCATGAATGGAGAAAAATATCGTGCGGTCGCCCGCCGGTGGTGGCGACAGGAAATCCGCCCGCTGTTGATCCTGGCGCTGGTCATGTGTTCCATCCGGTCGTCTTTGGCGGATTGGAACGATGTGCCCACCGGTTCAATGAAACCGACGATTCTCGAGGGCGACCGCGTTTTCGTGAACAAGCTGGCCTACGACCTCAAGGTGCCGTTCACCACCTGGCACATCACCCAGTGGAGCAATCCGCAGCGCGGCGATATTGTCGTTTTCTTTTCACCGAAGGATGGTACACGGCTGGTCAAACGCGTCATCGGCCTGCCCGGCGACACCGTTGAGCTGCGCAATGAACAGTTGGTCATCAATGGCCAGCCCATGGATTATGCGTCACCGGATCCGGGAATGGCGGCGCAACTGTCCGATACCGAGCGCGAACGCAGTATTTTTGCGACGGAAAACCTTCCCGCCTGTCCCCACGCCGTAATGGCCATCAACGGAGTTCCTGCGATGCGCACCTTCGGGCCGGTGCAGGTTCCCGACGGCCATTATTTCATGATGGGCGACAATCGCGATGACAGCTTTGATTCACGTTATTTCGGCACGGTGGCACGCGGTCAAATCGTCGGTCGCGCCACGAGCGTGGTTCTTTCCCTCGATAAAAAGAATCACTGGCGGCCGCGCTGGAATCGCACCTGTTCTTCATTGGAGAGCAACGCCAAATAAAGTCATGCGCTTATGGCCCGTATCTGTGGCCGGTGCTCCCGCTTACCCGTCCGTACCTCTGCGGTTTACTTCTTCTCAAAAAATCCATCGCCCTTCCGCCTCCGCCCGCTCCGACGCGACAAGCCGGGCTTGAATTCCGGACGGAATACGATATGCCTTACGCAAATCCATCATGGAAACGATTTCAGGTTCAATCATTATCGGTTGCTGGGTAATCTTCCTTGCCTACTGGTTTATCAGCGCGCAGAGGGTGAAGGCGACGGCGGAACGGCAAAGCTGGCCAGCCGCTTTCGCGCACCGGATTCCCGTGATAGTGAGTTACATTTTGCTGGCGAATCCGGGCTTGCCGCCGCCTCTGAATCTGCGGTTGACGCCGCACGCGGATTGGGCGCGGGTCGTCGGCGCAGTGGTATGCGGGTTCGGGTTGTTCGTGACGATCTGGGCGCGCCGGACGCTGGCTGGAAATTGGAGCAACGATGTCACGTTCAAGCAGGGGCACGAGTTGATCCAGGCCGGGCCTTATCGTTTCATGCGGCATCCCATCTACACGGGCATCCTGCTGATGTACCTCGGCTCGGCCATCGACATTGGACGGCTGCGCGGCTGGCTTGGACTGGCGATTATGTTCATCGCCTTTTGGATCAAGTTCAAACAGGAGGAAGCGTTGATGTTGCGGCATTTCCCCAACGAATATCCGGCCTATCGCAAGCAAGTGAAGGCGCTCATACCGTTCGTCATCTGAATAATGGCTCGCCGAGCCGTCCGGTCGTCCCGGCGGGACGCCCCTGCCTTTTCATTTATTTCTTCTGGAAAACCAACTCGCCATCACTGGCTGAAACTTTAATTTTATGTCCAGGTTTAAATTCACCTTCGAGCAGGCGCATCGAACGCGGGTTGAGGATGCGTTTCCGCCTCCGCCTGCTGCCGGCGAGACAGGCCTGCCCGGCGCGTTTGAGCGAGCGCGCGCCGAATTGCGGGTCGCAGCCGTCTCCGGTGTCAGGTTTTCCAAAACCAGCCACCGTGCCGGTTTTATTTTTCTCTGCGAACTCAAATCTCCTGGCCGAAGCTTGATGATCAATCACTTGCCATTTTGAGAAATTCCTTTGTGAATTAATGTCTATGCTGTAAAATACGAATAATTTCTCAGAGGCCTAATCATGAAAACTTCAAAGTTATTTCTGGTTTCACGAGTTTTATTGTTTTTAACCTTTGGCCTTTTGTTCCCGCCAGTTTCTTCGTATGCGGTACCCGGTGACGAACATTGGGACGCGCGGTTTGGTATGGAGGGTTTGACGAACAGCATCCTGGCCATGGCCGTGAACAATGGGACATTGGTTGTCGGGGGTTACGGCTCACCCTTAACGAACACCGCATTGAACGTCTGGGATGGCAACCAGTGGTCTGCCATCGGCATATTCAATAACGGAACCAGTTCTGCATACCTATACGACGCCGCTTACGTGGGTAATACACTTTACGTGGCGGGAATGTTCTCCAGCGTCAATGGGACAACGGCCAATGGTCTGGCCCGTTGGGATGGCAATACCTGGACCAGCATCGGGTCTGGCGGCAGCGGGTTGAGTCTGGCAGTATCAGGCGGTGACCTTTATGTCGGCGGTATTTTCACGAACCTGGACGGCTCGGGCGTGGTAATGACCAATATCGGACGTTGGGATGGCAGCGCATGGCACGCATTGGGTGGTGGATTGGGTGGGCCGGACTATTTTAGTTACGTGCGAACCATGATCGTCAATGGTGGTTCGGTGTATGCAGGCGGAGCATTCACCAATTCCGGAACGCAAGCGGTCACAAACCTCGCGGTGTGGAATGGTTCCAGTTGGGCGGCGGTTGGCGGCGGCGCCAATGGGGTTGTGGATGGCCTGGCTGTGAATGGAGGCAGTCTCTACGCCGGCGGGGCCTTCACGCAGGCTGGTTCCACGGCGGCAAACTACGTTGCAAAATGGGATGGATCAACCTGGTCCGCGTTGGGCACCGGCCTCAATGGTGGGGTCAACAGTGTTGCCATTTTCAACAACCAGGTTTGTGTGGTCGGTGGATTCACGTCCGCCGGGGGTAATTACGCCACAAATATTGCGGTCTGGAACGGTTCATCATGGTCGGCCGCCGGCAATGGTTTGAGCGCCACCGGCTTGCGGGTAATTTCCAATGGCACGAATGTTTATGTCGGCGGCGGCTTTGGAGCTGCAGGTAATCTTTATGTGGGCGGAGTGGCTTCCTGGGACGGAAACCATTGGAGCGGGTTTGGAACTCCCGGTCGGATCAACGGTGTTTCATCCACAGTTTTTGCTTTTGCCAACGACAGGACCAATCTTTATGCGGGTGGATATTTAACTTATGCCGGGCAGACCAACGCCAGTTACGTGGCGAGGTTTGACGGCACCAACTGGTATCCACTTGGCAGCAGCATCGCTCCCGGTGGCAGCGCGACGATTGTCCGCGCCTTGGCGGTTGCCAGCAATAATGTTTATGTCGGCGGTTCGTTCGGCACTGCCGGCGGGGTATCGGCCGCGAACATCGCCCGTTGGGATGGATCCAACTGGTATGTACTGGGTGGCGGTCCCGGTGGAGTAGTCGCTTCGATCACCGTGCGGACGGATGGCGTCTATGTGGCGGGCGCTCCACAGAACAACGTCACGCTGACTTACGGTATGCCATTTTTTGAGCGTTGGGATGGGGCAAACTGGCAGAGCATGCTTAATTTCAATCCCAATGACACGTTTGACTCATTCTATCTTACCGACTCCAATATTGGAATGGATGCCGTTGCGTTTCTAGGCACCAATATTTACATCGGGGGCCATTTCAGCATTTCCTGGCATAGTCCGGATATGTTAACCGTTACCAACTGCTACAACGTCATGCGCTTCGACGGGACTTATGACCGAATCGTGGGCACCGGTCTCGATAACAATGTCGTCGCCATGACCGTTCTCGGCACCAACCTCTATGTGGCTGGACTATTTGCGAACGCCGGCGGCATTGCCGCCAGCCATATCGCGAAGTGGGATGGCAATAATTGGTCGGCCGTTGGCGGTGGTGTGGTTGGCAACGGAACCATCTCCAGTCTTACCACCCTCGGGAACAACCTTTACGCTGGTGGTAGTTTCACCAACATCGGCGGTGTTTCCGCCACGCATATAGCAAAATGGGATGGCACAAATTGGTCTGCCTTGGGCAGCGGTGTTGCCGTGGGTTCAGCTTCCGTGCTCAGCTTGGCGGCGTTTGGTCCAGATTTGTATGCCGGCGGCAGTTTTCGTTCTGCTGGAGGCAAATCCTCTTATTCTTTGGGACGCTGGAACGATCAAATCAACTTTAACATTCCGCAGATCTTAAATCCTACCTGGCTCGGCAATGGCAAGTTTCGCATGAGACTCTATGGCATCGGGGGTTTGACGAATATTATTCAAGCCACCACTAATTTTTCTTCGTGGGTTCCGGTCCTGACAAACACGGCCGGGATTTTTGATTTTACCGACACTATTGCTTCGAATTACCCGCGCCGGTTCTATCGTGCAACTTTGGGACCTTGATCTCGTTTGCATCGCCACTTTGGACCAAGCCGCGCCAAAGGCTGTAGCCGATGTGCCGCCCACGCCCGCTCCTCTGCGGTTTATTTCTTCGCAAACACGAGTTCATCCGCTTTGGTGATGACCTTGATTTTGTCTCCAGGTTTAAAATCCCCTTCGAGCAGTTTCATGGACAGCGGATTGAGAATATGTTCCTGCACGGCGCGTTTGAGCGGACGGGCGCCGAATTGCGGGTCGTAGCCTTCCTTGGCCAGCAACATTTTCGCCGCCTTGTCCACGTCCAGCGTCAGTTGCTGTTGCGCCAGCCGTTTCTTCAGTTTCTCCAGTTGGATGTCCACAATGCGTTCGATTTCACTTTCGTCGAGGCTTTGGAAAATAATCACGTCATCCACGCGGTTCAGGAATTCCGGCCGGAAATGCTTTTTTAATTCCGCAAGCACAGCTTGCTCCATCTCGGAGTTCGGAGTTCGGAGTTCGGAGTTCGGTTTTTTCCCATCTCCCATCTTCGATCTGCCATCTCCTTTCAGAACAAAGTCCTGAATTATGTGCGACCCGAGGTTGCTGGTCATGATGACGATGGTGTTCTTGAAATCCACCGTCCGCCCCTGCCCGTCCGTCAATCGGCCATCATCCAACACCTGCAACAGCACGTTGAACACGTCGTGATGCGCCTTCTCAAT
>JBEKSU010000150.1:0-12205 GCA_049516755.1 Verrucomicrobiota bacterium | reverse complement strand
TTTTGCGGTCATAGGTTTCCTGATAAACCACCAGTCCGTCCGCGCCCGCCGCGACCAGCGGCCGATAATCCTCCGTCTCCATCGGTCCGACTTCGAGGGAAATGCCCGGCCAATCACAATGTAGCACGGCGATGCAATCCTTGAGATAATCGTTGGAAACGAACTTCGGATGTTCCCCGGCGACCAGCAGAATGTTGCGGAAACCCTGGCCTCGCAACGCCTCCGCTTCGCGTTTCACCTCGGGCAGCGACAAGGTGACGCGCAGGATCGGATTGTCGCGCGAGAAGCCGCAGTATTTGCAATTGTTGACGCACTCGTTGGAAAGGTAAAGCGGCGCAAACATCCGGATGACCTTGCCAAACCGCTGCTGTGTCGCTGCATGCGATCGCCGGCCCATGTGTTCGAGCAGTTCCCCACCCGCCGGCGAAATCAAACGCGCAAAATCGGCGAGGGACAATTTTGTTTTCACCATGCTCTCGCGCACGGCCGGGACGCCGGCTGACTGCGAACGCTTCACCAGCGATTCCAGCGGCAACGAATTGAATTCAGTGACAAAACTCACGACCCCAACGTAGCCAATCGGCGGGTAAAGTCGAGAAACGAGCAAATTGGACTGCGGCGGCAAGCGAAGCGCGACGCCGCTTTGGAAAAAATCGCCGATTAATTCACCCTGCGAAAACGCTGTCGCCGCTATGCTCCAGTCTGCGTTTCGCTTCGCCTCGGCAGGCTGCCAGCGCAGTCCAAAAGCTGCCGCCACAGCCACGCAAATTTTCTGGCGGCAGCTGATTTCGAGAACCCGCCCTAGTGGTGGGGCGGCTTGGGGTTGTTGGCTTGGATGCGTTCCAATTCCATGGTTTCCAAAACCGCCGACTGACGCTGCGTCTGTTTCTTCAAGTGCTCCAGGAGCCGGCCTTGTTCGACGACCACCCCGTTCAACTGTTCGACCTGATGTTCCAGATGGGCGATGTGCGCCTCGATGCGTTCAAGCCGTTGCAAGTTTTCAGCGTTCATGGTTGTAAAAGTTCGCAGTTTTTCCAAACTAGGCAAACAACTTCAGCCGCCGCCAAACTGTGCGGTGGCCGAAAAAATAAAAGTGAAAAGCCAGGCTCGAAAAAAATCCAATCACCAGCGCAACCCAGCGTCGGTCATGATTCTCGGCGTCGGCTCGTTCGCGCACAGCATCGGGCAGGCGCTGTCGGACGCGGGCGCAGATGTCTCGACCTATCTCACCCGCAATTACGGCCATTTCCCGCCGTCGCTGGTCGGACCGACTTTTTCCCGCAATACCTTTCCCAGCCCCGTTCCGCTCATCAAGAAAAGTGGCGTGGCGGTCGTCATCCCGCAATCCATCGATTGGGCGCTGGCGCCCTGGGCGAAGGATTTGATGCAATCGGGCGCCGGCATTTTCAGTCCCGTGCACGAGGCGATGCGCATCGAGCGCGAGCGCGATTTCGCCCGCAAGCTGTGCAGGGATTTCAAAATTCCCTTTCCGCAGGCCTATGTTGCCTCAAACTTACGGACGGCAGAAAAAATTCTGGCGAAACATCCGCAACCGTTCGTCATTAAAAATCCACTTTGCTCGCCGGCCAGCCCGATCCACACGATCCTCTGCGAGACGGTCGCGGACACGCGGGCGTGGCTGCGGCACGTCAATTACGCCGAGGGCGTTTTTCTGCAGGAATACCTGGGCCGCGCCGAGGTGGGTCACATCGTGCTGGTGAGCGGCGGCGAGATTTATTCGCTCGTCACGAACCAGGAATACAAATATGCCTTCAACGGCAACCAGGGCGTCGTGGCCGGCGCGCCGCTCGGCGGGCTGGTCGAACGCGATCCGGGCGACAAATACGGCCTGGCGCGAAAACTCATTCATCCGCTGCTGCCCTGGCTGCGCGCGGCAAAATTCAACGGACCACTGCAGGTCACCGCCGTGAAACGCAAGGGCCGATGGCATGTCATCGAATACAATGTCCGCATCGGCGTCACCTCCGGCCCGATGATTTTGCGGATGCTGAAAAATCCGGCGGAAGTTGTTTTGCGGACCGCGCAGAACCGGAAGCTGGAACTGCAATTCAACGAAAAACTCAATTTCGGCTGTTCGCTCACGCTGGCCGGTTACGGCTATCCCTTCATCCAGGTGCGCAGCCCGCATCTGCCGCTGGAAGTGGACGGGAAATTCGATTGCGACGTCTGGTGGAATGAAGTGGCCCGCAGCGCGGACAAAAAGCTCGTGTCCACCGGCCATCGCATCGCGGACGTGATTGCGCTGGCGCCCGGGCTCGACGCGGCGATTGCCAGGGCCTACGCGAACATCCGCAAAATCCGGGTGGTCGGCAGCTATTTCCGGACGGACATCGGGCAAAGTTTGTGGCCGCCGGGAACTATTTGAGTCCTGCCGATTTCTTCAGCATGTCCGCCTTCTGTTCGTGTATCGCGGCGCGCTTGGAGTTGTCCGCGGATTTGAAATACGCCGCCAGCTCCTGTTGCAATTCAAATTCAACCGATTCACGCCGGACGGAACGTTGCGACCAGACAAAGCCCAGCGCAATCAAGCCGGCCAGCAAGGCAACGATTCCCACAAGACTTCCCCGCGCCAGACCCGGCGTTCCGCGGATGAGTCCATAGCCGCAAAGTCCGGTGAACAGGATCAATCCGCAGGACAATATCGTCAGAGAATTTCGCAGCAACCACTGCGAACCGGCAGCCAGCCGGCCGATGACGGGAGGGGAAGCCGGCGGCAGGCAGGCGGCGGGCAGGATGGTTTGTAGTTTCACATTCCGCAATACCTCCAGCGTCACCCGCGGATCCGGGCGCACCGTGGGCGGTTCAAGCAAATCCCGTTCGTCGCCGCTGGTCAGGAAGGTGGCGACGCGTTCCTCGGCCACCAGGTTCGTCATGCGGGTGGGGGCCAGAAGATTGTCCACCACGATTCGTGAAATCCGGCAGACGCCGGAAAGAATGACGGCAGCAAAAACCAGCGGCAACAGCACCGCGGCCCATCCCGGAAACCGTGGGCTGGCCCACGACTGCGAGAGCAGCACGGTGGGGCCTGCAATCCGCTCCACAACGCCAGTCCCAACAGGAATTCAGCCGGCCGCGCTGCCTGAAATTCCGGCCGAAGATAAAAGACGAGCAACACGGCCAGCGGCAGGACAATGAAGCACGCCATGGCCGGAACATCGAAAAACGGCCAGTTCAGGTTGCGCACCAGGGCGGAAATGAACTCCCGGAACGCATGGGCCTGCAAGGGACGGTCGTGTTCCGATGTAGTACTCAAAGACATGCCGACAACGGCAAAAAAAAGGCACACGACCAGCGTTATCAAATTCCCCTTTCCCAACCGGCGGTGCTTGAGTGCCCGCAACAGAATGAGTCCGCCGACAGCCATGGGCGCCAGCAGGCCGGACGCCATGGTGAACAAACTCATGCCTGCCGCGACCAACCCCAACCACCACCATCGGCCGCCCGTCTTGCCAAACCCCAGCCCCACCAAGGTTGCCAGCGCAAAAACGTTGACGAAATACCACAGGGAATTCAGCCCCCAAATGGCATTTTCCCCGGCATAAGGCAGCGCGAAGAATGGCAGCAGCAAAAAAACGATCAACCCGCCGCTTTTTCGCCCGAAAAAATTCCACAGGCCGAACGCCAGGCCGCAGGCAAAGACCGCATGGATTAACGCGTTGACGGTCATTTCCAACAATGGCTCCCAGCGCCCATTCAGCCAGATGAGACTCAGGTCCAGCAGGCGCGTCACCTGAATCCGGTGCTCACTGTGGACTGAAAAAAAATCCCCCCAGGTCAGGTGACCTTCCACCCACGGCCGGAAAAGTGAATTGGCTTCGTACCACTGATCCCAAAATGGCAACGGCGACCCGTAAAGTTCCACCACCCAAAGTTGCGCCCCCAGTGCCACCAAAAACAAAGCGGCGAGCCAGACGGCAAAATGCTTGAAGGCACCCTGGAGCAAATTCGTTGGTTTGGTCATTACGGAAAACTCAATTGGGCGCGAAACTATATCAATTCTCCATTGACGCAAGTCCACAAACCAGCCGGCATTGCCCCAATCCGGTCGCGGTGCCGGACCAATCATCCAACCGGGCGGGGCCGTCAGCTGATTGATTTCCACTGCGAATTTTTCGTGTTTTTTGGCACGATTCGTGGTTAAACATTCCCGGTAACTTAATGGACTTTGACTCAACCAGTTTTCCACTGCGACCGGCGTGGGTAGAAATTGACCTCGCGCGGCTGCGCCGCAATCTGCAACTCATCCGCCGCGACCTGCCGCAAAACGTGCGGTTGCTGGCCGTCACCAAGGACGAGGCCTACGGCCACGGCGCGCTCGACGTGGCGCGCATCGCCCTCGAAGAAGGCGCGTGGGGGTTTGGCCTCAGTACGCTGGAAGAGGCGGTGGCGCTCCGCGACGAGGGCATCACCGCGCCGCTGCTGTTGCTCGGCGAACGGCAGGAAGCCGAATTGCCGTGGTGCGTGGAACACCATCTGACCGTCTGCGTCAACGAGTCTCATACCGTCCGCAAACTCGCCCGCGCCGCCGCGTCCGCCAACAAACGTGTGCCGGTGCATGTGAAAATTCATACCGGCATGAGCCGCTTCGGCGTGCGCTGGGACGAAGCATTGCCGCTCATCGAACTGATTGGCGCCGAAAAATCGCTCTTGCTCGAAGGCGTGATGACACACTTCGCGCAATCGGACGAAACGGACAAGACGTTTGCCAACCTCCAGTTTTCCCGTTTCAACGAGGTACTCCAGGGTCTGGCCGCGCGGGGCATCTCCGTGAAGCTGCGCCACACCTGCAACAGCGGCGGGTTCCTCGATCTGCCGCATGCGCATTTGGACATGGTCCGCACTGGAATTTTGATGTACGGCGTTTTCCCCTCGTCGGTCTGCCGTCGGATTCCCGGCATCGAGCCGGTCATGTCCGTGAAAGCGCGCATCGCGGCCATCCAAAAATTGAAACCCGGCGAAGTGGTCGGTTACGGCATGCGTTACACCGCGCCGTCGGAGCGGCGGATTGCCGTGCTGCCCATCGGCTACGGCGACGGTTTCCCGCGCGTGCGCAACCAGGGCGGCGCGCTCATCCATGGCAAACGCGCCCCGCTCGTCGGCGGCATCGCGATGGACGCGCTGATGGTGGACATCACCGACATCCCCGAAGCGCAGATGTGGGACGAGGCCGTCATCATGGGCCGCCAGGGCAAGGAGGAAATCACCGTGCATGACCTGGCCCGGCTGAAAAACTCGGTGAGTTACGAGGTGCTTACCAGCTGGCGGTTGCGCCTGCGGAGAAAATCGGTGAACGGCAAATCCGCGCCGGCACAAATCGAAGTCGAACCCGCCGCTGCAAAATGAAACTCCTTTTCTCCGAACAAAACTCCGACTACGAGCACTACCAGTTTCCCTACGCCATCTGGGCCGTGCCGGAGGCGGGCGAAACACCGTCGGACATTTTCAACGCCGGCTTCCTGCCATCATCGCGCAACCTTGACCGCTTTTACCTCTGCCGCCAGGTGCGCGTAAATCTCGCGAATTTCAAGCCGTCGTCCGAAAATCGCCGCATCCTGCGCAAGGGCGCGGGCATTGAAGTGAAGCTCGTGCCGCGGGACAAGTATGATTACACACCGGACCGCCGGGAATTTTTCAAGACCTACGCCGACATCAAATTCGGCAAGGACGTGATGACATTCGAGCGGCTCGACGCGCTGTTTTGTTCGCCCATCATTTCGCATCTGCTCGTGTTCACCGACACGAAGACCGGCGCGGAAACCGGTGTGGCGACCCTTTATCTCGAAGGCAAGACGCTGGCGTTTTACTACTACGCGTTCTACGACCTGAATTATTACGCGCGCAACCTCGGCATGTACATGATGACCTCGGCAGCGGAGTTGTTCGCCGGGCGCGGCTTCAGGCATTTCTACCTCGGCACGTGCTACTCGCAGACGGCGCTGTATAAAACGCAGTTTGCCGGCGCGGAATTTTTCAACGGCTTCCGCTGGTCGGACGACCTCGATGAACTCAAGTTCATCATCAAGCGCGATAAAAAGGAGCTGGACCAGCACCTGCTGGAAACCGAGGAATACCGCGAAGAATTTTACGGCGGAGACCTCGAAAAAATCCGCGCAGCAAGTGAATTTCAGGTCAAGGTGAAGTAAGAGCCTGTCGCCGTTTGAAGGCGGCACCGACCATCCGCGATCTCCCCAAATGCCCGGCTGGACTTTTACTTGGACGACGCAGCAACCGGTCTTGATTTGTGTTTGCCCGTTGCTTTTGATGCCTCCGTTGACTGATGCAGCAGCTTTTCCACTTTTGAGACAAGTTCGTCTGCGTCGAACGGTTTTATGACATAATCGGTGGCCCCGGATTCATACGCGACGAGCCGGCTGATATGGCTGCACAAACCGGTCAGCATAAGAATCGGGATGGCGGCGGTGGCGGGATTTGCCCGCAAAGTTTCGCAAACGGCGAACCCGTCCAATTCGGGCATCATCACATCCATGATGATCAAATCGGGTGACACGGTCTGGGCCTTTTTGAGTGCGTCAATGCCATTGGTGGCCGTGCCAATGGCATAACCTGCATTTTTTAAAGTGAATCGTATCACCTCCAGTTGATCCGGTTCATCCTCCACCACCAATATTTTTTTTCGCATAGGAACAAGGTTAACATGTGCAAACACGTTTGACGCCGAAAACCCCACGGCACGATGCAAATAAACGCCAGCCACGGATTAGCATGAATGATGCCAGCGATGGCCTAAAAGTTGACACCGCGTATATCCCCGTGTGGGCAACCGGCAACCGCCACAAAATCATTGATACAGGCGGGTTTCAGCACCGCAGACGCCACATTTCACCAAACCCAACGGGTTGGAGTCATCCAGCCCAAGGTTGCGAGGAACGAGCTACCTTGGGTCGGTGTCAAAAGCAAATTCATCTACCCTGAAAGGGTTGAATCAATCCCACACGTATCGCTCGTCGAATTCAATTTCGTACCGTTTCATAAATTCCCGGTATTCATCCTGAAATGAAACCTTGCGATGATGCTCCTCCTGTCCGGCGATGTAATGGCGCGCGGTTTCGACCTGTGAAAAACCGACGGAGAAAATGCCGCAGCCATTCTGCCACGCAAAATCGTGCAGGTCGGAGCATTTGGATTCAACCAAAGCGATGAACCGCGTTTGGGTTCCTTGACCATGTCCGCCGCGTTGCCGGTGCGCGACAATGTCGAGAGCATGTGAACATGATCTTCCGTGCCGCCGATGATGAGGGGCTGGCAATCGTGATGAGCGAGAACGCCGCCAAGGCAGCGATGCAATTCCTCGCGGAGCGGTTTGTCGCGCAGAAATGGCCGGCGTTCCTTGGTCGAGAAAATTGTATGCACCAGAATCTTGGCGAGGGACTGTGGCATGGCTTGATGATGCTGAAATCCGGTTCTTGAGACAACCCTTTCAGGGTAGATGAATTTGGCGGGACATTGACCCAGCGTAGCCGCTGCGCGTCAACGCTGGGCTGGATGATTGGAATCCCGTTGGGATTCTGGCGGAAATCACGCGCGCATGAATTTCGGTCATTGCCTGCTTCGATTGGATGCGGCAGCATAATGGCAAGATATTCGCAACGTTTTACCAAAGCGGAACGGGAAAATTATGTCTGAAAAAAATATTTGGGATGTTCTCAACCGTAGTATTTTCTTCTTTAAAGACGTTGTTAAGGGGCGTGAAGCGAAGACTTCGGACAAACTTGATGTCTATGACCCTGAATCGCACCAAATTCTTCTCGAATGCAGAGAACCGGACATTGGAGTGTTGACAAAATTTGCCCGGCTTTGTGGTGGAAGACATGACAAAGGAACGGCATTTAATCTTGTAGCAAGTATTCCCGGCAGCAAAGAACAAGTGCTTCGTATCGCAGGCGGCAATGCAACTTTGTCCTTTGGAAGTCCGGCTGTGAAAATTTCTGATCACTGGGATTCGCTGCTTGGTAAATTGAAAAAGAAAAGTCTTACTCCGGGAACGAAATTCACATTTGTTCCAGAGAAACAAGGCGAGACTTTCATTCTACAAATCAAAGCCGGCGAAATATTTTGCGATGATAAAAAAGTGGCCCGCTTCTCAAAATGGGATTCTGATTTTTTCAAAGAGAACAAATTTAAATACGCTTTTTCTATCAGTCAGGAAGTTCCTGCCAATTCTCAAATCCGCCAAGTTTTACTTGCCGTTGCTTTCGCTCAACATCGAGTAATCGTCTAAATTTCCATCAAGCGTTAACCGTTCGCTTGTTTTTGTTCAGTTGAACTTGCCCGTTACATCGGCTATTTTCAACAACCTATGACTTTGACGGAAAAAATTCTTGCCCGGGCCGCCGGAAAACCGCGGGTGCAGGCCGGCGACAACATCTGGGTGAATGCCGACGTGCTCATGACGCATGACGTCTGCGGGCCGGGCACCATCGGCGTGTTCAAACGTGAGTTCGGCAAGACCGCCAAGGTCTGGGACAAAAACAAAATCGTCATCATCCCCGACCACTACATTTTCACCGCCGACTCGCTCTCGAACCGCAACGTGGACATCCTCCGCGACTTCGTGCGCGAACAGGGCATCCCGTATTTCTACGACGTGATTGATGACCCGAACGGCTCGTGGAAATTCGACGCCGCCAGGGGAAATTTGAAACGCCAGTTTGGTTCGCGTTACGCCGGTGTCTGCCACACGGCGCTGCCGGCCAAGGGCCACACGCGACCGGGCGAAATCCTGTTCGGCACGGATTCGCACACCTGCATGGCCGGCGCGTTCAACCTGTTCGCCACCGGCATCGGCAACACGGACGCGGGCTTCGTCATGGGCACCGGCAAGCTGCTCATCAAGGTCCCCGAGACGATGCACTTCCGGCTCGAAGGCAGTTTGCAGCCCGGCGTGATGGCCAAGGACGTGATTCTCCATTGCATTGGTGAAATCGGTTTCGATGGCGCGACGTATCGAGCGCTGCAATTCGACGGCCCCGGCGCAAGTAATTTGTCCATCGATGACCGCATGACCATCGCCAACATGGCCATCGAAGCGGGCGGCAAGAATGCCATTTTTGAATTTGATTCGCGCACGGCGGAATACGTGGACGCGCGCGTGAAATTGAACGGCACGAAATCCACTTATAAACCCGTCACACCGGATAAAAAACAAAAGTTCGTCTATGAACTGGTCGTGAATCTCGACCGGCTCGAACCGACCGTCGCGTGCCATCCTGATCCGGGCCAGCGCAAGATGGCAAAGGAAATGGGCCACATCAAGCTCGACCGCGCCTATGTCGGCTCCTGCACCGGCGGCAAGACGAGCGACTTCGTGGAGTTCGCCCGCATCCTGCGCGGGAAGCGCGTCAAAATTGACACGTTCGGCGTGCCGGCAACACCGGATATTGTTCATGATTTGCAGTCCACGCGCTGGGGTGGCAAGACCATCTGGGAAATCCTCGTGGACGCGGGCGTGCAGATGACGGAAAACGCCGGGTGCGCCGCCTGCCTGGGTGGGCCGGTGGACACCTTTGGCCGCATCAACAAGGCCGGCATCAAGTGCATCAGCGCCACCAACCGGAATTTCCCCGGCCGCATGGGCAACAAGGAAAGCCAGGTGTTCCTTGCATCGCCAGCGACCGTGGCCGCGAGCGCAATTGCCGGAAAGATCGTGGACCCGCGCGAGTATCTGGAAAATTAACGGCCCGGTGGAATATTTTGCGGTTTCATACGGTTCGCACCAGCAAACATATTGCGAATCGGCGGTGCATTATCACCGTCCAAACCCATCCAGTTCGGAGATAAAAGCATCCGGGCCGCCCTTCAAATAACCGACCTGACGGCCAAGTTCCTTGCCGGCGGAATTCAACAGCACAAAGGTGGGAAAACCGTTCACGCCAAATCGATTTTTTAGCTCCTGATTGGCCTGTTTGAGCGCGGCCTCCTGTTTTTTGTGGCTGGGAAAATCCACCTTTACCAGCACGAGCTTGCTTTTGGCGTAGCCGGCGAATTTGTCCGTGGACAGCACATCTCTGTCGAACTTAATGCACCAGCCGCACCAATCCGAGCCGGTGAAAGCGAGCAGCACCAGTTTGTTTTCCGACCGCGCCTGATTCAATGCCACTGATAAAACGGTGTTATGTGACAATTCTGAAGTCTGTCCCGGAGATGACGCCTGCGCCGCGCTTTCATCAGTCGGCGGCGTCGGCTGTGGCGCCGGCTGATTGATGGCTTGCAGGTGGTATTGGGTGTTGGCTGCCGCCTGCTTTTGTTGCATCTCGCTGGCCTTTGCCGGGTCGTAACCGAAATGCTTTTGCAACGCGGGATCGAGCTTGCTCAGCTTTACATTGGCCATTCCTCTGGCGCAGGTGAAGTAAATGTCCGTGGCCGTGACCGTGGTGACCGTTACGTTGCTGTAAACTTCGCTGCCGGCATTGAGCACCGGCAGCTTTTCACCCGCCTGCGCGACCCAAACCGCGACGCTCAAACCGAATGCAATGAAACTCCCGGCGCGCATGGTTCACGGTTATTTCGCCAGATTTGCGCCGACCAGATAAATCGTAAACGTCGTCCCTTCGCCCAGCTGCGTGTGGACGTGTAATGCGCCTTTCCCCTCCTTGATGAGCCGCTGCACGATGTTGAGACCGAGGCCGGTCCCCTGGCGCGGGCCTTTCGTGGTGAAGTAAGGCTGGAAAATTTTCGGCAGCACCTCCGGCGCGATGCCGGGCCCGGTGTCGCGCACCCACAGCTTCACCAGCGGGGCAGTGTTGTCCATGCTCTCGACGTTCAGCAGCCGGTCATTGGGCCCGTCCTTGAATTTGGTCAAATCGAGCGGCTCGCGCAAAATCTCCCCGCCGACATCGACGCGATGACTCATCGGCGCGCATTGAAAGGCGTTGACGGTGAGGTTCAGCAAAATCTGGATGACATCGGTGCCGTTCATTTTGACGCCCAGGTCTTCGGCCATCGGCTGAACGCCGAATTCGTTGTCGCTCCGGCCCGGATGAACGCGGATGAGTTGTTCGAGGTCCTTGAACAATTGATTCACGCTCACGCGCGGGGCTTCCTCCGATTGGCGGCGGAGAAAACCGAGGTAGCGCCGGGATATTTCCACACAATTCGACACCTGCCGCGCGATGATGCGCAGCCGGTCCTTGATGAACTCCAGGTCCTCCATTTCCAGCCGTGAATTGCGATTGAGGCGCTGGTTGAGCACCTGCACGAAACCGGAAATGACCGTCAGCGGGCCGTTGATGTCGTGGATGATGCTGGCGTAAATATCGCCGCGCGTTTTGGCGATTTGCTCCTCCACCTTCTGGTTTTGCAGTTCGGAAAGCAATTCCTGCACTTTTTCGGCGCTGCTGTGAATTTCACTTTCGAGCGTGCGCCGCTGCATCGCCTGGCTGACAGCGGAGCGGATGGTGGCCAGGTCGAATGGCTTGTTGATGTAATCACACGCGCGCAGCCGCAACGCCTGTCGAATCGTATCCGTCGTCTCAAACGCCGTCATCATGATCACCTCGATGTCCGGGTTCACATATTTGAGGCGTTCCAAAACTTCGATGCCCGACATGCCAGCCATGCGAATGTCCAGCACCGCCACATCAACGGGATGCTTCTGCGCCAGGTCAATCGCCGTGGGCCCGTCCTCGGCCATCAGCATGTCATATTCGTCCTTGAATATGACCCGCAGTGACTGCCTTGGACCATCCTCATCATCCACCACCAGCAACGTGCCACGCCGTTTGCGAAACGTCGTGCTGTCGCCCTCGACCGGATTGCTCTTGGCAATCAATGGTTCAGTGGTCAAAGCCATGTCTGGAAATCAACCTTTCTATTCAACTCAAGCAAAGACGTTGAATGGCGCTATTTTACTCCAAATTTTTTCTCTCTCAAGGACAAATCAATCGGATTCGCAGCAATTCCAATGCCTGCCACGCCACGACCTCCTTGAATGTTCCGCGCTCAAAAGCATTCAATTTGCGCGCCACCACCGTGCCAAACTCTCCCGCCAGCCCGATGAAAACCGTCCCGACGGGTTTTTCCCTGGTTCCTCCACCCGGCCCGGCGATGCCCGTGACCGCAATGGCAAAATCCGCGCCGGTCTGTCGGCGCGCGCCTTCGGCCATTTCGCGCGCCACCGCTTCACTCACCGCGCCGTGGGCCGCCAGCGTTTTGGCGCGGACACCGA
>JBEKSU010000149.1:0-9179 GCA_049516755.1 Verrucomicrobiota bacterium | reverse complement strand
CATTCAAAAACATCGCCCAACGGTCTGTGTCATTGAGGGACTTTTTTATGCACAAAATCTCCAGACCGCACTCATCATGGGCGAGGCGCGCGGCGCGGCGCTGGCAACCGTTGCCGAAGCCGGTTTGGAAATTTACGAAATCGCCACACGCAAGGTGAAGCAGGCCATCGTCGGCTACGGCGCGGCCCAAAAATCCGCCGTCGCCAAAATGGTCCAGCGACTGTTGAATCTGCCCAAACCGCCCGCGCCGGACGCGGCGGACGCGCTGGCGCTCGCGCTCGCGCACGCGCGGGAAAACAGCCGGTATAATCTGACGCCACTGAAGAGAATTTGAAATGAAACAAACATTCAACATTCAACATTCAACGCCCAACGTCCAATGTTGGGCGCGATGGCCATTCATTGGAAGTTCGATGTTCGATGTTCGATGTTCGATGTTTCCCCTTCACGCATGATCACCTTTCTCCAAGGCAAACTCGTCGAGGCGCTGCCCACGCAGGTCGTCGTGGACGTCAACGGCGTCGGCTACGAGGCGCTCATTCCGTTGTCGTCGTTCAACAAGCTGCCGCAACCGGGCGGCACGGTTAAACTGCTCACGCAACTGGTCGTCCGCGAGGACGCCCACACGCTCTACGGTTTCATGACGGCGGCGGAACGCGATTTATTCCGGCTGCTCGTCAACACCGTTTCCGGCATCGGGCCGAAGATTGCGCTGAACATCTTGAGCGGCATCAGCGTGACCGCTTTCCGCGGCGCGGTGGCCGGCGGCGACGTAAAGGCGCTTTCGCAAATTTCCGGGGTTGGCAAAAAGACCGCCGAGCGCATCATTGTCGAGTTGCGCGACAAAATCGGCGCAGCGGGTGCGTGGGAGGCCGCGAGCGCGCAACGGGCGCTTTCGCCGGACGACCAAAAAATCAATGACGCCGTGCTGGCACTGATGGCGCTCGGTTTCAAACAAATTGACGCGCACGACGCGGTTCGCACCGCCCAGGCCATGCTCGGCGCGAAGGCGACGGTCGAGGATTTGGTGCGTGCATGCCTGAAAAAGGGGGCATGATGGTTGACGTGAGTTCAACTCCCCCAAAACCGGTTCCGCCGGCCAAGAAGAGAAAATCCGGCGTGATCGTGCCGCACAAGGCGAAGTGGCATCAGCGACTTGGCGCGTTTGCGGTGTTCGTTTTGTTGCGTGCCCTCATGGGCACGGTGCGCTGCCGTTTGCGCGCCCGGTCGGAATTTTTTGCGCCCGACGCCCCCGGCCCGGCGATTTTTTGTTTCTGGCACAACCGGCTCGCATCCTGCATTAAAGTTTATGAAAAAATCCGCAAGCCGCACACGTCCGGCAGAGGCATGGCGGCGCTGATCAGCGCCAGCCGGGACGGCGCGTTCCTCACGGGCATTCTGGAATGGTTCGGCGTGCAGGCGGTACGCGGATCAAGCAGCCGGCGGGGACCGCAGGCGTTGCTCGAACTCACCACCTGGGCCGAGCGCGGCTACGACCTGACCATCACGCCGGACGGCCCGCGAGGACCCTGTTACCAGTTTCAGGAGGGCGTGATGTCGCTGGCGCAGGTGACGGGTTTGCCGGTGGTGCCGCTGGCGTTCAATCTGAACTGGAAACTGAGGGCGAAAAGCTGGGATCGATTTCAAATCCCGCTACCCTTTGCACGTTGTGAAGTCATCGTCGGCCGCGTCATGCGCGTGCCGGCCGAAACAACCGACGCCGAACGCGAATCGCTGCGGCAACAGCTTGAAGCTGAGTTGCGCGCCATCACGCGGGATTCATAATGTGACACGTGACGAGTGACAAGTGACATGAAAAATGCCAGCACGTTCATGCTTGTTCTTGTCACCTGTCACCTGCCACCTGTCACCACCTTATGATTGCCCGCGTCAGCCTTGAAATCGCGCTCCGCAAGGAGTTCGATTATCTGATTCCGCCCGGATTGGCCGGCCAAATCGAGGTGGGCAGCCGCGTGCAGGTGCCGTTCGGCCCGCGAAAAATTCTGGGTTGCGTCACCGCGCTTGCCGAAGAGTCGGCGCACACCAATCTCAAACCGATTCTCAAGGTCATCGGCGTGCAGACACTCGTCACGCCGAAGGTCCTGAAACTTGCGCGCTGGATTGCCGATTACTACTGCTGCGCGCCGGAAACCGCGCTGAAATCCGTCCTGCCCGAAGCCGTGCGCAAGGAGGAATCCGGCTGGCGCGAACGATTGTTCGTCCGCGCGCTGACGGTGAGCGGTGAATTCCCAAAATTGCCCAAACGCCAGCAGGAAGTTTGGAACATTATAGAAGAACGGCGCGAGCTGCCGTTGTCGGAACTGGTCGAGCTGGCCGAAACCACCGCCGCCACCGTCCGCAAACTCGAAGACCGCGGTCTGGTGGAAATCGCTCCGCAGATTTCCGAGCGCGATCCCTACGCCCGCGAGCACATATTGCCGTCGCAACCGCTGCCGCTGAACCCGGCGCAGGAAAAGGCCTTGGGAACAATCATCAAGGCGATGCAACGTGCTGCCGGCATCTTGCTGGCAGATCCATCTTTTCAGCCGCCGGTTTCTCCATTTTTCACAAAGGCGGCCGACGTGCACAAATTCTCCAACTGGCTTCCACATTGGAGACAGTCGCAGAAAATGTATTTTGTCACTTTCCGTCTCCAGGACTCCATGGCCCAAGATCAGTTGCGGGCTTGGGCGGCGGATAAACAGATCTGGGAATCACACCATCCTCAACCATGGAACGAGAAGGTCTGGAATGAATATCACGAGCGATTTACCATCCGGATGGAGCAATATTTTGACGCTGGCTATGGCTCATGCAGTTTGGGCAAGCCAGCCATCGGCGAAATGGTTGAGAAGGCTCTCCGTCATTTTGACGGCACACGCTATCAACTGGGCGATTTTATCATCATGCCCAATCATGTTCACCTGCTCGTGCGCCCGGCTGAAAACGAAAACCTGGAAGCCATTTTGCATTCATGGAAATCATTCACGGCAAAACAAGCCAATTTGATAATGGGAACCGCCGGGAGTTTTTGGCGCGAGGAATACTTCGATCACCTGGTGCGAAGCGAGGCACAATATGAAAAATTCCAAGGCTACATCCGTGAAAATCCAATCAAAGCCAAGTTGAAAGCCGGCACCTACCGATTGGGGCGGGGAACCTTCAATTTTACAGCGACGTTTTCAAGGAAGGATCAGATCTGCCGGCAGGATGCCGGCAGCACGTTTCTTCTCCACGGCGTCACCGGCTCGGGCAAGACGGAAATCTATCTCCAGGCCCTCGCGCACGCGCTCGAACGGGGCCAGGGCGCGATTGTGCTCGTGCCGGAAATTTCGCTCACGCCCCAGACCGTCGAGCGATTCAAGGCGCGGTTCAGTTCCGGCAAGCTGCAAACGCTCGTGGCGGTCCTGCACAGCCATTTGTCCGCCGGCGAACGTCACGACGAATGGCACAAAATCCGCCAGGGCCGCGCCCGCATCGTCATCGGCGCGCGTTCGGCAATTTTTGCACCGGTCGAACCGCTCGGCCTCATCATCGTGGACGAGGAACACGAGCACTCGTACAAGCAGGAGGAGGCGCCGCGCTACCACGCGCGCGATGTGGCCATCATGCGCGGCCGGATGGAAAACGCCGTCGTCGTGCTCGGTTCGGCCACGCCGTCGCTGGAAAGCTATTACAACTGCAAACACGGCAAATACACGCTGCTCGAACTGCCGGAACGCGTGGACGACCAGAAAATGCCGCACGTGCGCGTCGTGGACATGCGCCAGGCCGCGTCCCACCAGCGCGGGAAGGAAGGCATCCCGATTTTTTCGCCGCAACTCAAGGAAGCCATCACCCAACGGCTCGAACGCAAGGAACAAACGATTTTGTTTCTGAACCGGCGCGGCTATTCAACTTCGTTGCAATGCCCTAAATGCGGCTACGTCGCGCAGTGCCCAAATTGCAGCCTCGCGCTTACGTTTCACCGGCAGGAACAAAAGCTCTGCTGCCACATCTGCGGCCACGTCGCGCCCGTGCCAGCGGTTTGCCCGAACGTAAAATGCAAAAACCCGGCGATCCGCTTTGCTGGCACGGGCACGCAGCGGGTCGAGGAAACGCTCGCCAAACTTTTCCCGCACGCGCGCATCAAGCGCATGGACGCCGACACGATGAAGCGCAAGGACGATTACCGGAAGGTGCTCGGCGATTTTCGCACCGGCAAGACCGACATCCTCGTCGGGACGCAGATGATTGCGAAGGGCCTGCATTTTCCGAACGTCACGCTCGTCGGCATCATTTACGCCGACCTCGCGCTGCATCAGCCGGATTTCCGCGCGGGCGAGCGCACCTTCCAACTGCTCACGCAGGTCGCCGGCCGGGCCGGGCGCGGTGACGTGGAGGGCGAGGTGTTCGTGCAGGCATTTGCGCCGTTTCATCCGGCGATTCAATACGCGCGCCGGCACGATTTCGTGGGTTTTTACGAACAGGAAATCGAGTTCCGCGAACAGCTCAAATATCCGCCGGTGAGCCGCGTGGCGTTGCTCACGCTCAAAGGCCGCAACGAGGACAAGGTGAAATTCAGCGCCGACCATTTGAAACGCGTGCTTGAGTCCAAAGTCCAAAGCCCAAAGTCCAAAGTCGCGCAGACCGGACACCCTTTGGACCTTGGACCTTGGACTTCGGACTTGGTAATTGCCGGGCCGGCGCCGGCGCCGTTGTTGCGGGCGGAAACTTTTTATCGCTACCAGATCATGCTGCGGACGCGCGCGATGAGCAAACTGAGCCAGGCCCTGGCGAAAATCATCGAAACGCTCGCCCTGCCCGAAGACGTGACCCTCATGGTGGACATTGACCCGGTGAGTTTGGGGTAGCACAGGCCTCCGGCCTGTCGTTTCGGGCGTCACAGTTAGCGCCGTAGGCGCGACATATTTGTAGAAGATTTCGCCCAAATTATTTTTAGCTCCGTCAGGTGCGACATCAGATTATGCCGCTCCTGACGGAGCTTGTTTGTGATTAGGAACGGAAGCTACAAAGATGCCGCGCCTACGGTGCTAACAGACGTGAGATTTGCTTGCACTGATTTTTTTCAATCCCCGCCGCCACAAATCGAAATGATATAGCGCGACAACGACGAGGGAGTGGCCGATTTTTTCGTCGGCGACGAGCTTCGGAATTTCCGCCACCGGAACCAGGCGTGTCACCAGATCCTCGCCGTAATCGAATTGTACGCCGTGCTTCAACCGGCAGTTTTCAATCAGCACGGTGAAGGTCCGGTTGCTCATGATGGCCGGGTTTGACCAGATTTTGCCGAGCAGACGCGCGTTTTCGCCTTCGTAGCCGGTTTCCTCGCGCAATTCGCGCACGGCGGTCGCCACCGGGCCGGTCTCATCCGCGTCCATCATGCCGCCGGGGATTTCGAGTTCCACGGTGTTCGAGCCGTGGCGGTATTGCTCGACCATGACCAGTTGCTGGTCGGGCGTGACGGCGACGACATTGACCCAGTCAACGCTGTCGAGGACGTAAAAATCGTGTTCCTTGCCGGTGCGCGGCGAAATTTCCACGTCCGAGCGCAGTTTGAAGATGCGGAAATCGCCGATGGGCGTCGAACGGACTTTTTTCCAAGGCTTAACCATATTCGATTTATGATTTACGATTTACGCGTCGTGCGTCTGGGTCGCGTCAATCGTAAATCGTCAATCGTAAATTCAAAGCCCTTTTTCCTGTGCTGACCAACCCTGGCGCATCAAGTTCAGCAGATGTTGCAGGGCTTCCTCGTAAGAACGGCCTTTTTGCGCGGCGAGCTGGCGGGCACGTTTGTCGAGTTGCGCGGCCATATCCATGGATTTTTCGGCCGGACAGCCGAGCGTGGTCAACAGTTTTGCCAGTTCAGAAATTTCCATGGTCCTCAGGCCGGGTGGTGATTGTGCCCGGCTACTTTGATTCGATCGCTTCGCGCACCTTTTTGGTCAAATCCAAAGGATTGAAAGGTTTTTGCAGAAAGAACGTGCCGGGTTTGGACATGGCGTCGCGGACGGCGTTGTTGTTGATGTAGCCGGAAATGAAAAGAACCCGGACCGCGGGATTCACCTGCCCCAGCCATTCGGCGAGCGTCTTGCCGCTCAACCCGGGCATGATCACGTCCGTGAGCAAAAGCTGGATTTTAGCGCCATTGGCCTGTGCCAAGGCGAGGGCTTGATGACCATCGGACGCTTCCAGCACGGTGTAGCCCTGGGTCCGCAACACCCGGGCCATGAGTTGCCGCAGCGACGGTTCGTCTTCGGCGAGCAGGATGGTTTCTGTGCCTTGCGGCAAACTGACCGGAACCTCGCGACTTGATGTGGGCTCCTCCATCCCCTGAACGCGGGGCAGGTACACTGTAAACTTTGCTCCTTCGTCCACCTGGCTCTCGGAGTGAATATGACCATTGCTTTGCTGAATGATGCCAAAACAGGTGGCCAGTCCCAAACCGGTGCCTTTGCCCTGTTCCTTGGTGGTAAAAAAGGGTTCAAAAATGTGCTGTTTGACTTCGTCGGTCATGCCCACGCCGGTATCGCTGACACTGACCATGACATAGTTGCCGGGTGTGATGAGATGCCGGCGCGCATAATCTTCGTCAAGGGTCACGTTGGCCGTACGGATGGTCAGCGTGCCGCCGTCGGGCATCGCATCGCGCGCGTTGACGACTAGGTTCAGCAGCACCTGCTCTATCTGGCCGGGGTCGGCTTTGATCTGGCCCAGGTCGGGCGCGGTTTGTGTCACCAGTTTGATGTCCTCGCCAATCAAGCGACGCAGCATCTTGTTGAGATTGACGATCAGTTCGTTCAGGTTGATCCGGCGGGGTTCAATGACCTGCCGGCGGGCGAAAGCCAGCAGTTGACGGGTGAGGTTCGCCGCGCGTTCGGCGCTCTCCTGGATGCACTCGAGATTGGAACGCAGGGGAGCGTCGGGTGATAATTGCGCGAGCGCCAGTTCCGTGTGGCCGCAAATGACCGCGAGGATGTTGTTGAAGTCATGGGCCACGCCACCGGCCAGCCGGCCGATGCTGTCAATCTTCTGGGTCTGGCGGTATTGAACTTCCAGTTCCAGTTCATGAGAGATGTCACGCTTGATGGCAATGTAGTTTGTGACGGTCCCTTTCTCGTCGCGAACGGGAGCAATGACCGCATCTTCAGTGAAAAGCGTGCCATCCTTCTTTTTGTTGGTGAAACGCCCGCGCCACACCTCGCCGGCGCTGATTTTGGCCCACAGTTCCCGATAAAAAGCGCTTTCCTGCCGGTTGCTCTTGAGCAGCCGCGGATTTTGGCCGATGACTTCGGCCCGGCTGTAACCCGTGACCCGCTCAAAAACGGGATTGACGTAAAGAACGCGCCCTTCGGTGTCGGTGATGACAACGCTTTCCGGGGTTTGCTCAATGGCGGTCATCAGGCGGTTGAGCTCGGCTTCCGCCTGTTTGCGCGTGTCTTCGTTGCCGATGGCAGAGGCGATAATTCCGAGAATTCGACGGTCATCGTCGGTGGGCTGGTAATCGTCGCCATAAACCACGCAGAGCGACCCTATGGCCTTGCCTTCGCGTTTGACCGCGCATCCCATGTAGGTTTGCAGGCCATGCACCCGCACATTGGGATCGGACTCAGCGTAAGCCGTCCGGGGCAGATTGGTAATGACCACCGCGTCCTCCCGGTTGTTGCGTATGACATCATAACAAATGTGTCCGGCGGCGGCATCCTCAGGCTTGAAGCCCGGCGGGGTCTGCCACTGGCCGATGGCGCAGAGCAAACCGCCTTGAAGACGGTTATACAGAGCGCAAGTCGCTCCGAGCAACTCGCCGCAGAGAGCGGTCAACCGGTTGATGTTCGAGTCATAGTTGGGGCCGAGTTCCAGGAGACAGCGATTGATCTTTTCCAGTCGCATCTCGCCTTGGTGCAGGGCCTCCTCCGCCCGTTTGCGTTCGGTAATATCGAACATGATCCCCTGCGTGCCCACAATTGTCCTGTCGGAACCGAATATCGGTGATTTCACGACGTATAAATGCTGCTCCTTGCCATCGTCCCCGATGCCATGCTCCTCCACTTCGATCTGCCGGCCGGTTTGCATGATTTGTTGATGATGGTCCGTCCCTTGGGCCGCCAACAGTTTGATTTGGGAGGGATTCATGCCCCCCGCAGCCAATTCAATTGCGGCCACTTCCTGTGGCTTTTTGCCCAAGAACAGTTCGGTTTTCACGTCTTTGAGCCGGCAAAACCAGGGATTGACGAAAACGTAGCGGCCTTCCTTGTCCTTGCGGAAGACCCCGACGGGCAGTTGCTCAACCAAGGAATAATAAAGTGCCTGCGATTCCCGCAGCGCCATTTCCGTCTGCTTGCGTTCGGTAATGTCGCGGACGATTCCAAGTTTTCCCGCCACTTTGCCATCCTTGATATACGGGGTGGAGGTGAATTCTCCCACCAGATATTTGCCCGACTTGGAGAGGATGCGCAGTTCATAGGAAGGCGGTTTGTCGCCGTGCAATACCCTTTGGAACATTTCAACGGCGAGAGACATGTCTTCCGGATGCAAAAGCGGCGCAAAGGGTTTGCCCAGCCATTCAGCACGCGTCCAACCAGTGACCGTCTCAAACGCTGAATTCAAGGAAGTAAATTCACCTTTGTCGGAAATGATGTAAACCACGTCGGGAGCGGTTTCCACCAGGACGCGATAACGCTCTTCACTCTGGCGCACCGCCTCCTCCGCTTGTTTGCGCTCGGTGGTGTCCTGAATGGCCGCCCGAATCCCGACTATGGCGCCGTCTTTCCCTCTCAGTATCCGGTCGTTGACCAGCACCGGAAAGGTGGAACCGTCTTTCCGCCGGAACGTTCGTTCAAAGCTTTGCGCTGGCGGCGGCTCGCCGCTTAACTTCGCCAGCACGCTACGGCGGGAAACATCCTCCTCCGCGGAAATTTTCCAGACAAATTGCCCCAGCAATTCTTCGGCGGAATACCCCAGCATTTCCAGTTCAGTACGGTTGATGCGAACCAGGCGTCCCTGGGTGTCAATTTCGTGAAAGCCCATGGGAGCATTGTCCAACAAGTTTTTGAATTCCTCATGACTCTGCTGCAATGCCTCCTCCGCCAGCTTGCGCTCGGTGATGTCCCGACAGAGGGCCAGAATATGGATGACCTGCCCGCTCTTGACGACCGTCGCATTAATGTCGACCGGAG
>JBEKSU010000148.1:0-9183 GCA_049516755.1 Verrucomicrobiota bacterium | reverse complement strand
TATTCCGTTCCGTTGGTGGCGTAATAATTGGTCTGGCCAAAAACGGCGGCGGGCATCACGAGGAACAATCCCCAGCAAAAGCAAATGGCGGCCCCGCGGGCGAACGACAACGACATAGGCAATACTAAAGACACTAAACGCACCGGGACATTTTGTCCAAAATTTCTTTTGGGAAAATGCAACTGGCGCGACCGCGGACACCGCCGCGCATCGCGGCCGCCCGCCGCCCTGTTTTTTGTCCAATTTGGCAAATTCATTTTCTAAATCAATACCGCCTGCCGCCCGGCATCCGCGCCTTCCAGCGCCGCGAGCATTCCCTTGAATCCCCAGCGCGCGAACAATTCGCGCAACCGCCCGGCGTCCACCGGTTTTTCCGCCAGGTCCGCCGGCGAAAAATCGCACGGCAAATCATCCCGCAACCGCACCAGTTCCCGGTTGCGCCGCACCGCGTCCGCCGCCGCGCGCAACGCGCCCCGCACTTTTTCGGACTTCACTTCGTCCAGCCGCCGGAACAACTCGGCGACCGAGCCGAATTGGTTCAGCAATTCGGCGGCCGTCTTCGGTCCGACTCCGGGCACGCCCGGAATGTTGTCCACGCTGTCGCCCATCAAACTCAACCAGTCCACAACTTGCGATGGTCCGACGCCGGTTTTGTCCCGAACTTGTTCGTCCGTCCAGACCGTCTCGCTCTTGTCGTTCGGGTTCAGCAACCCAACCCGCGCCGACACCAACTGCATGAAATCCTTGTCGGAACTGGCGATGACCGCGGTCATGCCCGCATCCGACGCGCGCCGCGCCAGGCACGCGATGTAATCGTCTGCTTCCACGCCTGCCCGGCAAAACGAGGCGGCCCCCGCCGCTTTCAAATAACTGACAATCCCGTCAAGCTGCGGCTTCAAATCGTCCGGCATAGGCGGACGCTGTGCCTTGTATTCCGGCAACCGGGCGGTGCGTTCGGCGCTCAGGCCGCCGTCCCACACAACCATCAAATGCGACGGCCTGATGGCCGTCCGCATTTTGGCCAGCATTTTGACGAAGCCAAAAATGGCATTCGTTGGCTGGCCGTCCGGCGAACGCAACTCGCGGATCGCGTGAAACGCGCGATAAGCGTAAGCGTGTCCATCAATAATCAGCAACCGATCCACAAATTCACCGGGTGCGAGCGCCTTGGTTCCGGCATTTTAACCGGTTTCGTGATTTCACAATCTGGTTTCAACCGGAGATTCACGAACAACGCTCTTCCGCGTTTGACCACTTTTTACCGCGGCGGCATCGGGGCAACTCCAGCGTTCCCCGGTCGCACTTCCACTCCCGGCTGTTGCGGTGGAATGGTGCTTTGCAAAAACGGCAGTTCATCGTCCGAATGCACCCGGTTGCCAGCCGGATCAACAATGGTGGCGGTCACAAAAATCATCAGATTCTTTTTCACGGAAGTTTTTGACTGGCTTTGAAAAAGCCGTCCCACCAGCGGCAGGTCGCCGAGCACCGGCACCTTGTCCTTCTGGTCCTGGATTTGCGAGGAAATCAATCCGCCGAGAACCACGGTCTGGTTATCCCAGATGTTGACGGTGGTGACGACCTGGCGCACGGTAAAATCCGGCAGAATGGTGGGCACTTCCACGACGCTGGAATTGCCTGCCCCGGGAACTGGCGGCGGCGTATCGTAGCCGTTGAACTCGGTCAGCGACGGGATCAAGGTGAGGTTGAGCGTGTAGCCATCGGACAAAACAACCGGGATCACGTCCAGCACCGGGCCGACTTCCACCTGTTGCTGATTGGGCGTGATGGCGGAGGTTTGCACCGGATTGTTAACCACCTGGGCCTGTCCGGAAGGGATGACGCCCAACAGGGCAACGGCCACGCACAAAACAATACCGTTCACTACAATGGTTGATTTTCGACTGGTCTTCATGGTGCTGGTTGGTAGCTGAAGTTATTACTGGGTGGTCGTGGTGCCCGTGGTGTTGCCCGACTGGAAGCTGTAGCTTGTGATTATGGTCTTGATGTCCGTCGCGCGCATCTGGGTTTGACGACCGCTGGTTGTGGTCACTTCCGGTTCGGCCAGGTTTTCAAATCCACTGCGCTGCTCCAAGGCGTGGATGACCACTTGAAAATTGGGATCGGTCAGAATTCCGGTTACCGAGGCAATGGCCGGAGCGGTGTTTCTCAGGCCGGACGTCAGACTTTGAGCCGTGGTTGGAATGGTGGTGCCATTGAATGTGTTCCCCGGAAAAACGCCCTGCGGATTGGCTGATGAAACGGGCACATTGACTGATCCAGCGTTGCCGCCGGTGGCGACCACTTTATTATTGCCCATGTTGACATTCCCCAAATACCAGTCAAAACCCAACGCCGAATTGTCGTCCTGCTCCACTTCGATGAAGCGGGCCTTGATATGCACCTGCGGCGCCGTCATGTTCAACACCTGAATGGCTTTCTCGATGGTGTCCAAATCCTGCGCGGTCGCGCGGACGAACAACACACCCAACCGGTCGTTAAAGAAAACGGCTTTCGGCGGATCCAGATTCAGGCCCAACGTTGTGAAAAAGCCTTTGGCGGTAACGCTCATGCCCACCGTAAGATTGGTTGTGGTCACAAATGACAATCCGCCGTTACCGCCACTGCCACCACCACCGCCACCGCCGCCACCGCTTGATCGCAAGCCTCCGCTTCCGGGAGCTGCGTTAATCACCGGCACAACGGCTCCGGTGTTCTGCCCATTCTGGCCACCACCACTGCTGCTACTGCTGCTGCTGCTGCTGCCGCTGCCGCTGCTGCTGGTGGTAGTCTGCCCAAAACTCGTCGCACTCACGCTTTCCAAGCCTTGATAGAAGGTGTTGGGATCAACCTTGAATGTGCGCGTTTCCAAAGGCATCGGCTCCGGCCCGCGGGATGAAAAAACGATCGCGTAGTCCTCAACGGAGTATTTGATGGGATGATCCGCCACCAGGACAATGGCATCCAGCACGTCCGCCAACCGCACGTCGCTCAATGTCAATTTTACATTGATGGAGCTGGCATCCACGGATTCAGCGCCAACGGCGGGAGCCGCCACAGGCAATCCGGTGGCGGGGTCAATGGTTTGCGCGCCGCCCGCGGGTGTGGTGGGCGCGGGGGCTGCCGCGGCGTTGGGATTAAAAAGAAAGTTAATTCCCTTTTTGTCCGGATCGCGCAGCTTGGCTTGTTCGCTCAAATTACGCAGCACCTCGATCAACGGCAATCCTTCGGGCCAGGAAACCGAATCAAGCCGGATGCGATCGAGTTTGCTGTAAATGGCCTCGCGGCCGGGACCGGTATGGACCAGATTGGTCAAGGCATACGGATTGGGCACCGGCAACAACCCGCGGTTTACCGGCTTCTCGTAGGCTTTTTCCACCTGCACCATGCGATCTTGCGTGTCGACCGTATGCACGCGCGCTTCGCGTTCGTAACGCGCCTGCTTGACCAGATTCATGTAGTAGAAGGCGCCCTCGTTGTCCGGATCGAGTTTGACAGCCTCTTTCAATTTGACTTCGGCCTCATCGAACTTGCCCATCTCGTAAAGCAATTTGCCGTCCCGCACCAATGTGCCCGCCTCGGTCTTGTCCTTGGTGATATACTGAGCTTGTTGCTGCGTCGCTTCGTCGGGCATTTTGCCGCGCATGGACAACAGCAGGGCATCGTTTTTTTTCTTGAAAGCCAGCGCATCAGGATTTTGCGGGTCCACCTTCAACACGCGGATGACCCGGGTGTCGGCTTCGTGCAAATCACCCTGACTTTGTGCCTGACGGGCAAGGGCAAGCCAGGTGGAAGCCAGGCCGGCAATGGTTTGCGCCCTTTCCTCGGGAATGCCGGAGCCGATTTGATCGACCAGCGTATTGGCGTCCTCGTAAAGTTTGGCGGCGCCGGGCAAATCTCCGCGCATGGCGGTGTTCTTGGCCTGCAGAAGTTTCTGGCGCAGGATGATGGTATTGGCCTGACGAAGCACGGCTTCATTGACAGCCACGTCCGTGGGACTGGTTTGCGCCGGCAACATGACGGCGGTGGCCAGCAATAAAACAAAGCCGAGTGAGATGGGTGCTGCTTTTATCATGGTTCGTTCCTGGTTCGTCGTAAATCAAATCAGCGCCAATCGGGCGCCGTTGTTCTCGCGACCAAGTGTCATCCAGAATTTCAAGGAATGGGGTTGTATGTCAATGCCGTTTTTTTCTGGTTTGACCTGGCCAACAATATCACTGTGTCTTGTTCGATGGCAACGATTATGTTGTCATCGCCGGCAAATCTTAAATCCGCGCCGACGCGCTGTCCCTGCCACTTTTTCCCCTCGGGATCATATTTTAAATCCGCAGAGTAACCGTCTACGCGGCGAAACGGTTTGTCCTTGGACAGCGTCGCCCGCTCGCCCGTGTCCGTCAGTTGCAAAATCAATTTCGTTTGCGCCGGATTGGCCGGCGAACCGTTCACATCGATAACGGTGAAGGTTTCATTTTTTTCCCCGACCGAGGCATAATGCTGCCGTTTGCCGCGCTGCGCGGGCGAATACGCCGCCTGGCGCTCCACGCTGACGACATAGCGGGCGCCAAACTCATTGGTTTCCACCGCATCCAGTGTGAGGATCAAATAGAGCGGCGTGATTTTTGTGATCCCCACCGCCTTGGGGCCGATTTCATTGCCGGTCTTGATTTTAATGAGCGAGCCGTCTGCGGCCCTTTGCCATTGAACCGGATTGAACAGTTTGTTCGTGGTCGAAAAATCCAGTTTGTAGGGCGATTGCAATCGCGCCGATACATTCGTCTCCCGCGACAAATCCAACACATCCAGTGGTTTGACCGCGTGGCTGATGATACTCTGGCGGATGGTGGCGAGCCTCTGCCGGTCGCTGGGAATCAGATACAACATGAACACCAGCACACCCATCAAACCCAGCAATACAACACTGAGCAGGATTTTCTCGTAGTGTTTTTTTACGAAATTCATGAGCTTGCTTTTTTCGGCAACAATTTCACGACCTCGACCACGAGCGTGACGCGCAACAGTTGCTCGTTTAACACCGTCTGCAATCCGCCCCGGCCCGGCGCCATCGTCGGCACGGCTGTCGGCGATGATGGCGCGGTGGCATCAGGTGAATTTGCCGCAACGGCACCGGCCGGCTGAATATTGATGCTCTTGACGATGAATTCGTGCGGTGACGAGGCAAAGCCGGCGAGCACCTGGCCGATCTCCGTGCTGAACGAACGGAACGTAATCTGGTAAGGAGTCAGAATGGCCAGGTTGTTGGTCACGGAACGTTCGTCGAAATAATCGGCCTGCGGGCCGCTGGCGTCGTCATCCGAAACGCGAACGCGCTGAATCCCGTCCAGCGAATTGACCCGCGCCGCAAAGAGGACTTCCGCAATGGTTTTCACTTCCCCAAACTGCACGGCCAGTGCCCCCAGACTTCCGGGCGCGAACTTCACCAGCGAACGTTGCGCCTCGAAGGAGAAGTTATATTTGGGCGGCAGGGTCACACTGGCGACTTCGGCTTCATGCTGGAGCTGGTCAATGGTCCGGCGGAGCGCCGCCGCAAACGCCTCGCTCGAAACGGCATTGGTGCCCGTGTTGGGAATCGGCGTAATCGGCTGAAAATTTTCCGCCGCCTGTCGGATCCAATCCCGAACCTGGCGTTCCTGTTCGCGCGCGGCGGCAATGTTGTCCACCTTGTCGTTGCCCGGCGAGGGCTTTTGACCGGTCAAACTCCGCAACTGGCTGTAAATGTCGTTCAACTTGTCAAACGCCGCCGAGTTACGGCTCCACCCTTTGTAATTATAATACCCGGCCGCTCCCAGCAGCCCCATAGCCAGTATGCCGCCAATCACAAAAAACAGGTTTCGCTTGATCCAGGCCATATTACAAGTTGAGTGGATTTTGCAGCCCCACGGTTATGCCAAACGTAAACGTGCCGGTGACGTCATCGGGGGTGATGTCTCCCCTGAGCTGCGTCGTTTTGGGATCAAACATCGGATCCTCCTGAAATTCTTTGAGAACCGAATAGGCAATGTCGGTGTTCGCCGCAGAATCAACATTTGACAAATTCACCGCGCGGCAGATCAGAACGATGGTGCTGGTGCCGGGATTGCCCGCGGTGGGGGGGGGTTCCGCAGCCGCGGGAGTTTCCGCGGGGGCGGGAGTTTCCGCGGGGGGCGGCTTGGCCGCGGCGGGGGGTCTGGATCCGGGCCCCCGGTAATCATCTTCCTCCGAACTCTGAACCGCCGCCGGAGTGGGAGCAACCGCGCGACCGGCGGCAGAAGTTTGCACGCCGCCAATCGTCATCTGCTCAATCCAGATGCCCGCTTCGACGCCGGGTCTTTCCGCTGACAATTTTTTCTTGATGTCGTCCTCGGAACGAATCATCACCCGCCGCAATTCCGCCAGCACATCGCCCCAATAATATCGTTTTTCCATCCAACCCCTGATTTGACCCGCCTCGTTTTTGGCGTCCCCGAGCCGCGCATAAGCGCGTTTAAACTGATCGGACTTGGCCTGTATTTTTTGAACTTGCGGCTCCAAATTCGCGATTTCTTGTTCCTTCGATTCCGCCAGGTTTTGAAAGAGGAACCCCACCGCGCCCGCCACGGCCACCAAGCTCAACAGGGTGAAGATGAAATACGGTTTCTTCTCGTTGAACGTCCGCCAGCGCAGGGTGCTGCTCGGCATCAAATTCATTTCCACCGGGCAATTTGCCAGATTCCGCAACCCCAGGCCGACCACTTCACCCAGCGAGTGCGCCACGCGCGCCAGCTCCTCCAGATTCACCGACGGATCGATCTGCACGTTGCGGAACGGATTGAAGTATTCGACCGGCACATTCAATTTTTCCGCGAAAAATTGCGCCGTGTAAGGCATGATGGACGCGCCCCCGGACAAAAACACACGCACCGGCTCCGAACCGCCCTGTTGTCCGCGATAAAACTGCTTCGTCTGATTGACCTGGATGTGCAGCTTGGTCATGAATTGCCGCGCGATTTTGGCGATGGCCGCCTGGTACTCGCTTTCCGGCTCCTCGTATGCCCCGCCGAGGCTGACGAAGCCTTCGGTAATTTTTTTCTGTTCGGCGACCTCAAATTTCAGTTTCGCCTCGTTCGCAAAATCCTGGGTGATGGTATTGGCGCCCAGACCGATGCCGCGGGAAAAGACCTTGCCATTTTCGAAGAAGAGCAGATTGCTCGTCTTGGCGCCGATGTCCAGGAGCATCGTGCAATCCTGCAAATCGCCATAATTGTACCGGAAGGCGTTGCACAACGCCGCGGGGGACACGTCGCACAGTTGCAACCGCAGCTTCGCCTCCTCCGCCATCCGGAACAGACCCTCGACCACCTCGGATTTGATCGCCACGAGCAGGACTTCCAGTTCGCCACCGGTGCTGGAACCCAAAATTTGATAATCCCACACCACCTCCGCGAGCGGGAAGGGCACGTTCTGCTGCGCTTCGTATTGGATGATCTGGGTCACCTTGCCCGCGTCCACCGGCGGCAGCTTGACGAATTTGGAAAACACCTGAAAACCCGGCGCGCAGACGTTGATGTTCCGTGCCTTCGTGCCCATTTCGACCAGCACCTCGCGCAACGCCTTGAGCGCGGTCGTTTCGCGGGTGGATTCCTGGGCGCCTTCGAGGCCGAGCGGTTTGATGGTGTAATTTTTGAGACGCAAACCGCCGGCTTCGTTGATTTCAAACTCGGCCAGCTTGAGGCTGCCCGCCCCGAAATCCACTGCCAGGAATGATTTTGTGTTCAGCATTTCTATTCGCGCCGTCAACGCCACCAGATTTCCAGGTGACGTGTTTGAGTTAGCCCGTGCTGATTACGGCAAATTTCCCGAATGGTCAAACAGAAATCTAAAAAAAAATGGATGCCCGCTGCCGGCTGTCATTAAAATATTGCATCCGGCGCCCGGCTTTGGCTTCATCCTGCCGTGTCGGGACAACCGCCAGCCGTTACGTCCGTCATGAAACGTTGTCGCATGCATATATTATATACAGGCCAGGTGCAGGGGATCGGGTTTCGCTACACCGCGAAAACCGTCGCCGCCGGCTTTGAAGTCACGGGCACCGTCCGCAATTTGCCGGATGGACACGTGGAATTGATTGCCGAGGGCGACCGTGCGGAATTGGAGGCATTTCAGGATGCCATCCGTGGCGCAGGTCTTGCTGGCTTTATCCGTGACGAAAGTGTAATTTGGGGGGAAGCAAAAAATGAATTTCACGGTTTTGAAATCGTCCGCTAAACGAAATGAGATACGCCATCATCGCTGACATCCACGGAAACCTGGAAGCGTTCCAAACCGTTTTGGCCGACATCAAGACCCAAAACGCATCGCATATCGTCTGCCTCGGCGATGTCGTCGGCTACAACGCCAATCCCAAGGAGTGCCTCGCCATTGTCCGGGAAATGAACATTCCCTGCGTTAAGGGAAACCACGATGAATACTGTTCCAGTGACGACCCGCTGGAAGGTTTCAACCCCCACGCCGCCGACGCCGTTCACTGGACGCGCGAGCAACTTTCCGAGGAGGAGTGCCAGTGGCTGCGCGAATTGAAATACACCCGCATGGCCGCCAATTTCACGATGGTTCACGCCACGCTCGATGCGCCGCAACGCTGGGGTTACGTCTTTGACAAACTCGCCGCCGCCGCCAGTTTTCCGTATCAAAACACGCAAATGTGTTTCTTCGGCCACACCCATGTGCCCGTCGCCTTCATGCGCGACACCGCCGTCCGCGGCGGCACTTATTCAAAATTCAAAATCGATCCGTCCAAAAAATATTTCATCAATGTCGGCGCCGTCGGCCAGCCGCGCGACAACAACCCCAAGTCCGCCTACGTCATCTACGACATGGACGCCGGAACGATTGAACTGCGCCGGCTCGATTACGACATTGCCACCGCCCAGCAAAAAATCCGCGCCGCCGGCCTGCCCGAACGGCTCGCGGAGCGCCTGGAGTTCGGAAGGTGATTTTCCGGCCACGGCTGAATACGGATTTCACGGATAATTTCGGGGCGGTGAAAAATTGAGGTTTTCTTCCGTGTTCATTCGTGTTCATCTGTGGCTGAAAATTGAAAATCCTGATTCTCAAGCCCAGTTCGCTCGGCGATGTCATCCAAGCCCTGCCGGTCCTCCGGCTTCTCAAGCGCCACCTGCCCGCCAGCGAAATTTTCTGGTGGATCGATTC
>JBEKSU010000147.1:0-9238 GCA_049516755.1 Verrucomicrobiota bacterium | reverse complement strand
CATGATGCCGATGCCCGCCGCGATGAGCGCGATGGAGCTGACGACGGTGACACCAATGCGCACGGCCCGGGTGAACGAATTGAATTGCTCGATGAGCGAGTTGTTGGAGAACAGCTCGAAATCATCCGGCTCGCCGGGCGGAATCTTGCGCACGTTGCGCAGGATGCCACGGACTTGTTCCATGCAATCATCGTAGCTGGCCACGTCGCGCGCCTGCACCAGGATGGTTAGGTCGTTCCACCAGCGGCCGTAACGGTTGAGCGCCGTGGTGATGGGGATGATGGCAATGTTGTCCTGATCACTTTCCGCCGCCCCGCCTTTGGAGGCGAGCACACCCACCACCGCGTATTTGTAACCGTTGATTTTGATCTCCTCGCCCATCGCCGACCCAAACGGAAAGACGGTCCTGGCCAGGGTGCTGCCGAGCACGCACACTTCCCGGGCGTTGTCCACGTCGTCTCCGGAAAGGGCGCGGCCCTCTTCAACGTCCCAATTGCGCGCCGGGAAGCTCCCGGGAGTTTCGCCAAACAACTCGGTGGTGGGCGCCGTCTTGGCGAAGCGGGTGGAAATCTGGCCCCGCCAGAAATCACCTTCAATGCCCACGCCGGCGGCCAGCGTGGCTTTTTCCTCCACCTGCCGGCCCTGTTCCAGGGTGACGTATTTGCGCCGCCAGTATTTCTGCCAGTCGGAATTGTTGCCGAACTGGGTGTCGGGCCAGCGCTGGATGGCAAAGGTCTGGCTGCCCAGCCGGCTGAGGTTCGTCTCCACGTCGCGCTTCAACACGCGCATGGCGGTCATCACGACGATGATGGAGAAGACGCCGATCAACACGCCGAGGAGGGTGAGCGCCGAGCGCAGCTTGTGGGCCGCCAGCGCGTTCATAGCCATCGCGGAACTCTCGCGGACCTCGGCGAGGAAAAACGTTCCTCGCCGGTGGGGCGAGACTCTGTCGAGCCCTGATTTTTGGGAAGCAGTTACCATTGGAGTGGGTGTACCATGCCCTGATAAGGCCAATCTTCAATTTGTTTTACCAAACCTTTACGGATGGGATTTTCCTGAACGTAAAGCCATTTGGCAGAATAATTTTCATCATTTCTCAACCGATGATGCCAGCCGCGCGGCTGAAACCGCCAGTCCTCGCGCCCATGTCTTCGGCGAAAATCCCGCTTCCAGAATGTGATCCACTGTTCAATGGAGAATGATAAATCCCGCGGTGCACAAAACGCGTGCAGATGGTCTGGCATCAAAAGAAAATCACCAACCAGCCATGCGGTCGCCGCGAGCCATGTTTCGTGCAGAAAACGATGCGCTTCTGGATCGGCCAGCCAGGGCATCCGCTCTTTAGTCGTGACGGTCAGCAAGACGAAGTTGGGGCGATCCAGTTGGAGGTGAACACCGGGCGTTGGATTTTTTCGTCCAACTTCGGGATTTTGGCTGCTTGGATTCATGTTTTTGATCAGGGCTCGACTGAGTCTCGCCCCACCCCATTTTCATTCGCTCCGCAACGCTTCCACCGGGTCCATCCGCGCGGCGCGCCAGGCCGGCAGGAAGCCGGAAACCACGCCCGTCAACAGCGCCACGAGCAGGGCGATGGCGACGATGGTTCCGGACAAGGCCGCCGGAAACAGGAAGTGGGAAACCGCCAGCGTGGTGAGCCAGGCGATGCCCAGGCCAATCAACCCGCCCAGCAGGCAGATGCAGGCGGCCTCGGTCAGGAATTGCAGCAAAATGTCCCGGCGTTTGGCGCCGATGGCCTTGCGCACGCCAATCTCTCGCGTCCGTTCGGCCACGGAGACAAACATGATGTTCATGATGCCGATGCCGCCGACGAACAAAGACAGGCTGGTGACGAACAGGCCGATGAGGGCGATCGTGCGGGTCTGCTGATGAAACCATTTCACGAACTGGTCCTGCTGGTTGATGCCAAAATCGTCGGGTTCATCCGGCCGCAAATGGCGGATGTGGCGCATGACCTGGCGCAATTCCTCCCGCGCCTCGTCCAATTGCACCAGCCCGCCCGCCTTCACCTCGATGCCATCCCAGTCGTACAGCGTCCCGTTCCAGACGATGGCCATGAATTCACGGATGGGTATGATGATGTTGTTGTCTTCGCTCGACACCCACATGCTGGTTCCCTGTTTTTCCAGGACGCCGACGACGAGACAGGACTGGCTTGCAACCTTGATGCGCTTGCCCAGGGCGGATTCGCCGCGAAACAGATTGGTGGCCACGTCGCTGCCGATCACGCAGACCGGCTGTCCGCCCCCGGCATCCGCCGCGGTCAAAAACCGGCCCTGGGCCACGTTCACGCCGCTGGTTTGCAGATAGGCATCCGTGGTGCCGATGATCCGGACGAGACTGGCGCTCCGGGTCTTGTATTCCACCGGCCGGTAACTGCGCATCTTGGGCGCGACGGCGGCGGCGAGCGTCAATTGTCTGGCCAGCGCCTCGGCGTCCCGGAGCCGGATCGGCTGGCGCCGCCGCTGCATCTTTTGCCATTCGTCGTAGGAAAAATTGAACAACCAGTTGTAGCGCGCCACGTGGAACACGTCCGCGCCGAGCGAGGAGATGCTTTTGATGAACGCCTGGTTCAGTCCGTTGATGGCCGCGCCCATGAGGGTGACGGTGACGATGCCGATGACGATGCCGATGGTGGCGAGCACCGACCGCATTTTGTTCGCCTGAATGGCGCCCCAGGAAATACCCAGGCCCTCGCGGAGTTCGGAAAGGAGTTTCATGGGAGGGAAACATCGAACCTCCAACCTCCAACCTCCAACACCCAATAAAAACCTTTCCGGCGCGGCTTCAATCGATGTTCGATGTTCGATGTTGGATGTTGAATGTTCATTTGGTCACTGCTTCATCGCTCGCAATCAAGCCGTCGTGCAGGCGGATGATGCGCCGCGATTGCCGGGCGATGTCCTCCTCGTGGGTCACCAGGATGATGGTGTTGCCGGCGCGCGCCAGTTCCTCGAACAGCGCCATGATTTCCGCGCCGGTTTTGGAATCGAGATTGCCGGTCGGCTCATCGGCCAGCAGGATGGAGGGTTGGTTGACCAGGGCGCGGGCGACGGCCACGCGCTGGCGCTGGCCGCCCGAAAGTTCATTGGGTTTATGATGGATCCGGTCGGCCAGGCCGACCCGCGCGATGGCGTCCAGCGCAATCTTCCGCCGTTCGTCGGCGGGCACCCCGGCGTAAATCAGCGGCAGCTCGACGTTGTGCAGCGCATTCGAGCGCGCCAGGAGGTTGAAGGTCTGGAAGACAAACCCGATCTCGCGGTTGCGGATTTCCGCAAGCTGGTTGTCGTCCATGTCGCTGACGCCGACGCCGTTCAATTCGTAGCGGCCGGACGTGGGGGTGTCGAGACAGCCGATGAGGTTCATCAGCGTGGATTTGCCGGAGCCGGACGGCCCCATGATGGCGACATATTCGCCGCGCTGGATTTCGAGCGACACGTCGCGCAGCGCATGGACGGTTTCCGCGCCCATCTGGTAACGCCGTGAAACATTCTGGAGCCGGATCAAACTCATGTGGGGAAGACCGGGAATGCTGCGGCGGTTACTGGGAGGAGCAGGGGAACGAGATGGAGGTTCACGCCCGCCCTCACCCCGGCCCTCTCCCCCGGGAAGAGGGAGGGCGACGCCACATTGCCGGAAAATTCGTGCTTCTGGTATGCAGCCGCTGTTTTCTGATAGTCCGCCTGAGGATGCCGCAGATCAACAGGCATACTCGCATCGCCTGCCCGCTGAAGACGGTTCTCCCTCTCCTGGGGGAGAGGGCCGGGGTGAGGGCGGACGTTCATCATTTTTCCAGCAGCCGCTTTATTTGGTTTCGTTCCCGGCGCGTTTGTCCGTCGTGGCGGTGCCTTTTTTGATCCTCGAGCCGTCCTGGAGGTCGCGGCTGATGGCCCGGTAACCGCCGGAAACGATTTCCTCGCCATTGGTCAGGCCGTCGGTGATTTCCCAATAGGTGTCGTCACAAATTCCGATTTTCACCGGCACGGCCGTCACATGATTGCCGGCCACCGCAAACACGACGTCCCGCATCTTGGCGGATGCCTTGGATTTCCTGTCCGGCGCCTCGCTGTTGGTGGCACTGTTGCCGGCGCCCAACGCGTTGGTGCCCGACCCGGCGGTGGCCGGGTTGGTGCCGCCGTTTTTCGGCGGGTCGCCCTTTTGGGGCGGCTTGGGCGCGCGGGTGGTGACGCTGGCCAGCGGGACGGTGAGCGCGTTGGTGCGATACTCGGTTTCAATGTCGGCGCTCACGGACATGCCGGGTCGGAAGGCTTCCTTGTCATTGAGCCGGATGCGGACCTGGAACTTGGTGGCTTCCTGCGACTGGCTGCTGCCGCTGGAATAGCTCGACTGGTTGTTGTCCTTCGATGAACTGGCGACATCCGTCACCGTGCCGGAAAATTTGCGGTCCTTGAACGCGTCCACCTCCAGCCGCGCCTTCTGGCCCGGCTTGATGCCCACCACGTCCATTTCCCCGACGTCCACCCGGGCCTCCATCTGGTTCAGGTCCGAAATGATCATGATGTCGGTCCCGGCGTTTTGCACGGTGCCCAGCACGCGCTCGCCGAGTTGCGAGTTCAATTTGCTGATGGTGCCATCGAGCGGCGAAACGATGGTGGTGCGGGAGAGTTGTTCCTCCGCGCTGTCCACGTTGGCCTTGGCCACGTTCACCAGATCGTCGGCGCTGTCGAGTTGCGCCCGGGCCACGTTGCGGGCGGATTTGAACCCGATGAAATCCGATTCCGACAGCAGCTTCTGGTGGAACAATTCCAGATTGCGGTCGTAGTCCGCCTGGGCTTTTTCCAGGTTCGCCACCGCCGAGGCCTTGGCGGCGAGCGAGGATTCGTAATTGGCCTTGGCCTGATTGACGGCGGCGATGTAAATGTCCGGATTGATCTTCACCAGCAAATCGCCCTTCCTGACCTCCTGTCCTTCCTTGACCGGCAGTTCGATGATTTCGCCGCTGACCTCCGGGCTGATGGTGACCTGGACGATGGGCTGGATCTTGCCGTTGGCCACGACGAGGTTGGTGAGGCTGTGACGCGTGACCTTCTCGGTCTGGACGGTGATGACCGGCTGCTTTTTCCTGAAGACGAACACCGCGATCAAAGTGACGAGCACCAGCCCGATGGCTGAAAAGATGATGATTTTTCGGCGCTTTTTGGGATTTGCCATGATTTGATATTATGACAGTTGTGCCACGAATTCGTTTCGGAAATTTATATCCAACCGGGGAAACGTGTTTTAATCCGGTATCATCCATTACTTAGGCAAATCCCGGCCAAAGTTACAAACAATGTCCGCCCGTGGCGGAGGCCGGGCGGCCGTCAATCGTCATCCACGACTTTCACCGCCCAGGCCGGATACTGGACCCGGGAACCTTTCGCCGCGCGCCAGAGGATGTGGTTGAACAAATCCTCCGGGCACTGGTCCTCCTTGTCGAGCGGCAGGCGCGCCGAGACATAAGCGTCCTTGCGCAGGACCGGGTCGGAGATGAGTTTGGGCAAAGGATTCATCTCATCGAGCGGCACGTTGTTGGTCACGGCGTCGTAGGGCGTGAAATCCGGCGTGTCGGCAAAGCAATCGAACATTGGCGTGGCCGTGGCGTCCATCTGGTTCATCGGCGGCAGGCCCAGCATGAGTTCCATCGTGCGCAAGAGGCTGGTCTGGTTGTATTGCGTGTGGATGACCTCGCTGCGTTTGGTCCAGGCGCTCGCCACATAGGCCGTCGTGCGGTACCCGCTCACGTGGTCCCAGCCATCCTGCGGATCATCTTCGACGGCAAAAATGCATGTGTTCGTCCAGAATTTGCTGTGGCTGACGGCCTCGACAATCTGCCCGAAGGCCAGGTCGTTGTCCGCCACCTGCGCGGCGGGTGTGGGCGAACCCAATTTCGTGCCGCTGGTATGATCATTCGGCAGCCAGAGGATGATGATGTTCGGGAGGCTGTCGCCGGCCTCAAATTGTTTCAACTCCTTGATGAATTGCGCGGCGCGAAAAACGTCCGGCACGTCCAGGTCCCAGCCCACCGTGTTCGTCGCCAGGTACGGCCGCAACGATTCGATGTCCGGTTCGCATCCGATGACCAGGTCATCCGTGCCGTTGAGGTATTGATGGTAAAAATCGAGAAAATACGATTTGTCCTTGCGCCCGGCATATTTCCAGCGGGTGACGGCGGTGGCGAATTCGCCGTAATCGCGCACCGTTTTGCCGTGCGCGAGCGCGTTGTTCCAGATGAAGCCCGCCGGCGAATAGGCCAGCGCGTCCCGCCCGTTCTCGCCGAAGCCGCCACAGGGATAGCTGCGCGGAAAATTGGCAAACTCGCGCTCCATGTAATCCGTTGCGAACGCCGTGTCCGTCCATTGATGGCCGTCGGCGCTCAAAATGCCGCAGCAATAGGTGTTGTCCAGCAGCACGAAATCGCGCACCAGCTTGTGCTGGTTCGGCGTGACGCGCGCTCCATAAATGCATAAATCGGCGTCGCCGTTGCCGGCCGTCATGTCGCCCAGCACCTGATCGTAACACCGGTTTTCCTTGATGATGTAAACCACGTGTTGGAACACGCTGGGTTCGCCGACGCGTTCCGGCACGGGCCGCGCGGGTTGATTGGTACGCGCCGGCAATTTCGCCTGCGCCAGCAGCGGATAACGCAGATCCGCCAATGCCGTTTGAGTGTAAGCGGCCAGCTCTTTCGCCGCCGGTACGGGCACCAGCGACAGCGAACCGACGTGTTGTTTCGAGTTGAATTCGGTCGAGCCGGATTTCCCCGGGCGTCCCCGCCCGAGGCCTTTGATGTTCGCCACGTAAATTTCCTTCCGCGGGGCATCGCAGACAATCGCCCCGGGGAACCAGCCCACGGGGATCAGGCCGAGTAATTTGGATTCACCCGGTTTGAACTGGAATACGGCCACGGCGTTTTGCGTGCCGTTGCAAACGAAAAGGGTTTTGCCCGATTTGTCAAACGCGAGCGCGTTCGGCTGCGCGCCCAGCGGGTCGCCGGGTTTTTGCCGCGCAAAAATGGTTTCGACGATCTGGTTCGTGCGCGTGTCAATGACGCTTAATGTGTCGCTGCCGGCGTTGGCCACCACGAGCCAGCGCCCGTCCGGCGACAACGCCAGCGCCCCGGCGTGCAGACCGGTCACAATTTCCGTTGGGGCGAGAGTCCCTCGAGCCCTGACCTCACTGCCGGCTGGAAGCTTTGGCTCGACAGAGTCTCGCCCCACCGGAGAAGCGATGTTGTCAGCCAGATCAATCACCGACACCGAGCCTTCGCTGGCGATGGAGCGGGAATCCACGCGCACCCGCGTGCCTTGTCCCGCCGGGCCGGTCACGCTGTCGGCGTCGGGCCGGCGGCCGCCCCAGTTGCTCACATAAACCTTGTGGCCGGCGAGTGCGACATCGTAGGGCGCCACGCCCACGTCCCAATGCCGCAATCCGCGGCCGGTCGCGGCGTCCAGTTCGGCCAGGCCGTTGGAAAGGTTGAGTGCGACGTACAGCCGTTTGCCGTCCGGTGAGACCGCGATGCCGGCGGGAATTTCATTGGTATGGCCCGGCCGGTCGGACGGCGGCAGCGGTATGGAAAACAGCGGCGCCACCTTGCGGTCCTTGCCCACGCCGAAGACCTTGATATCGCCATTGACGTTCGAAAGATATATCCGCGAACCATCCGGCGAAAAAGCGAGGCCGGTGAAACTGATCTGGGCTTTTTCGTCCGGCGAAAGGCTGGCGGTGGCGACCGGGGCCGGTTCCTGCGCCTGGTCCGACGGAAAGGAAACGTGCTGCAGGATTTTTCCCGTTGCCGGCTCCACCACAACCAACTCGTGCTTCAGCCCGGCGGTCACGAGCAGTTTGCCGTCGGGACTCAAAGCCAGCGCCAGCGGCCTCAGTCCGGGCAGTTCAACAAGAGTGCCGGCGGGTGTGATGGACTGGTTGACCGGGGTTTCCATGCCGCCGGCGTTGCGGCCAACCACGTCCGTCGTCGCCTCGAAATTTTCCAGCGATGCGGCCGCGTGTGCCGTCGTCAGGACGAAGGCTCCCAGCAGGCAGGGGATGGAAATTCTCAAATACACTTCCGCTCAAAATGACAACAAATGCCGGCTGCTGGCAAGTTACATGGCGGTGAAAATTGCCGCAACGCGGCGAATGACAAGAGTTGAAACTGCGGGCTATTTTCTACCGCGCCTTTGGCGCTTGAGAGCTTCACGCCACCGCCGGATCGAGCCGCTGGTCCGGCACGAGATAATGGCGGACGTAATCGCTCACGGCGTCTTCCAGCGGCGTGACGGGCGCGGTGTAACCGGCGGCGCGCAGCCGGGCCAGGTTCGCCTGGGTGAAATACTGGTATTTGTCGCGGATGACTTCCGGCATCTCGATGAATTCAATCTTCGGCTTGCGTTTCAACGCCGCAAAGACCGCCCGCGCCAGGTCCAGCCACGTCCGCGCCTTGCCCGAGCCGATGTTGAACAAGCCGCCGGCCCGTTTGCTGGCGGCCAGATGCAACGTCATCGCCACGGCGTCCTTCACGTAAAGAAAATCACGCTTCTGTTCGCCATCGCGGTAGTCGGACCGATGGCTCTTGAACAGCCGGATGACACCCTCGGCCTGCACCTGCGCCGTGGATTTGTGGACGAGCGACCGCATGTCGCCCTTGTGATCCTCGTTGGGGCCAAAAACATTGAAGTATTTCAAACCGACGATTTGCTTCAAAAATCCGGCGCGCTTGGCGTGCAGGTCGAACAGTTGTTTCGAGTAACCGTACATGTTCAACGGACGCAACTGGTCCAGCCTGTCCT
Source organism: Verrucomicrobiota bacterium (assembly GCA_049516755.1). Taxonomy (GTDB): domain Bacteria; phylum Verrucomicrobiota; class Verrucomicrobiia; order Limisphaerales; family UBA11358; genus UBA11358. The sequence goes on along the minus strand of JBEKSU010000147.1, from coordinate 431 downwards.
CATCGTCATCCATGCCCGCCGAGCCGTCGCCATAGGTCGCGGCGGACGACGCATAAACAAACCGCGTTTTTTGCCCGAGCGCCCAGGCGGCGAGGTCCCGGGTGAATTCGTAATTGTTGCGGATGAGAAACCCGGCGTCGGTCTCGGTGGTGGACGAACAGGCGCCCAGGTGCAGAATCAAATCGAATTTTCCCAACGTGTCGCTCTGCAGCCGCGCGAGCAGATCGTCGGCCTCGACGTAATCGGCGAAGCGCAGCGGCGTGAGATTGCGCCATTTTTCATCCGTGCCAAGGCGGTCGCAAACGACGATGCGTTCGCAGCCGCGGCGGTTCAGCGCCCAGACCAGCGCGCTGCCGATGAAGCCCGCGCCGCCGGTGACGAGCACCCGCGCATCGGAAAAATCATTGGATTTCATGGGTTTCGGACAGCAT
>JBEKSU010000146.1:0-9259 GCA_049516755.1 Verrucomicrobiota bacterium | reverse complement strand
GGTCCGTGTTCAACAGGTTTTGGACAATGACCCGCTCGTCTTCGAGTTCCTTCTGCACCGAGCTGACGAATATGTTCAGTTTCTCATTCATGGGCGTCCTTCCAAAATTATACACAATGTTTGCCTCATATCGCCAGAACTCTCCATCCGAGTGGTGGTGTTCCCGCGAATTCTATTTTGCCCGCGCCTGTCGGCTTGATGGCCGATGCCCAGCACGAATTTATTTTTACCCCCTGCTTCGGTCTTGAGTTGGCGGCGACGCCAAGCTCAAGACGGAAGCACAACGCGGCTGCGTTTTCCATTATTGGTTCGCGACGAGCGTGCGTTACACGGCTGTGTAATGCGCGTTGGTCGCGGACACTGAACCCCAAGGTTTTTGCTTTTAAGGATTGGCGGGTTTCTTTTTGGTCACTCTCCGTCGCCGCGACTGGCGACGCCTGCGCTGCTGAGTTAAAGACTTTTTGGATCATAGATGCGCGGGCCGCGTGACCGTGGTTGGCCGATTGGTGGACGTGCTGGCAATTCTGCTTGGGCGGATGCAGGCGGTTCCACCGTTGGGGTCTTGGGACGACGCGGCTTCTTTGGCTTGGTTGAATCCAGAACTTCGCGGCAGTAACGGGCGACGGTCTGGTGCGACACTTCGATGCCGGCGTTTTCGTGCAACATCGCGCGGATGGTTTCATACGAGGCTTTGCGTTCCCGCAAGGCGATGATGGAATCTTTGACTTCGTTCAACGCGCGGTATTTTTCTGGCGCGGGTGGCGTGTAATTCTTGACGGCTTCGGTCAAGCGGGCTTTCGCCTCGGCGGATACGATGAGCGTATTCATAATTTTTTGATTCGACTGTTGTTTGATTTCCTTTTGGTGTTTTTGTTGTTACGGCTGTCCCTTGCACTCGCAAGGAGAATAGCGTCCAACCTTCAATACGATTAACAGGTAACATTTCCTGCCACGCTTTTTGCGCTACCGATGGCGCAGAATTGCCATCGTGATGATTTAGCTTCCCGTCATGTTGACGATGAAGGCTCAATACAGTTTAAGAAATGCGGAGTCGTATTTTCGTGAACACTTGGGCGTTGGTGATTATTACATGGAAGGCCGGAGCGTTTCAGGCCAATGGTTTGGTGACGGGGCGAAAGAATTGGGTTTGGCAGGGGTCACGACTGAAAATGAATTCATGAATCTGTGCCGGAATCTTCATCCGCAATCAGGTGAACAATTGACTCCCCGGCTTAATTCAAAACGTGTCCGGGTGGATAAAGATGGAAACGTCCATGAATCCGCCAATCGTCGGGTGTTTTACGATTTTACGTTGTCACCGCCTAAATCAGTTTCCATTGCGGCACTGGTTGGGAATGACCAGCGGATCATTGAGGCGCATGATGAGGCGGTGACGGTGGCCATGCGTGAATTGCAAGCCTACGCTGCCACCAGGGTTCGCAAACAGAATCAGTATGCGCATCGGGTGACGGGCAATGTGGTGGGCGCGGTGTTCCGGCATGACACGTCACGCGATTTAGACCCGCACTTGCACAGCCATTGCATCCTGTTCAATGCCACGCGCGATTTAATTGAAGGCCGTTGGAAAGCGCTGGAAGCCTGTGAAATGGTCACGGCACAGAAGTTCGTCAGGAATGTTTATTATCACGAACTGGTCAGATCGCTCCAAAGATTTGGCTATGGCGTTGAAAACAATCCGCGCGGTGATTTTGAGATTGTGGGGGTCAGCAAGGAATTGATTGACCGTTTTTCCAAGCGCCACCGTGAGATTGACGAAAAGACCAGGGAGTTTTTGGAACGCGAGCCGGACAAGGCGAAACAGAACATCAAGGTCATCCGGGCCAACATCGCGCACAAGGAACGGGCGAGGAAGATCAAGGATGTCGGCATCGTCAAACTACAATCCATCTGGAACAAACAATTATCATGGCGGGAACAGTTTCAACTGCACCGGCTGGACAAGCATCGTTCACCGGAAATTCCACAGAAGATGACAGCAGAACAGGCGGTCGGTTGGGCGGAGCAACATCTGTTTGAACGCCGCTCGGTCGTCCATGAGCATGAGCTTTGGCGTCACGCGCTCGAACATTCGCGCGGCCAAAATGTATCAATGCCGGAGATCAAAGCTGCTACCCGGAAACGTGAATATATCCGTGACGAACAATTTCAAGGAAAAATCACGACGCGCGAAGTCATGGGACGCGAGCTTAATATCGTCCGATTGGCTCAACACCGAATGCGCCAATACGAACCTTTGGCCGCTAATTATCAGTCGTCAGACCGCTCATTGGATAATGAGCAGCGTAAGGCCGTCGAACATATCTTGTCCTCGCGTGATTTCGTCACCCTGTTTCGCGGCGGCGCAGGGACGGGCAAAAGTTTTACCCTTCGGGAAATCAAAGAGGGACTCAACCGAGCCGGTCATGTCGTGCAAGTCCTCGCCCCCCAGCGCCAACAGGTCGCCGATCTGGAACGTGACGGCTTTTCCGGCGCGCAAACCGTCAGTGCTTTGCTCAAGCAGAATTTCCTGACACGCGGAACGATTGTTATTGTGGACGAGGCCGGACAAATCGGCGGGCAACAGATGCTGGAGCTACTCTCGCTCATTCAGACGGTCAGGGGCCGGGTCATTCTCTCCGGTGACACACATCAGTACGAAGCGGTCGAGGCATCCGATGCACTTCGCGCCATTGAACAGTATTCGGGTCTTGGCTATGCCGAACTGACGAACATCCGCCGTCAAAATCCTGGCTCGGCAAAAACGCGGACTGAACGCCAATGGCTGGAACAATACAAGCTCGCCGTGAATGAAGCGCAGCAAGGCAAACTCGGCGCATCCTTCGACCGGCTGGATAAACAAGGCGCGGTAGTCGCCTGCACGTTGGCGGATCAACAGCAGAAATTGACCGAGCATTTTCTGGAACATTTCAAAAATCAGCAATCCACCGTTGTCGTCTCGCAAAGCTGGTCGGAAATTCACAAGCTCAATGAGCAAGTCCGGCTCGGCCTGAAAACGCAGAAGTTAATTGGTGAAGCTGAAACGGTGGTTACAGCATTGGAACGGCAAGATTTGACGGATGCTCAAAAACGAGACAAACGGTTTTATCAGCCGGACTCCATTTTAGTGTTCAACCGGCCGACGGCCGGTTTCAAATCCGGCAGCGCAGGGAAACTGTGCGGCATCACCGACAAGCATCTGCTGATTGAGGCCGACCACCGCATCCGGCCTGTGCCGTTCAAAGAATTGGATAAAATCACCGTCTGCCAGCCAAAAGAGCTTTCCCTGTCCAGCGGTGACCGCCTGCAACTCAAGGCCAATGCCCAAAGCCAGGATGGGCGCCGGCTCGCCAACGGTGAACTGGTGACGGTGAAACAGATTCATGCCGACGGACGCATCGCTTTGAATGATGGCCGGGTGCTGCCGAAAAATTACCGGCAGTTTGTGCGCGGCTACGCCGTCACGTCATACGCCGCCCAAGGCAAGACCGTGGATTACGTCCTGTTCTCCGATTCCGCCGTCAAAGCGGCCACGAATGAGCAGCAATGGTATGTCACGATTTCACGCGGGCGCAAGGGCGTGAAGATTTTCACGGCGGACAAAATCCAGCTTCGGCAGAACATCGCCCATTCCGGCCACCGGACCCTGGCCTTGGACATGGCCAGCAAAAGCTCGGTTCACAAGCTGGCCAATATTTGGGGGCGCGATGTTGCCTACGTTCTCAATGTTCAACACTCGCAACGCCAATCTGCCGATCGGCAGGCCGAGGCTCTCCGGCAGGATGTGGCGGCAGAGCAGTCACAGACCGTGAAGCCAACTGAATCCATCAAACCGACCGAGACGGTCAAGCCGACGGTTCAAAAATCTGAAACCACACGGCGGCGCATTGAAATTCCGCCGCAACAAACCAACCAGAAAAGCCGGAGCATGAGAGTATGAGAAATGAAAACCCTTGTTTCAAAATCAGGCGGGGCGTCAATAGCGATCCCGTCCCCGTGGATAACTTGCGGCTGGAACCAGATTCAAAAAGTTTTTACCTGCTGCCGTGTCACCATTTGGAACTCGTCAAATTTGAAGCTGGCGAAGGGCAGGACACCCTCACGTTGTCATTCTTGAAACGCACGGTACTTATCAGGGGTAAAAACCTGCGCGAATTGGGTCTGGCTTTGCAAGACCGTGCCGTTGAGTTCGTCAGACTCATGCCCGCGCTGGATCGGTATTCGTCGCTGGCCGGGAATGAGGCTTCGATCAAGGCCATCGAAATCGAAGAGAACAAGGAGTAGTGTTGATCAGTTTTGTTGGTGCCAAATTGTATATCGCTTTTGTATACGGTTTGTGGTTTTTGTATACAATCAGGGACAAACGCTGCCAAAGCCGAAATCAAAAAAGTCCTGTGTTCACAAGCGAAAGCAAGGGGAAGCAAACCGAAACAATTCTCAATTTAGAATTACAAAACCGTTGCTCTACCGCTGAGCTAAGCTGGCGTCTCCACAGCCAATATCTTTTGCTTTGCCCGCTTTCCTGTCAAGGTTGGAGCGCGGGTGTCCCACCCGCAGCAGCAGGATTGTCAAACGAGCGTGCGAAATTCTCCAGGATTTGGGGTTGTCGAACGTGCTGCGGCTGAGACAGCCGCGCTCCGGGGGAAATCCCCAATGCCCCACCAATCTCTAATCCGAAATCCGCATTCCGCACCCCGCAATCACTCATTGCCCCAGTATATTTTGACGTGAATGATGCCGAGTTTGACCGCTTCAACGGGCAAAGACGGACTGAGTTCAAAAACCTTGATGTGGCCCGGTTTTACAAACGGCTTGAGCGCGGCGAAGTTGACCGTGCCGGTGCCGGGCGGAGCATGGTCATGGGCAGGAAATTGCACGTCGTGAACATGAAATCCAGCCAGGCGCGCGGCGAGCGATTCGAGATGCCGGGTGTGGTTGAGGAAGCCGAGGGTTTCCTTGATTTGCGCGTGGCCGACATCGTGCCAGTAAACCACGTTCGAGCTGTCAAAGTCGCGGAAGAAATGCTCGAAATCGCCTTCCAATGGAATTTCCTCGAGCGCCTGCCGGTTTTCGATGCCGAGCTTGAGGCCGCGCTTCTCGGCTGCGGGCAGAATTTGGTGAAGCGTATCATAGACCCGCTCGACGGCTGCTCCCTTGTTGGCTTCGCGTTTGGCGGCGGCTTCGGCGCGGAGCTTTTCGTATTTGGGCGATTTCTTCCCGTCGCGCTCCAGCATGCCGGCCAGTTTCTCGGTGTAATCCTTCAAGTCCATGCTGCCGAGGTGCAGCACGACGACCGGCGCCTTGACGCGTTCGGCCAGTTCAAAGGTCTTGAGCGTGTGCTTGACCGCCAGTTCGCGCTGGCGCGGCCGTTCGTCGGAAAATTCGTAGAGGTTCGGCGAGGCATGATTTACCCCCATCGGCAGCGGACAAAAATTATGGAGGCTGGAAATCTTGATCTCGCCCGCGTCCACGGCTTCCAGGACGCCGGGCAGGAGTCCGAGCCGGATGCCGTGGCTGAGCTCGGCGTAGCCAAAGCCGAGGTCGCGGATTTCACGCAACATGGCGCGACCGTCCGTGTGGCGTTTGGAATTCCAGCAGGTGGAAAGCGAATACATACGCTGCGGTTAAAATAAAAGACCGGGCACATCATAGTCGGATGCGCCCGGTTTTGGAAATTACAAAATTACAGGTCGGCGTAGCGCGCGGTCAGCATCGCGGAAAAGCGCGCGGCTTTTTCCTTGCGGCGCCGCTTTTCACTCGGCTTTTCAAAATGCCGGTGATTGCGCACGACCTTGAGGGTCCCTTCGCGGTCGACTTTTTTCTTCAGTCGCCGCAACGCACGTTCCACTGGTTCGCCTTTTTTTAATCTTATTTCGGTCAACGCAACTCACTTCCTTTCTGGGGGCGAGAAAATCCGCTCACGGGCGGGGCTCGCAGAATGGCGCGTAGCATGGTTGTTCCCGCCACCCTTGTCAACGCGCAAAAGCGGGGTGAAACCCCTTGATTTCGGAGGGGCGAGCTCTGCGAGTCCCGCAAATCAAAGGAAGTCAGGGACTCGTGTAACTCATCCCTCCGGATTAAAACGCCGTAAAGCGGGCGATTGCTTTTGCCCGCGGCAAAGTTATTCTGGCCCCATGATTAAAGGGAAAAAGCCGGCCAAACCCGCCGATTTGGAACTGCAACGCCGTATTCAGGAACTCATCGCCTTCAAAGGCGGCGGCCACAATGAAAACGAGGTGGCCGACATCATCGAAAACGCTCTCAAGCTGCTGGCCGACGTGGAGGAGACCGGCGACGTGCGGGTGATCCAGACCGCGCTGCGCGAATTGCGTTATGCCTTCCGCCTCTTCGCGCCGTATGCGCACGTCCGCAAGGTCACCATTTTCGGCTCGGCCCGGACGCAACCGGACAAGGTGGAATATCAACAGGCCGTGGATTTCGGCAGCAAGATTGCCAAAGCCGGCTTCATGGTCATCACCGGCGCCGGCCCGGGCATCATGCAGGCCGGGCATGAAGGCGCCGGGACCGAAAAAAGTTTTGGCGTGAACATCCGCCTGCCGTGGGAACAAAGCGCGAATCCGATCATCGCCGAGGACAAAAAGCTCGTCACCTTCAAATACTTTTTCACGCGCAAATTGATTTTCATCCGCCATTCGGACGCCATCGTGCTTTTTCCCGGCGGCTTCGGCACGCTCGACGAGGGATATGAGGCGCTCACGCTCATGCAAACCGGCAAAGGCCTGCTCATGCCGCTCGTGCTCGTCGAACCTCCCGGCGGAACGTATTGGAAAGCCTGGGACAAATATATCCGCGAACATCTGCTCCGCGATGGGTTGATTTCGCCCGAAGACTTGAATTTTTACCAAATCACCCATAACGCCGAAGAGGCGGTGAAAATCATCACGCGCTTTTACCGGAATTTTCAATCGACCCGGTTCGTGAAGGATTTGCTGGTCATCCGGCTCAAGAACGCACCGTCAGCATCCGCCCTGGCGGCCATCAACGAAGACTTCGCCGACCTCATCAACGGCATACCCATCAAAGTCATCAAGCCCACGCCGGAGGAAGTCGAAGACAGGGACAACCTGGACCTGGCGCGGATCGCCTTCGGTTTCAACCGCCATGATTACGGCCGCCTGCGGCAGATGATTGACGTGCTGAACGGGTTGTGAGGGTGGGGCGCGCACTCCGTTCCGCGCCGTATTGGCTGGTGTTCGTGCTAGCGGCGCGCAGGGGACTGCGCGCCTGCGCACCCTGCCAAAACGCCCGCACTCGACAGTTCGCTTTCCGATTGCTAGCGTTTGGCCATGAACTTTCTGGTCACCGGCGGCGCAGGCTTCATCGGTTCGCACGTCTGCGAACGGCTCCTGCACGACGGCCACAGCGTCTGGACGTTCGATGACCTCAACCCGTTTTACGACCCAAAACTCAAGCGCCAGAACCTTTGCGACATCCAGTCGCTTGGCAAACCGTTTGAATTTGTCCACGGCGACCTGACCGATGTTTCCGCGCTCGACGAATTGTTCGGCCGTGTGAAGTTCGACCAGGTCATCCATCTCGCGGCGCGCGCGGGCGTGCGGCCCAGCCTCGCCGAACCGGCGCTTTACCAGCGCGTCAACGTCGAAGGCACGGTCAACGTGCTCGAAGCCGCGCGGAATCATCGCGTCAAAAAAATCATCATCGCCTCGTCCTCGTCGGTCTATGGCGTGAATTCCAAGGTGCCGTTCAGCGAGGGCGATCCGATTTTTTCCGCCATCTCGCCCTATGCCGCCAGCAAGCTGGCCGGCGAGTCGCTCGGCCACGTCTATCATCACGTTTACGGTCTGGACGTGGCCGTGCTCCGCCTGTTCACCGTTTATGGCCCGCGCCAGCGGCCCGACCTGGCCATCCGCAAGTTTGCGACGCTCATTCAGGCCGGCAAACCGATTCCGGTCTTCGGCGATGGCAGCATGGCGCGCGATTACACCTACGTCACCGACACGGTTGACGGCATCATCGCCGCCACGCGAAAGGAATTCGGCTTTGAAATCTTCAATCTGGGCGAGTCGCAAACCGTGACGCTGAGCCGCCTCATCGAACTGCTTGAAGCCGGACTGGGCAAAAAAGCCGTCATTGACCGCCAGCCGCAACAGCCCGGCGACGTGCCGGTCACGTTCGCCGACATCACCAAGGCGCGCGCCCAACTGGGCTATCAGCCGCGGGTCAAAATCGAGGCTGGCATAAGATTATTTATAGATTGGTTTTGGAAAAATACTGGCTAGAATACCGGCATGAAATCGGAAGCGCCGTTCAAACGCCCCTCGTTGAAGGAAGCCCTCGACGCCTGGAAGAAGCTGCTCGCCGAGCGCGGTTTCGCAACGGACCTCATCTGGATTTTTGCGGAGAATCTCTGCGTGGAAAAATCGCCCGCCGGGCAGGGCGGCCTTCATTTCGGTTTTCAGACCCGGTTCACCCCGCCGCCCGAGGATGCGCTCGACATCGCGTTCGAGCATTTTGGCGAAACGAACGCGCCCATGGTTTTTTACCGGCTCGGCGGACGTCCGGGCAAATCCGTCTGCATGCTGCTGTGTGATGCGTGGTTTGAGCGCCGGAGCGATGCCGACGGGTTTTTGCGCCGCGACGACTGGCGGGTCTTGTTTTATCCCGGCCCGAAGAGTGAAATCGAGGAGGTCACCGATCTGACCCGCTGGTTGCGGCGCGTCAAGCGTGGCCGCGCGTTTCACGACCTGGATTTTGGCATGACGCTGGAGGCGATTGACGAGATGAAAATGTACGGCCGGGCGCTCGTGCCTTACGAACGCTTCGCTGCGGTGATGCTCAACCGCCTCCGCCGGTTTTTGGGACAGCCCGCTTGACACCGGACGCCCGGCGCGTTTTTTTCCTGTCATATCCCGGGACAAATTTTGTCTTTCGCGCCTTTTTCGCGTCAGTTTTTCGTTCACCTCCCGTGGCATCCGCTGGCCCGGCCCATGCTCGACTGCTGGCATGACTAAAATCGCTTACAACGTGAGCAGGAAGAGCCATATTTTTAATACTGCGCTCGTCCCGGCCAACCACTCGGAAGAGGCCCGGTTTGGCGCGATTGATGGGGCGGTCATTCTCTTCTTTCTCCTCTGCTTCGCGGGATTCGTCTGTTTCCTCGTGGCCTGAAGGCTTCGGGTGGCGTGAGATCGCGGAAGGTGCCGGCTTCGGCCTGAAAATGGCCGCCGGCGGCCTCACAAAAAAACTGTCCTTTCATCGCCGCGTCGTTGCACAATTCCGG
>JBEKSU010000145.1:0-9353 GCA_049516755.1 Verrucomicrobiota bacterium | reverse complement strand
CAAGCTCGTCACGGAAAAGGCGTGGTCAAAAATCACTGCGCTCACCGCCGAGGCCATGAAGGTGATTTCTGCTTCGCAGGTGAAAAACTGACCCGGTAGGGCGGCGCTGCTGCGCCGCCATGTTTGAGGCCGCGCAGCAGCACGGCCCTACCATTCAAATCAGTTCCCGATTGTCACCTGCAGCGGCGCGGCGCGCCGTTCGGCAAACCGGCGCACGTAATCCTCCCACTGGATGTGATTGGTGAAATCGCCGCTGCGATCCCAGCACGCGCCAAAATAATACTCGAACGGCTTGCCGACCTCGGCTTGCGAAATCGCCAGCATGTTTCGGATGGGCGGATAACCCTCATGCGTCGGCTGCGGCACGGCGGCGTGCTTTTTTGAATCGGGCATGTCCGGATCATCGTTCGTGAATTCCTTCACGCTGCCTTTCGGCAGGATGATCGCATCGCCGATGATGCCTTTCGGTTGATCCTCCGGCTGCCAGTAGCTCATCCAGCCTTCGTTTTGATCGCGCCCGACGAATTCCTCGCGGTTGGTCGGACAGGCGCGCTCGGCGAGCCCGACGCCGATGGTCAGCGGCGATTTGTCGTCGCTGGCAAACGTGCTTTGCGCCTTGGTGAACCACGAACCGGCGTCAATGCTGTATCGTTTGGTTTCGGAAACCTTCCGGCCGTTGCCCGCGTCCCACGCGTCGTAGGTCAGCTCAAACTCCGAGCGGATGGGACCGGTGGTGATGAGCCGCCAGTTGCGGTAGTTCTTGGAGGTGTAAAGCTTTTGGCCGTCCCAGATGCCGATGCCGCCGCAACCGCGGCTTTTGCCGACGCGGTAGTCATCCATGAACTCGCCGTTGTCCTCGTGGTAATGCTTGGTGGCATACATCACGTCCACGATGAGGCCGCGGTTCTTTTTGATCCACACGTCCGGGCCGCTGCTGATGGTTCCTTCGGCCGGGGTGAGTGCCAGACCGTAGGTGCGATGTGCGATGCGGTCACTTTCCCAGGCGAAATCATCAAACCGTTCCGGCACGTAACGCGCAAACGTCCTGATTGTCGGCGGCGGTACGTTGGTCAACGCAGAGGCGTCCATAATGCAAAACGTCCGCGTCTCATTCGGCGCGAGGTCAACCTGGAAAAGCAGTTTGTCCGGCGCCTGGCCGGGGTCGGAGGCATAAACCTGTGAATCCAGATACTTCGAGGCCGCGCAATCCTTCACTGCGAATTTCCCGGTCGCCGGGTCAATCTTCAGGTCGCTGGCAACGGTCGGCAAATTGATTTCCACCGTTTCGTCGGTGCGGGCAAAACCAGCGGGATTGGTGACTTTGACAGCGACTGATTTTACATTTTTACAGCAGGCGGCCATGCCGCAAGTCTTGCCGCACCCGGCCATCGGCGGGTTCAACAACTGCTGCACCTCGATTCCGGCCAGTATGAACGGCCCGACGCCTTTGAGGTCGTTGCTCACGATCGGTTCGCTCACGTAATAATCGAAGCTCCCATCGCGCGCGTGACCGTTGCCCGGCGTCCCGCCCAGGCCGGCCACCGAGCAACATTGGGTCAATGACCATTTTCCATCGCCATCGTTCTTGACCAGATTTTCAATGATGCCCCGGTAGCCTTTTTCAATTACCGGAACATAATTCTTCCGCGGCAGGTAGCCATGGTTCACGCCCTTGGCCATCGCATAAACGAACATGCTCGAAGCCGTCGCTTCCAGATAATTGCCCTTGCGGTCGCCCTGGTCCATCACCTGATACCACAGGCCGGTTTTCGGGTCCTGATATTTCACCACCCCGCTGCATAATTTCTGGAACGTGGCGATGATTTCCGGCCGGGCCGGGTGGTTCGTCGGGAAATAATCCAGCACGTCCACCAGCGCCATGGCATACCAGCCGATGGCCCGGCCCCAGAAATTGGACGAGGTGCCGGTGGCCTTGATCGCCCAGGGCTGTTCCTTGGTCTCGTCCCAGGCATGATAGAACAAGCCGGTCGCCGGATCGTAAGTGTGCGCCGCCGCCAATTCGATTTGCTTCGCCACGTCGTCAAAGTCGGAAACCGGCCCGTTGAACAACCGGGCATATTCGGCATAGAACGGTGCGCCCATGTACAGGCCGTCCAGCCACATCTGGTGCGGATACCGCTGCTTGTGCCAGAATCCGCCGTCGGCTGTGCGCGGCTGGGTGTCGAGCTGTTTGCGCAGCAGCGTGGCGGCCTTTTGATAGCGCTCGTCGTGGGTGATCTGCCACAGGGCCAGCACCGTTTTGCCGGAATTGATGGCATCGAGCTGATATTCCTCAACTTTGTAGCGTTGGATGCCGCCTTCCGGCGTGATAAACGAACCGATGGTATTTTCGGCGAACTTGACGTAGTCCGGGTCCGGATTGTGTACCTGCCCATCGAGCTTGAGCAGCGACAAAGTGAACAGACCCACGGTGTAATCCCATTTGGCCTTGCCGCCTTCCTGCCACACCAGACTGTCACCGCGCCGGACGATTTCCGAATCCGCCATTCGCACCGACCATTGCAACGGTGTGGCGCCGGCAAATTTGGCCGGGGCAGCGGTTTTGGTGGCGCAGGAAACCAGGGCGAAAAGACCTGCCACACCCAATAAAAAGAGGATCCGGTTGAATGTTTGTTTCATAGGTAAAAATGGGTCCGATGGAATTACCAGACTTTGGCCGATCGACCAAATGAATTTTCAATCCGCCACCGATTCACAGCGGCCAAGCGGCTGCAAAACTGGATTTGGAGTGCGGTGACATGTCACCGCTTTTCAAAGCGCCAACGTGTCGGCGCAGTCCAAATTCCAATTATTACCGCGCCAGCCAGCCGCCGTCCACGTTCATGATCGTGCCATTCAGATAATCCGCGTCCTTCGAAGCCAGGAATAATATCGCTCCCGCAACGTCTTCGGGCGAACCCCAGCGCGCCTCGGGAATGCGGTCGAGAATGGACTGGTTGCGCTTGGCGTCCTCGCGGATGGGCCGGGTGTTTTCCGTGGCGATGTAACCGGGCGCCACGGCGTTGAAATTGGCGCGTTCCTTGGCCAGCTCGTTGGCAAATGCCTTGGTGATGCCAGCGATGCCGCTCTTGCTGGCGGTGTAGCCCGGAACCAAAATGCCGCCCTGAAATGACAGCATCGAGGCGATGTTCACGACCTTGAGGCGCGCGTCCGCCGGGGATTTTTCGCGTCCGCCGGTCACCCACCATTTGGCCACCGCCTGGCTCAGGAAAAACGGCGCGGTCAGGTTGATTTGAATGGTGGCGTTCCAATCCTCTTCCGGATGGTTCACCACCGGCGCGCGGCGGATGATGCCGGCATTGTTCACGAGAATGTCCACCCGCCCGGTGTCCGCGATGATTTTGGCAATGAGGTCGGCGGCGCCCTTCTGGGTGAGCTTGCTGAAATCCTCGGTGTAGGCGTTGAAGCTGGCGCCCAGCGCCTTCACCCGGGCGCCGGTCTCGGACTGGTCGCCGACGTCCACGCTGACGGCATGGGCGCCTTCGCGGGCAAACGCAACGGCAATGGCCTGGCCAATCCCCCGGCTCGCTCCGGTAACGATGGCAACCTTGTTGGTAAAACGTTTTGTTTCCATAATTTGTCCTTTTTCCTGGTTCGGAGGGGCAAGTCCACCGGCGCGCCATGCTTCGGCTCGCGGGGACGCTCGCCCCACCATTGAATTTTCTACCGCAAATCCACCGGCTTCACGACGTCCATGTCATCGAACACCTGGTTTTCCCCGGCCATGCCCCAGATGAACCGGTAATTGCCCGTGCCGCAGCCGCAGTGGATGGACCAGTTCGGCGACAGCGCGACCTCCTCGTTATGCACAAACAGATGCCGCGTCTGCTGGGGTTCGCCCAAAAAATGCGTCAGCACGTTTTCGCCCAGATCGAAGTAAAAATAAATCTCCGTGCGCCGCCAGTGCGTGTGCGGCGGGATTGAATTCCATACGCTCCCCTCCTCCAGCGCGGTGAATCCCATCACGAGCTGGCAGCTCTGGATGCCGCCCTGATGGATGTATTTGTATATCGTCCGCTTGTTCGCCGCCGCCTGTGAACCCAGCGGCACGGGCGAGGCGTCCTTCGGTTTCATCGTCGCCGCGGGATGGGCCGCGTGCGCCGGACAGCTCAGAAAATAAAACTTCGCGGGATTCTTCGCATCCTTGCTTTCGAACGTGACCGATTTGGTGCCCATCGGCAGATAAACACAATCCAGCCGGTCGAGCGAAAGCGTCCTGCCATCCGTGTGCACCGCCCCTGCCCCGCCGACGTTGATGGCGCCGAATTCGCGGCGTTCGAGGAAGAACGCCCGCCCGGTCTCCTTGTGATTCGGCAATTCCACCGGCTTGACCGGCATGATGCCGCCGACCACCAGCCGGTCGAGGTCGGTGAACACGCCGCGCAATTCGCCTGGCGCAAAAAAGCCGCCGATATGGAAAGTCTCCCGCAGCTGTTGCGTGGTCATCGTCGCGACATCCTGCGGCCGCGGCATCCGGCGAATGGAGTTTTCGAACATAGGGATACAAGTTTAGATTTGAACTTTGGTCCCGGTCAATGGAAAACAAAATCCGGCCGGACGGCATTTTCGCCACCCGGCCGGCAATTTTGGCAAGGCTCAAATCACGGCTTCCAGATCATGTCCGCCACCGTGCGGTTTGCCGGGATGAACGGCATCACGTGCGTGGTGTAGGGCACGATCACGTCGAGCACGTAAGGTTCGTCGGCATCGAGCATCCGCTGGATCGCCGGGCGCAAATCCTTTTTGTGCATCACGCGCTCGCATTTCACGTTGAACGAATTGCAGACGCGCACGTAGTCGGGGTAAATCTGCTCGCGCACGTCGGGATTGCCGAGGTAGGTGTGGCCGCGGTTGCCGGCGTAGAACTTGTCCTCCCATTGCACCACCATGCCGAGGTGCTGGTTGTTCAGGATGATGGCCTTGGCCGCGATCTTTTCGATATTGGCGGTGGCCAGCTCCTGGACGTTCATCAGGAACGAGCCGTCGCCGTCGATGTCAATCACCTGCTTGTCCGGCAGGGCGACCTTGATGCCGAGCGCCGCCGGGTAGCCGAAGCCCATCGAGCCCAGCCCGCCGCTGGTGATGAACTGGCGCGGATATTTGTATTTGTACCATTGCCCCGCCCACATCTGGTGCTGGCCGACGCCGGTGGTGATGTAGGCTTCGCCCTGGGTCAGCTCATAAAGCGCCTCCACCACCATCTGCTGCAGGATGACCTGGTTTTCCTGGCCTTTGAGATGGTCCTTCATGTGGTCGCTGTTGGCGATCTCCGGCGTGATGGCGTAGGCAAACGGCCCTTTCTTTTTCCACTCGTCAATCTGCGCCAGCCACGGGGTGTGGGGTTTGTTGAGCGGACGCTTGGCCAGCATCGCATTGAGCCGCGTGAGCGCGTCCTTGATGTCGCCCGTCACGGCGAGATTGGCGCGGCGGTTCTTGTTCAACTCGGACGCGTCAATGTCCACGTGAACAATCGTGCCGTGCTTGCAAAATTCCTCGAACTTGCCGGTGACGCGGTCGTCAAACCGCACGCCAAACGCGAGCAGCAAATCCGCCCCGTCCTTGATTTTCACCATCGGGTCGTTAAAGGACTTGCGCTGCTCGTATTCGCCGTTGACCGCCCAATTGGCGAATGCCGCGCCGTGCATGCCCAGCCAGCGGATCGAGAGCGGATGCGTTTCCGGAAAACCGCCGATGCCCATGAGCGTGGTGGACACGGGAATCTGCGCCGCCTCGGCGAACTTTTTCAATTCTGCCGCCGCGCCGCTGCTGATGATGCCGCCGCCGCAATAAATCACCGGGCGTTCGGCCTTCTCGATCAGGCCCATGATTTCGTTCAACGCCAGATCGTCGGCGCGCAAATCAGCCTGGTTGTAGCCGCGCAGGCCCTTTTTGATTTGTTCGAGCGTCGGCCACACCGGCTGGGTTTTGGCCTGCTGGATGTTTTTCGGCACGTCAATCACCACCGGGCCGGGGCGCCCGGATTGCGCGAGGTAAAATGCCTCCTTCATGATGCGCGGTATGTCGTTCACATCCGTGATGAGATAGGAATGCTTCACGATGGGCAGCGTCACGCCGATGATGTCGGTCTCCTGAAACGCGCCGCGGCCGATCATGTTCTGGTTGACCTGGCCGGTGATGGCGATGAGCGGGCAGGAATCCAGGTAGGCGTCGGCAATGGCGGTGACGAGGTTGGTCGCGCCGGGGCCGCTGGTGCTCATGCACACGCCGGCCTTGCCGGTCGCGCGGGCGTAACCTTCCGCCGCGAAACTGCCGCCTTGCTCGTGGCGCGGGAGAATGGTGCGGATCTTGGACCGGGTGAGCGACTGGTGGATTTCCATGCTCGCGCCGCCGGGATAGGCGAAAATGACCTCCACGCCTTCGCGTTCGAGGGCTTCGACGAGGATGTCGCACCCGGACATGGTTCGGCCGACCTCGGCGCGCGTGGCGGGGGCGGGTTTCTTGTCTCGTCGCGCCGAAGCCGTTTTTGCGGCGGAGGCGGATCCAGCTATTTCAGTTGTCTTGCTCATAGATTACACGGATTAAGAACAGGATTACGATTATGATTCAGAATCCAGCCGTGATGACAGCTTTCTCTCAATCCCAATCGTTTTCTTAATCTTAATCATTGCCTTTCTCGGTTGTGGCTGACGGTCGCGGATCAAACAAAAACCCACGGCCGTTTTGCAGCCGTGGGTTCCTGTTAAATTATGCCATTCAACAAGCGCCAACAGCGTCGCCAACTACAACGACGACAGCCAGTTTAACTGCTTGTGAATTAATTATCAACATTACGCATTCAGTTTAATGGAATTCCCGGCGGGGTCAAGCGTTGTTTTTGCCCAGCGCCCGGTTGCGGATGGCGAACATGAGCAGGCCGCCGATGACGCCAAACGGAACCATGAAATAGAAGTAGGAATCCCAGCTTTTATCGAGAAAGTAGCCGAGCACCTTGAGCGCGAGGCTGGCGCCGAAATATTGGAACGAGTCAATCACGCCCGACGCAAAACCCGCCATCTTGCGCCCGCCGATGTCCATCGCCGCCGCCGGACCGAGGAGCGAGTGCGTCGAATTGGCCGTGAAGGAAATCAGCACGAAGAATACGAGCGCCCAGCTGAGGCTGTGCACCTGCGTCGCCACGAGGATGACGCAGACTTCGATGAAATAAATCCACGCGGCCACGGGCGCGCGGCGACCCTGGAAAACCCGGTCGGAAATGATGCCCGAGATCAGCGAGCCCGAAGATGCCACAAACGGAATCAAAAACCCGAGCCACTGGAACCGAGCCGAACTCAATTCCAGATTATAGACTTCCTGAAAGTAACGCGGGAACCACTGGTCGATGCACTGCCTTACTGCGCCGGTGCAGGCATACGCCAGTGCGATGATCCACACCAGCGGATTGCCGACAATTTTTTTAAACACCGTCGCCATCTTGCCGTGGATGTCCGGGTCGGAATGATCCGCCTCGCCGGCGTGAACGCCGGTAATACCCGCTTCCTCCGGCGTGTCCTTGACCACAAGCGCGAGGACGACCGCCACCAGGCTCGCCACGCCTGCCGGAATCCAGAACAGCCAGCGCCAATGCAGGGCGGGCACCTGCCACATGCCGAGGAACGTGAAGCCGGCCAGCAGCGCGGCCCCGAAATAATTGATGCCGAGCCGCCCGAGGTTGATCATGAACCCGAAAATGCCCGCGAAGGTGCCGCGCTCCGTCTGGCCAAACCACGCGGCGTTGATCTTGATGAAGCCCGGCGCGCCGAACGCCTGCATGTAACCGTCAATGCTCCGCAACACCACAAACAGCCAGAGGAAACCCCAGAACGACGACGCGCCGAAGAGCAGATTCATCGTCACCGTGCCCGCCGCGCCGATGAGCATGGCGCGTTTGCCGCCCATCCGGTCGGTCAACAATCCGTTGACGATCTGTCCGATCGCGTAGGCCAGCAACTGGGCCGAGATGATGCTGCTCATGTCGGACTTGGAAAAATGCAACTCGTCGGCGATGGCTTTGTTGGCCAGCGGCAGGTTGTAGCGGCACAAATAGTAGGACGTGTACATCAACCCCACGACGCCCCAGTTGAGTCCGCGGCGGGCGCGAAAACCGGGAGGGAATTTTCGTTGGGCAAAAGTTGTTGGCACGATCAGGCTCCGGAAACGGATACGAACGGTTCAAAGCCGGATGCAACAAAGCAAAATCAAGGGTTCCGGTCAAGCAGCGGTGGAAAACCCGGCCGGACTACCGTCCGGTCGAATCGGTACCGGATTGAAACCGGTCTTTCGTTTCTACCCGACATCAGCGAGGTGCTTCCGGGTGGCTGCAGGCAGGTCGTACCAGATTTTAACGGCAATCAACGTCCCGATCAGCGCGAAGGGCATCAGAAAATACGGCCAGTAATGCCAGTTCCACGTCGTCAGATAACCGAGGCTGAACGACTGGATGCCGCTGCCAAGGTAGGTGCAGCCGTCCACGATGCCGGAGCACGTCGCCGCCGCCTTGCGCCCGCCGAAATCCGTCGCCGCCGTGCCGGCCATCAACGACGTAATGCCCACTGCGCACATCACGATGAGCACCGCCGCGCAGCCCAGAATGAACGGCGAGGAAAACAAAAACACGGCCATCACCACCGCCAGGATCAGGATGAAGCCGCACAGGAACGCCGTTGGCGGCCCGCGCCGCGATTGGAACCACCAGTCGGATGCCATGCCGCCGGCGAACCCGCCGATGATGCCGAAGATGCACAGCAGCAAGCCCCAATGTTGCAGGAAAAATTCCGCGCCCGGCTGTTTCACCTCGGCGGCAAAAACGAAATACCATTGTGTGATGCCATTGCGGAAAATGCCCGAAGTCAGCCCGATGGCCGCAATCAGCAGCATCAACGGACTGGCAAAAACTTTCTTGAGCAGGTCGAGCGTCGTCAGCTCGATGTGCATCTGGCCGGATGACGCGTCGTGCGTGTCAAAGTACGGAAAATTCGCCTCTTCCGGCGTGTCCTTGATGAGCCACCAGTCAATCAACACCCAGACAATCAAAATTGCCGCCGGAATGAAAAACACCGCCCACGTTGCATCCACCGGATTGGTGGTGGAAGCGAACAATGCCTTCAGCAAATCGGGCAGCCAGCCGCCGGCGGCGCCGACCTTGGTCATGTTGACAATTGCCTGCCCCCAGTCGAATGCGAAATAGACGCCGATGGAGATGAGCGTTCCAAAAATCGCGCCGAACACGCCGCGTTCGCGCACGTGGAACCAGTACGCCTTGACCTTGATGATGGAAACCGCGCCGTAGCTCTGGAAATACATGTTCACCGAGTAGAGCAGCGAAAACGCGGCGA
>JBEKSU010000144.1:0-9371 GCA_049516755.1 Verrucomicrobiota bacterium | reverse complement strand
GCTGGCCCGGCCAATGAATCCAGCCAGACCGTCGCCTTCCTGGTGGGCAATAACAACAACAGCCTGTTCTCGGTGCAGCCGGCAATCAACGCCAGCGGCACGCTGACATTTACGCCGGCGGCCAATGCCAACGGGACCGCGACAGTGACCGTTTATGCTCAGGACAACGGCGGCACCGCCAATGGCGGCGTGGACACCAGCGCGGCGCAAACCTTTACCATCACCGTCACTCCGGTGAACCAGCCGCCGACGCTGAATGCCATCAGCAATCTGACAACCAATGAAAACAGCGGTTTGCAGACGGTGAATTTGAGCGGCATCACGCCCGGACCGGCGAATGAAAGCAGCCAGACGGTGACCATCACGGCCACGTCGGGCAATCCTTCAGTGGTGCCCAATCCGACGGTAAATTACACCAACCCGAATTCGACCGGCACGCTGACGTTCACACCGGTGACGAATACATTCGGCGCGGCGATGGTCACCGTGGTCGTGCAGAACAACGGCGGCACGGCCAACGGCGGCGTTGACTCGGTTACGAACACCTTCACGGTCACGATCAACGCGGTGAATCAGCCGCCGGGTTTCACGGCGGGTGGAAATCAAACGGTGTTGGAGAATGCCGGCGCGCAAACCGTGGCGAACTGGGCAACTAGCATCAGTGCCGGGCCGGCCAATGAATCCAGCCAGACGGTGACGTTCCACGTTGCCAACAACAACAGCAGTCTGTTCTCGGCCCAGCCGGCGATTTCGTCGAGCGGCGCGCTCACCTACACGCCGGCAACCAATGCCAGCAGCAGCGCGACGGTGACGGTTTATTTGCAGGACAACGGCGGCACGGCCAACGGTGGCCATGACACCAGCGCCACCAACGCCTTCACCATCACCGTGACGGCGGTGAACCATCCGCCAACGCTGAATTCCATCGGCAACCTGACCATCAGCGAGGCGGCCGGTTTGCAGACGGTTAATTTGAGCGGCATCACGCCCGGCCCGGCGAATGAAAGCAGCCAGACGTTGACCATTACCGCCAGGTCGAGCAATCCGTCGTTGATCCCCGATCCGACGGTGAATTACCTCAGTCCGAACCCCACCGGCACGCTGTCGTTTGCGTCGGTGACCAACATGCTGGGCACGGCAACGATCACCGTGGTGGTGCAGGACAACGGCGGCACGGACAACGGCGGCGTGGATTCTGTCACCAACAACTTCACGATCACGGTGCTGGCGTTGACCAATATCTGGAGTCCCGGCGGCACTTTCACGGTCAACGTCAGCGATGCCACCGGCCCGGCCGGCACGGGTTACACGCAGACCAATTACACCGGCTATCTGGACGTGCAGGCGACCAGCACCAACCCATTCACGATTGAACTCGGCTCGCTCGACGGCGGTTCGCCCGGCCCGGCGGCGGATTTCAACAACAACTCCAATTACACCTGGACCATCGCCACCACCACGCGCGGGGTGCTGGAGTTTGATCCGGCCAAATTCATCGTGGATACCAGCGCGTTCACCAACGACCTCGCGGGCGGCACTTTCAGCGTCACGACCAATGACAACGCGGTCGAGCTGGTATTCCTGCCGAACCATGCGCCGGTTGCGTTTCCAATGTTCCTCAGCCGCGCCTGGGGCACGGTAATGCGGATTCCCATCGCCACGGTGCTGACGAATTATACCACTGACCCGGACGGCGACCCGACCGCGTTGTTGGGCCTGGGTGCCAGCACCAACGGAACGCCCATCACCACCAACGCCAGCTACATCTTTTTCACGCCGACCAACAACTTCTCGGAAAGTTTCACCTTCACGGTCTCTGACGTGCGCAGTTACCGGCCCGGCGACACGGTGCGCACGGCCACCAACTGGATCACGATTTCCGTGACCAACGCGATTGGCTCGGTGGTGTCCGTCGCCAGCAGCGGCGGGGCCATCACCCTCCATTTTGCCGGCGTGCCCGGTTACACCTACGACGTGGAGCGGACGACCAATCTCGTCAGTTCCTGGACGGTTGTGTTGACCACCAACGCGCCGCCGCACGGGCTGTGGATTTACACGGACAGCAACCCGCCGCAGCCGTCGGCATTTTATCGCTTGCGACAACATTAATGAAACCGCTACCAGAAATTTTGATGAGACTGACGGCCGTCCTTGCGGCAATGAGCCTGGCTGGTGGCGTTCAGGCGCAGACGGCCACCAATGTGTTTCAGCAAACTCCCAATCAGCTCATCCCGGATGCCAACCCGACCGGCTATTCCTCCACCAATGTCGTCAGCGGATTGTCTGGCGGAATTCAAAGCGTGGAAGTCTCTTTGGATGTCACCGGCGGCTGGAACGGCGATTTATACGCCTACCTGTCATTCGGTGACGGCTTCGCCGTGCTGCTGAACCGCGTCGGCAAAGACGGCGCCAATCCGTATGGATATGGCGACGCCGGCTTCGACGTCACCTTCAGCGATTCCGCCGCCACGGACATCCACCTGTATGGCGGCAACGGGGGCGATTTGCTGACCGGAACCTGGCAGCCGGACGGACGGGAAACGGACCCGTTTCTGGTGGTCAGTTCCGATCCGCGGACGGCGATGCTCAGTTCATTCGACAATCTGAACCCGAATGGAACCTGGACGCTCTTCGTCGAAGATGCGGCTACCGGCTACCAAAGCACGCTGGTGAGTTGGAGCATTGAAATCGTCACCGTGCCCGAGCCTGCCACGTTGGCTTTGTTTGGCCTGGGCGGCGCGGTCCTTTTCGCCGCGCGGAGAAAATCGCGAATCCCAAAATCGTAGCTCCGATAAATTGCGAGCACGCGATGAAAGTCGGTGTTCCTGAGCCCGGGCAAATCCGGCAGTGTATCGGAGACGGATCCGGCAAAGAAATTGAGGGCGTTGAAACCAAGCTGCATAAAATCCACACCGCGCTTCCGGCGCAATTCGGAAAATCACCCACGCCGCCGCCGGACGTATTTTGAGGCACTGCCTCGCGGAACGCCGAACTCCAAATTCGGCAAGGTTCGCAGGAAATCACCTGCCGGGCCGATTCGGACCAGCCTTCGCTCGGAAGCTTCGGCGCGGCAGGGATTCGGCGTCCTGTTTTCTGTGATGTTGCCTGGGGCAGTGTCGGATGTTTCCCGTGGGAATTACAGCCCGGCAGGGTTGCAACCACACCGCCCGCACATCAGCGGCCCGCCGGAGCGTTCTTCATTTCCAGTGCGCGAGCGAGATTGTTGCGAGCTTCGGCGTAATCGGGTTTCAGGCGGAGGGCTTCCTGGTATTGGCTGATCGCCTCGTCGATTTTGCCTTTCTCCACGAGGGCGTTGCCGAGGTAGTTGTGGGTGACGGCGTAATCCGGTGACAGGCGGAGGGTTTCCTGGTATTGGCTGATCGCCTCGTCGATTTTGCCTTTCTCCGCGAAGACCGTGCCAAGGTTGTTGTGGGCGTCGGCGTAATCCGGTGACAGGCGGATGGCTTCCTGATATTGGCGGATGGCTTCGTCGATTTCGCCTTTCTCCGCGAAGGCGTTGCCGAGATTGTAGCAGGCATTGGCGAAATCGGGTTTCAGGCGGATGGCTTCCTGGAATTGGCTGATCGCCTCGTCGGTCTGGCCTTTCCTGGCGAGGGCGACGCCGAGATTGTTGTGCGCAAGGTAATTGTTCTCCGTGATTTCAAGCGCGTGCCGGTACAGCGCTTCACTGTTCTTCCAATACCCGAGTTGTTGCCGCGTTAATCCGAGACACAGGACGATCGCCGCCCAACCCGCCACTGACAATGCAATTGCCTGGTACCGCCAGCGCCGGGTCAATTCATTCGCGCCCCATATTGCCGGAATCAGCACCCCCAGCGATGGAATGTAAGCATACCGGTCCGCCATCGCCTGCCCGCCCACTTGCACCAACCCGATCACAGGCACCAGCGTCCCGCAAAACCACAACCAGCCCATCAGCAAAAACGGGTGCCGCCCGCGCTTCACTATCAGCAGCATTGTAATGCCTAGAATCAACCCGCCCGCCCGCAGCACCTGCCCCGCCGGCCAATGCCCGGGGTGGGGATAGAAAACGGCCAGATCCGCCGGCCAAAATAACTTCCCCAGATAGCGGCAATACGAAATTAGGGCGTTGCCAATGCGCGCGCCCAAGGGCACGTTTTGTACCATCTGCATGGCGCCGCTATGTTGTTGCACCACAAAGGTCACGATGCTCGCCGCCGCCGCCAACCCAAAAAACGGCAACTTTTCCAAGATCAAAATTGAGAGTCGAGAGCCTGTTCGCGAATGATCGGGATTGAGCGTTGAAGGTGGCAGCGGGCCGGAATTTGAAACTGAAAACTTGAAACTTGAAACTCTTTGCAGCGGCCAGTAATCCAGCAGCAGCAGGACAAAGGGCAGCGTCACCAGCATGGCTTTGCACATCAAGCCCAGCGCGAAAAAGAAAACCGCCGACCAATAGCACCATTGGGCGCTGGATGCCTGCTCGCGATTTGTCGGAGTTCGATGTTCGATGCCTGCTTGCAATTTATCGGAGTTCGATTTTTTCCCTGCCTGCACGTAGCGCGCATACGCACTCATCGTGAGCAGAAAGAAGAATGTGCTCAGCACGTCCTTCCGCTCCGATACCCACGCCACCGATTCCACATGCAGCGGGTGCAACCCAAACAACGCCGCCACCGTCACGCTCCGCCACATCGCTCCCGTCAGGCGGCGCAGCAACAGAAAAACCAGAACGGTGTTGACGGCATGCAGCAGCACGCTGGTCAGATGATGGCCCCAGGGCTTCAACCCGAAAAGTTGACAGTCCAGCATGTGGGACAACATCGTCAACGGATGCCAATTGGCGGCCACGGGATTGGAGAAGGCCCATTTTACGTTTTCCATGGTCAGTCCTTTTTGGACGTGACCATTCAAGGTGACGTAGAATTTGTCATCGTAAACGAAGTCATGGCGCATGGCTGGCCAGTACAGGGCCAGTGTTACCAGCGCCAGCAAGGCCGCCATCAGCCACGCCGGAAATCGCGACCGGGCCCTGGCCGGGGCGGGGGCTCTCGTCGGTGCGGGATTGGATTTGGTCTCTGGCCTGCGCATGGGACTTCCCCAATTATCAGGAGGGTGGGAACTTTAGCACGCCCATTTTGTGGCTGGTACAGCGGTGTTCCGGCAAGGCTGGTCGTGCTGTCATCAGCAGGTCGGCATTCTGCGACACAACTGTTTGAACTGGCGCGCCCGCCGCGAGTCGAACGCGGGACCCTCTGCTTAGAAGGCAGATGCTCTATCCAACTGAGCTACGGGCGCACACCAATAAACACAAGCGTTTTGTAACTTGTGCCAAATGAAAGTTGACTTTTGGATACTGCTTTTGTATACTGGTCGTATGAATAGGACAAAAGCACGGCCAGCGACTGCCGAATCGGACAAAGATTGGCAGAAAACCCAGTATTCAAACTTAATTCGCTACGTTCCATCTGGAACTTACTATGCACGTTTGCGGGTTAAGGGCAAGCTCATCCGTCGCAGTCTCAAGACCGATGTGCTGTCAGTCGCCAAGTTGCGGCTCTCCGATTTTGAGAAGCACGAGCGGCGGGTTGCCGAATCGAGCGATTCGGTGTCGGCTGGTAAATTAACAGTGGCCGACGCCATCGAAATTCATAAGCAACGGTTGGCCGGTAACGGTTCGTTAAAGCCACGCACTAAGGACTATCACGCCCAGCGGATCACCGCCCTGCTCAAGAGCTGGCCGGAACTCGAAAAAAAGGAAATCCGGTCCATCACGAAAACCGACTGTTTGAATTGGGCGGCAAAATTTGGTGCGGGTCGAAGCGCCACCGCGTTCAACCACACGATTTCAATTTTGCGCAACTTGGTTGAAATCGGGATCGAAATGGGGGCACGGTACGACAATCCGGCGCGGTTCATCAAGCGACTGAGAGAACGTTCCAAACGACTGACCCTGCCGGAATCGGGAAAATTCACGGAATTTGTCGCCGCTGTTGAAAACGGTGGTGGTGGTGTCAGCAAACATTGTGCTGACCTGGTCCGCTTTCTGGCCTTCGGTGGATTTCGTAAAACCGAGGCGGCCAGCATTACCTGGGCGGATTGTGATTTTGACAAGGGGGAAATCATTGTGCGCGGTGATCCTGTAACCGGCACGAAGAATTGGACGATCCGCCGTGTCCCGATGATTCCCGACATGCGAAAGCTTCTGGAACGGTTGAAAGAGGAAAATCCTGACGCTTTGCCATCGCATCCGGTCATGCGCGTGCGTGAATGTCAGAAAGCAATGAATCGTGCGGCCAAATCCGTCGGGATGGTGCGCATTACCCATCACGACCTTCGGCATCTTTTTGCGACACTTTGCATCGAATCCGGTGTTGATATTCCCACAGTGAGCCGCTGGCTGGGACACAAGGACGGCGGTGCGCTGGCGATGAAAGTTTACGGCCATTTGCGGGATCAACATTCGGTGAACATGGCGCAAAAGGTCAGTTTTGGGCGGTCATAACGGATGAAGAAATTCTGTCGTCACTAATTTGCCTCCGCTCAAAAAGGCAAACATGAGTTTATATTTTCCACCAGATAAAACCCTTGAGGATAGGGCCGTAGAAAAATTGCGGAAAATGCTATTCCGAAAATCGTTCATGGAACGATGGGAGCCGGTGCAGAAAGAGATAGAATGGGTACTGAATGGGCAACCGGGCGAAAAGACCCACAAAAAAATATTACCGGATTACTGCTACAATATTTTCGCGTTGCAAAGACGAACAATTTACAAGGTTTACTCGCCATTTTCCGAGGCCGTTAAAATTAAGAACAAGCGGCGAGCGCGCAAAGCCAAGACAATTGCAGAAGCAAAAAAGGCAATAGACATAGACTGGGAGAAAATGGGTGCTGTGTTCGCAATGGGGGAGCGATGCCAATTTTTTTGGGAGAACGAAGCGCCACGAGAAATTCAAAAGTTGGGATTGAAGAAGCGGAAGAAAAAACGTGAAGCCGAATTAATTGAGATGCTTTTCGGACAACGGTGGTGGGAAAAGAAGCTGACGAAAACTCAATCAGACAAACCCAGGATGTCGGTGGAGGACATCTTTGCGGAAAAACTTAAATCATTGGGAAAGACTACCAAAAAAGCCGTTCCGGAATGGCATCAGAAAGCGGCTGAATGGTCGCCGGAGGCGGTCACAAAGTTCCATGCCGGCGTAACCAAAGGCTCGTGTGAATTCCTTAACGAGAAAGGGGAACTGAAAGGGGAAAAGAAAATGAAACTGCGCGAGACGTATGAAATTTTGTTGCTTGCATGGCCTGAAATTCAAGGAATGACAAAAGCCAAGCCACCAAAGACGAGAAATCATCTCTGGGAATGGCTGCGGCCATTCAGTTACGCCAGATGGATCGAGATTCAAGATTTGGAGCAATTGAACAGGTTATGCACCGAAATCAAGTTGCGGCTTAAAAAGCCAGGCGCTCCCTGTAAACCGAAATAATTGTCGGGTCAACTATTTTTCCACCGTGTAGTTAATCAACCATGCGACCTGATAAAACAGGAGCATGGGAAATGAACATCCTGACACAGTTCCAAAACTGGCGCTGAACCGCATTGAAGCGGCGAAGGCGATTGGTGTCAGTCCTGCAACTCTCGACCGCCTGACAGCGCGCGGCCTATTGCGTCCCTGCCGTGTCACCTACCGCCCGATTTATTGGGTTGGCGAACTGGAACGGTTCCTCAAGGAAAATTCCAAACCCTCGGAGTGGAGCGTATGACCAACGGGGAGCTTTGGAAAATCGCCAACCGGGAACGCCTGTGGATGCCCGATGTGATGGTGGTTCGTCGCAATGCTTCTTTGATCACACGTTGCAATCCTGTTTCTGCCGTGTGATGTCGCCCGATCCAGCCCATTTCTGAATTGGTCGAACGGTTGGCCGATGGAAAGACCCATTGCCAGCCCCATTCGCGCTGGGCATTGGGATACTTTCGGGCTAGACCGAGAGGCAAAGCGACGTTGCCAAAGCCCTCGACCAGGTCCCGCTCATGCTGTTTTCGCACTTCGGCCAGATGCTTCTGCAACGGTTCGCGCAAAGACTCCGGGAATATCGTCACGCGGTCTTTCGCCCCTTTGCCAGCACGCACCACGATTTGTCCCCGGGCGAAATCCAAATCCTTCACGCGCAAGCGCAGCAATTCCAGCAAACGCACTCCACTGCCATACAATAATCGAGCCATCAAATGATAGGTTCCGTTCAGCTCGGCCAGTAGTTCACGCACCTCGTCCTGCGTCAGCACGGTCGGCACAGCAGGTGAACGCCGCACGCGCACAAAATCCCCTGTCAACATGGGCAGGGCCAAAACTTCACGATAGAGAAACAGCAACGCATTCAATGCCTGATTTTGTGTGGATATCGCCACGTCCCGTTCGGTGGCCAGATAGGTCAGGAAAGGGGTCACGCCTTGACTGCCCAAGTCACGGGGATGCCGCCAGTCTCCTGCCTGTTTTTTGTGGAATTTTAAGAAACGTACAACCCATTCCCAATACGTGGTTTCCGTCCTGAGCGATAAATGCTTGAATCGTGCCACCTCGTGAAACTGATCTTTGAGCCGCGTCTTGGGGTTGGGCAACAATCTGCCCAGCGGCGCGACTGCAGCCTTTGCTGGAAGTGATTGTGAGGTCATAATCGGCATAAGAATATGCTGGACAGCAATTTCAGTCCAGCTTACACTCATTTCATGAAAAAGGATAGGCTGCAGGACAAGCCGCCTACTAATTGTTAGGCCGCTTGCGAGTATGAGCATTTTGCCAGTCATCAAAGCTCCGTTAGCAGTCCAGTTGAATCGAGTGGTATTCACTATTTACGCGGTGCTATTTGGTTGGCCGATGTGGAGTTTTCGGCACTTCATGGTGCTGTCAGGTTGGGTTATTTTCAGCAGCTTTGTCTTTTGCTCATTGCTCGGTTTCGCTTACACATTTATTCGTGTTCGCCGTTCGCGTTGGATTTTGACCGTGCTTGGTTTGCTGATTCCGGCGGCGTTCTGGACATTTATGTGCTTGATGGAGTTCAGCCGACCGGCTTGGTGGGAGTGGCCATTGGATATTATTTTCATGTTGGTGGTATGGTTCGGTTATCCTATTTTGCTGGCTGTATCACTTTTCAGAGACAAAAAGACGAGTGAGTATTTTACGACATCAGCGGCCTAACAAGTCGCCGGAGCCAACCGCCGTTGGCGCTGTCAGTTCCGCTGTCGCGGTTCACGCCGCGAGTCGGCGGTGGCTCAGCTCACCTCTGAGGTAATCCGTCAACGGTTTTTTAGGATTTTTTCACCGGGTTTTTAAAGGGACTTTTGCCCAGTTCCACCCGATCGAAGAGCGTCACCAAGTTGCTGCCGCTTTTCCGCA
>JBEKSU010000143.1:0-9406 GCA_049516755.1 Verrucomicrobiota bacterium | reverse complement strand
CCGACAGTTGGCCTTTGGAAATGTCACCGACAGCATATAGACCCATTTGTGCGGTGACTCGCGGATATTGAACCGCGGAGTCTATGTCACCTGAAAACCCCGGATACGGGGCCAGAAAAAATCTTAAAAATAATGCCGCGCCGAATAACATCCCCACACGCCAGTTCAGAAGGTTTTCTTGAATGAATCGCATGCCTTGTGCGCTTATAGTGGAATTTAACCGGACGCGCAACATCCTTTTAAGAACACAAATTGATTCTCATACCAGTTAAAATGTTGAGAACCTCCCGGTAAATTTCCACGTGCCGGCGCGCGACAACCAACGGATGATACCTTTGGCACATGACGGCGGCGGCTTGGGGACGCGTATGACCTTGTTGGATCCAGCGGGCAACGGCCTCCGTCAAACCCGTCTGGTCATCTCCCGCAAACAGCTCCGCCCCCGGCGCATCTTCGGCAATGTCAATGATTCCCCCCAGGCGCGACCCGAAAAATTTTAAATCCCTGGCCAGCGCCTCGGCCACCACCAGACCAAAGGCCTCCTCCGACGGAAAATGCACCAGGCCCGAGGCTGCATCAAAATGGCGGATCAGCTCCCCCGGCGGCAGCTCGCCCAGATGACGCGCGCAACCGGCGGC
This sequence comes from Verrucomicrobiota bacterium, assembly GCA_049516755.1. Lineage (GTDB taxonomy): Bacteria > Verrucomicrobiota > Verrucomicrobiia > Limisphaerales > UBA11358 > UBA11358. The sequence goes on along the minus strand of JBEKSU010000143.1, from coordinate 8,768 downwards.
TTCGAGCGGTTTGAGCCGCTCGATAAATGCCGCCGCGTACGTTTCAGCCGGGTTGGCCCGGCCAATGAAATGGAGTTCGAATTTCAAGCCCTGCCGGTGCAATGCCTGCGCCATCTCCAGCAGTTCCAACTGCCGTTTTCTTGGGGTGATGACACCTACATTCAATAAAATACAAGGACGCACCCCGGCTGGAACCGCGGTAAAAAAATCACGTTGCAGGGCATTGGGCACCCGCCACACTCGTCGGGCGCGCGGCCGGACCAGAGCTTCGGTGTAAACCGAGTTGCCGAAGACACCGGCCGTTCGTCGCAATGTGAAATTTTCCAGCTGTGCCGCCAGCCAGTAAAAACTGCCGATGGGGGCCTTGAACAAACGCGCCAGTTCCGCCATGTTGCCGTGAATCGTCACCACGTTCGGAAAACCGGAAAAAACCGCGCTGATGGCACAATCACGTTCCGTTCCCTGGCCATGAACAATGTCCGGCCGGATTTCTTTCAGCTTCCTCCGGATTGCCCGGATGCAGCCTTGATACCCCGTCCGCATCCACCCGATTTTGGGCACGGACAAGCTGTGAAACCAGATATTATCCGCCAGTTTTCCGGGAGATGCCATCGCCCTTTGAGCGCAAGCAAGGACATGGACTTCCACTTCCGGCAGGGCGGCAAATCCCTGCAACAATGCTTCGGGAGCCGTTCCAAAATATGGCGCCGGTTTTGTGTATTCCCTGAAATTTTCCCGATTATCCGTGGTTAAAATGGCGATTTTCATTTGCCTTGGGAAAACTAGCTGGAAACCGCAGACATTTGAAGGATGGATTTGCACGCCGAATACATCCAGGCGCAACTGGAGGGCATGTTGTCCGAAAGGGATGATAGATTGGATGATCTGGGCTACACGCCCGCACAGTGTGCAGCCCAAGCCGCCGTCCTGCTGGCGGGGATGAACATGGACAGACGATCCGCGAAGTACTCGGGTGCGGTTTTCCTTGACCCGCCGCGGACAGGACAGGACTCTCGGTGCGGTCAAACGTCATGTTGATGAAGGTTGCACTTTGTTTGGAATATCCGATTGGCTTACGCGGCGGCGTCAGCGTTCTCGTTGAAACCTTGCTGCGGGAATTAACCCGCCTAGGGCATGAAGTGGTACTGGTCTCCCCCGATGACTCCGCCACTCTGCGCCAATCCGAAGCCGGGAGTCTGATCCGGGAACATTTTCACTGGGACCCCATACACCGTCCCTCCATTGCGAACGCCAAAAAGCTGGCCCGCCAGTTGGCGGAGTCGCGGGTGGCCCTTGCCCATTTTCACGCGGGCGGCAATTACGGCTGGGGCAACCGTTTTCCGTGGCACAGTCCGGTTTATTTTCTCGATCGCCTGGGAATCCCCTGCGTTACCACTGTTCACCTGGTTGTGGACATCCTGGATGGATATTGTGGGGCGCAAAAACCGGTTTGGTTCAAGATTCTCATGCTGCCGCTGGCTTGGTGGGGGAAAATGCAGCAGGTCCGACACGTCCGCCGGGAAATCGCCGTTTCGCAGCATGATGTTCAAAAACTCCGCCGCTGGTATCGGCCTTTCCGTGACCGATTCGTTCAAATCTACCACTCGCGTTTGACGCAGGGTAGTTTGCCAGTTCCACCGGCAAAACGGGAGCCGGTTATTTTGAACGTGGGGCATATCGCCTGGCGCAAGGGACAAGTTGTTTTAGCCGAAGCCTTCGCCCAAATCGCCGCGCGCCATCCCGAATGGACGCTCCAACTCGCCGGGCAGGGGGCGGATGAGGTTTTCACTGAACAAATCTGCCGGATCACTCGGGAACACCGGCTCGACGGGCGCATCCGGGTGCTTGGCAAACGCAATGACGCCCTTGCCCTCATGCAACGCGCCGCCATTTATGTCCAACCCTCGTTCTGGGAAGCGTTGGGACTGGCTTTGCAGGAAGCGATGTTTTGCGGCTGCGCTTGTATCGGCAGCCGCGCCGGCGGGATTCCGGAATTGATTCAAGATGGACGGACGGGAATTCTTGTCGAGCCGGGCGTGGTGGCGCAATTCAGCGGGGCCATTGAAAAATTGATTGCGGACGAAACGTTGCGCGGGAATATGGGCCGAGCCGCCGCTGCCTCCATCCAGGATCGGGGAATGACGGTTGAAACGATGGTCAAACGGCATCTTGAACTCTATGAATCCATTGTCGCAGGAAACTAAGCGCCATTTCGTGGTGGCCACGCCCGGGCGCTCGGTCTGCGACGACAACGCGCGCGCGCTGGAGCATTATGACCTGCTGCGATTCATTGCCCTCGGCACGCGGCGCGGCACGCGCGGCGTGCCGCCGGAGCGGACACGATTGCTTCCGGCGTTTGGACTTGCCAGTTTTGTCAGCGAATCTTTTCGTTTCCGGCTGCATCCATGGTTTGACCGCTGGGTCAAACACCAGTTGCAGCCCGGCGACCACATCATTTCCAGTTATGGCTATGCCAATGAATGTTTCAAGTTTGTGCAGTCGCAGGGCGGCAAGACGTTTTTGGACGGCGGCAATTCACACCCGGAAAATTTTTGGGCCATCCTGGAAGAAGAACATCGCCGCTGGAATTGTCCATATCCGCCCTTGCCCCGCCACCATTATGAGCGGTCGGTGGCGATGATGGAACGCGTGGACTATGTCCTTTCACCAAGCTCCTACGTTACCCGTTCCTTTTTGGAACGCGGCTTCAAGCCGGAACAAATTCTTCGCAACGTTTATCCGGTGGATTTGTCCTGCTTTTCGCCGGCGCGCATACCGCGCCCGGCGTCACGTCCGTTGACCCTGATTTGCACCGGCAGCCTGTCCCTGCGCAAGGGAACGCCCTATCTGCTGGAAGCCTTTCGCATCGTGCGGCACAAAATCCCCGGTGTCCGGCTGTTGTTGACCCGGATCATCGAGGATAGCATAAGGCCCATTTTGCTGCGGTACCAGGATTTGCCGATCGACTGGTCTCCTGGTCTGCCGCATGCGCAACTGGCGGAACGGCTGCGGAGCGCCGATATGTTTATGCTGCCTTCGCTCGAGGACGGTTTTGCACGGACTGTGACGGAAGCCCTAGCTTGCGGCCTTTTGGTGGTTACGACGCCCAATACCGGCGCGAGCGATTTGATTGAGCCGGGAATCAACGGCGAAGTAGTGCCGATTCGTGACCCGCAGGCGATTGCCGACGCCGTATTGAAATGGGCGGACAGGATTCTTGTGCCGGGCTGGCAGCCGCGCGTTTTGTTAAATGCGGAGTTGTTGTCGTTCGGGCATTTCGAGCGTGTTTTCCTTGAGCAACTCCGCCAGCTTGGCCTCGTCGATACAATATAAACATCCGCCAATCCCCATCCAAATGCCATCCAAATGGCTTGCCCTGCAAGCGAAGTTGTAGTAGCCACACGCCGTGTCTCAAAACATTCCGAATTCCGATTCTCTCCGTGTAGCCTTGGTAAGCGGCGGTTTGGCTTTCGGCGGCACAACGACCTTTGATTTATTTCTTGGCGGGGGCCTCCAAAAACTGGGCGTGCCGGCCAAGGTATTCAGTTTCTCGAGCCACCATCCCATGCGTGCCGATTTTGACGATTTGGTTATTCCCGTTCATCTTGAAGATGAACGCCGGCTGATTTACGAAGACCGTCTTGCTGGCATTTACGGTGCCGTCAGGGCATTTGCTCCCCATGCTGTCTTTGCCGTATTGGGGTCGGAATCCTTCGAGTTATTGCGTTATTTGCCAAAAGACGTATTGAAGGTGGGAATGCTCCACGACGACCATCCAGGCACTTACAACCTGGTGCGTCGGTATTCAACTGCCTGCGACCATCTGGTGACAATTGCGGCGAATATTGCGGATCGCGTCCAACGTGAGTTGCCCGGCCTGCCCTGCACCCGTTTGCTGCCCGGCAGTTTGTTCGCAGACGGGAGACGGGTCCGCGAGCCGAATCCGCGCGAACCGTTAAAAGTGCTTTATTACGGACGGCTGGTACAGGTGCAGAAACAGGTCTTGATGCTCCCGGAGATCTGGAGCGTGTTGAAACACCGGAATATCTCCATCCGCTGGACCATCCACGGACAAGGGCCCGATGAAGCCGCCTTGCGCCGCGGCTTGGCCGAAGCCAGTCAGGCAGGTGAAGTCAACTTCTCCCCGCCGGTACCGTTCAATCAGCTGGGCGATATGATACGACGGCATGACGTATTCATCGTCACTTCCCGACATGAAGCGGGTCCGATAACGCTGGTGGAAGCCATGGGGCATGGGCTGGTCCCGGTTTGTGCGGACATCCCCTGCCTCATTCAGGAGATGGTCAACCCACAAAATGGTTTCCGAGTGCAGATGGATGCCCCGAAAGCCTACGCCGAGGCCATTGAGCGATTGGATGGCGACCGCGTCATGCTGGAGCGGATGTCCGCTGCCGCGTTACAGACAATCAACGCGGACTTTACCGCTGAAGCCATGGCGCAACGATACGTGGATTTCATCCGCCGTAATGCCCCGCCTGTTTCCCGGGTGGAATGGCCCGCCCGCATTAAGATCAAACCCATGCTTGGCTCCTCAGGGGTTTTTTGGATTCGCCAAAAGTCAGGTACGCTTCAGCATGCCTACAGACTACTGAAACGATTGAGGCATTAATACCCGATCTACGTCCAGTTCCGTTCGATCACGCCAAGTCAACCCGCATCTGCTTTGCTCTTGCCGTGCTCAAAGGAATCATCTGTCTATCTAAATTCAGGGGGCTGATTTTTGTGCAAGGATTGTCCAACCGAGAGTCAAATCCGGGTTGTTCCGTTTCCGGTCAGCCCAGAGGAAAAAGCCGTTCCAAGCGCGACGCATTATCCGCAGTTTTAAGTAGTGATGTAGGACATGCATTCCGACCTGTCCCAACAAAGCCCAGCGGCCGCCAGATGGCCAGAGTTCCTTAATCTCAAAACCCGCTGTCGCCGCCAGATACCGCAAGCCATATCCTGGATAACGATAGAAATCGTAGGGCTCTTCGTGCGACGGCCAATACATTGGCACGGTTAAAAGCACGTTTCCGCCCGGACGTAATATTCGGTGGAACTCGCGCCAGACTGCCAACGGATCGGGAACATGCTCAAGAACTTCGGTGCAGAGAATCGAATCGAAACTTTCCGCAGCCACTGGGATCGCGTGCGCCGGACAGGTAAAATCAACCTTGCCACGGTTGTCATCAAAATCGCACGCCACGATGCGGCTGGCGTGAGCAAAGTAGGCACGGTAAGGCTGTTCTCCGCAACCGACGTCAATCAACTCCCCGCTCAACCGTGGTGCCAATCCGGCAATGCTGCGTTCGATGAGTTGGCCCCTGATATAAGCGGTGTCCGATTTATCGGTCCAAGAGGCTGGTTGGCGAGTTTGGCTAGCATAGAGTGCGCGCAATGCGAGCTTCAACCTGTTTAACTCAATCTGGTCCATATTTCATCCCAATCTGGGCAGTTACTTGGTCTGCTACAAGTAAAAACCCATTTATGCCCGCTCAATGTCTCTTCTACAAGCCGGTCCGCCAAGAATGATGGCCATTCGTTGCAACGGCTGCGGTAATTTGCCGACCATTTCAACTGCCAAATCGGACGGCAGAGCGAAGCGCAATGAAACCCAGGTGCCGATCAACGTCAACAGGCCGCAGTTGATGACCAATCGGAGCCAGTCGGGTGCTCCCCGCAGCATCCATTCGCTGGCCAGCCAGCATGGCACCATGAATCCCACGATCCAAAACAAAGGCCATTGCCAGTCCCACACGAGTGGTTCCCAGCCTTTTCCCGACAGTTCGGCGATGCGCCACACACCGCAGAGCCAGGTACACAACGCGGTCGCCACCAGCGAGCAGATCAACATGCCGGTAATTCCGTTGGCGGGAAGGACAAAAACCGCCACCCCGACGAACAGCACGCCCTCAAGCAAAAAAATGTATTTCAGCCCCCGGATATGTTTCAGGCACATGATAAGGGAATTATGGCAGCACTGCTGGGTTGATAAGATCAGCCATAACGCCAGGAGCACGTTGTCCGTGGCCGGCCAGGAAAAGCGTCCGTGGGTCCAGATGCTCACAAACGGCCCGTTGCAGGCAGCGAGCAAAACGCCGCACAAGCCGGCAAACACATTGGCGATGATGAACAATCCGCGGTACCGATCCCACAACCGCGCCCGTTCCTGGCGCACCTGCATTTCCGCGAAGGCCGGCATGGCGTTGCCCACAATCTTGGTTACGATTTGCGTGACGAGAGTGAACAACTTGGTCATCACCGACCACAACGCCGCCGCCTCCATGCCCAATTGTCGTGAAACCAGCACCGTTTGACTCGACACAATGAGTTGCGTCCCGATGGTGATCAGGAAAAGTTCCGCGCCATAACTGAACAATTCATGGAACTGTTCCCGGGAAGCCCGTCCCCATTCCCCTGCCCGGGGCCAAAAGCCGAGCCGGAAACACGCCGCCGCATTCAGAACGACTCCGCAAATCCAGCTTGCCGCCGCTCCCGCCAGCAGGCTGTAGATGCCCAGCCCAAAATGAAAACCAATCCAGAGCACGGCAAACCCGATGGCGAGTTGGGCGATCCCGTAATAATTGCCGACATCCATCCGCTGCCACGCGTACAGCAACTGGCCAAAAATGCGCGACATGAATGTCGCCGCTGTGAGGAAGACCTGACCAATCATCAACCACAAGAACTGCCGGGAGAGGTCTTGCGGCACCCGCAACCAGACGGCCATGAACCAGACCAGACTCAGTCCCACCACCAGCACGATGAGTCCCTGGGCCAGGCCAACCAGGAAGCTGCTCTTGATGGCGCCCCCGTAGCGGCCGTTGGCTTGTTCATCCTTGTGATCAATCAGGATCCGGGAAATCGAACTGCCCATGCCGAGATCAACGAGAGAGATGTAGCCGGCAATTTGGAGGGTAAGCGCCCAGAGACCGAATTCCGCCTTGCTCAAATATTTCAGTGCCAGCGGCACTGACGCCAGGGTGTAAAGCACATTGACGCCCAAAAATACATAGCTGGAAAACAGGGAATGAGTGAATTTTTTCAGCCGGGACATGCGTTGCTCTCGGTCTTCCGGATCACCCAATCCAAGCCGGCCTTTTCACTCTGGTCATGCCGGAAGAGACAGTGGCCGGACAAAGTTCGTTCATTTTTAAAGACTGGGCGCCACTGCTTTTGAAAGCAACAAAAAACTACAACCACCCCAATAGCCATTCAGCGACCCATCTCATTCGTATTGCCGGTGTTTTTAAATTCGCCAGGAATTGAGGACAACCCTTCGCGTGTGCATCCGTGGTAAACAGAGATTTTAACCTGCTGGTCAATCAAACTGCCATCCGTCCCAATGCCACCATCGGATGGATGGTAAGCAAAGAACAAATTGAACTTCCACCTGATTCTCCTTCCGCTCTCAACGCCATCAACTCCAAGAGGTGAAAATGTGGGCCGAACCACCGGCCGGGAGCAGGACCGAACCGCTTTATGTTTACACCTCCATCGCAAATGATTCCGGCAACCCCCTAGTTTGCCATTTACAGGCGGACTCCGTCTAAATAGTATTAGATGGTCGAAATTTTGAGATGTTCATGGCAAAGCTCTTGTTTAAAAAAAACCGAACCAACGTGATTCTGGCGATGGGAATGCCCACCGCCGGGTTGGAAACCATTTCCAGACACACATCACCGGCGATGATCCCCATCAACTACCACCTGGTCATCCACCATGTGAGGCACCATCTCCACGGCCAGGACAACACACGTGTCATGCATGGTCTGCGTCAAACTGAGACAGGCTTCCCACGTTTCGTCCGGCAGATTTTGGGACGAGCCGCGGAAATCGCCCGTGTGCCTGTCGAAAACAACCCCGGCTCAACGAACGGCCAAACTGAATTTATTCCAGTCTAACAAACAGTGGTAGAGAGAGGCTTTATGGCTATCAAGGATGTGGTGAAAAATCTCCTCGGCGACAGAATTGTGGGATGGTTGGACTTTCTCCAACATCCCAGCATGCAAGCCAGCTGGGGTGGGCCGTTTAACGGCCAGAAATTCAGGCAGCGCATTTTCTTCGACCTCTTATACTGTTTCCCAATCAAAGCGATTGTGGAGACAGGCACATTCCGGGGGACGACCACGGCCTTGTTCGCCGCGACGGGCCTGCCTGTTTACACCACGGAAATCCATCCCCGCTTCTTTTCGTATTCGAGGTTGCATTTTCTCTTCAATCGCGACGTCATCCACCTGTATAATCAGGATTCCAGGTCCTTCCTGCGGGCTCTGAGCGAAGACCGTTCGGTCCCCAACGAAGATGTATTTTTCTATCTGGACGCACATTGGGGTGAGGATTTGCCTTTGCGGGAAGAACTGGAAATCATCTTCTCGAACTGGAAACGACCGGTTGTGATGATCGATGACTTTGCCGTGCCGAATTCCGACTATGGATTTGACAGTTATGGTCCTGAGAAAACGCTGAATCTAAAGTATATCGAGCCCATCGTATCGGCTCACAAGCTTTCCATTTTCTTTCCCGCGGTGAACTCTTCGGAGGAAACTGGCACAAAACGAGGCATCGTCGTGCTGTGCCCGGAGACGTCCGGCTTGGAGATCGACACAAAAATCAAGACGCTCATCCGACATTCATCGCATCTACAAGGTTGATCGGGGTGCCTTGGACAGTGTGCGGCAATCAAAAGGAGACGCCCTCGGATTCGAAGAATTTCTTGATCAACTCGAGGTCGATGACGATCTTGGATACGAACCGTCCGCCACAGG
>JBEKSU010000142.1:0-9413 GCA_049516755.1 Verrucomicrobiota bacterium | reverse complement strand
GCAACAGCAAGGTAATGCCTATAAGTATACCGAGGGCTATTGGACTTGAACCGGCCGCGTCAGACTTTTAAATCGCCCAGCGATTCAAACTACGATTTCACAGGAGCCGAGGCAACGAGGCTCCATTTTTTTTTACTCGCAACCAATCTCGAGCTTGACGCGGATGCTGATTTCCTGACCGCTCACCAAACCGGTTGCTATCGGACTTCTTTTTCGACCGGTTCAACGCCAAAGTGGAAACCAGTTTTATCCTGATAACCAGTTGGAATTTCTGTTGCTCTCCTTAGCTTGGCGATGATTTCACGAAGGTGCGATGCGGACACGCGCTTCTGGAACTCCCGGCGCATGCTGCCAGTTGTTTGGACGGAGATTGCTCGCATGGTCAAACCTACTTCTCGCCAAACCGGACCGCGACCAGGAATACCCTTGGTTTCAGTTTGGAAGCGTGAGCTTGGATCCGATGAGATCGGCTAAGGCGATATGGGTGCGCTGAACAACGGCGCGTTCGCGCGCAGGCTCGACAAATACGCCGCCAATTCCCGCGCTTCCGGCCCGGGCACGACTTCATAACCGGCGGCCGGCGCAAATTCCGGCGCCAGCTTCAGTGCGTCCGGTGAAGGTTCGCGCCCGATTTTGCGGACTTCAAATAGATAGCGGAACGGCGGCATGGACGAACCCTTCACCACGCTCTGGGGCGCGTAAAGATGAAGCAACTGCCAGTTTGCGTCCGCGCGCGTCCCGACGTTCGACAGATCCGGTCCGGCGCGGAGACTGCCGAGTTGCACCGGCTGGTCGTAGAGATAATCCTCAGCCACGCTTTGGCGCATCCCCCACCCTCGCGTAATGTCCGGCCCGGTGGCCGCCATGTGAATTTCGGTTTTGCCACCGGCGGCGGTGATTTTATCGGCGGCGGAATCAGCAACTTCTTTGCTGACGCCGTGTAAAATTATTTTCGGCAAATTCACTGGCGCAAACTCTGGCGTATTTTTTATGAAAGCAACAACAACATTGATTACTGCGGTTTCATTTTTTCCGGCACTTGTCAGCACAACATCGCAGGCAACGCCACTTTGCCGGACCTGTTCGGTATGGCAGGCAACGCAGCCGTTGGCGCGATAAACCGACAGACCCTGATTCGCCTCGCCGGGGCGGCCAACGGGATAAACCTCGGACGAATTGAGAATGGTCGTCTGTTTTGCACCGCCGAGTTGGAGTTCCGGCGCGAGCACGAAGCCGCACCAGGAACCGCCCAAAGCGACGAACACCGCTAGGAAAATCAAAAAGCCGTTTTTCATGCCTTCACCTCCTGGTCGCGCCGGAGCGAAGCGGAGGCGGATGACTTTTCAAGCGGCGCAGTCACGATGGCAAACGCCTTTTTAAGCAAAGACTTTTCCCAAACGAACGTCATCGCAAAAATGTTCAGGGCGAACAGCAAATTGCCCAACAGAATCAAAAGCAGGCCGGTGGTGCTGAATCGGAAGAAGACCAGCGTCGCCCGCGTTGCGTCCAGAAACGCAATGTTGGGATCGTTCAGTTTCATCCCTTGCACCACACCGCCCATCATCAGCGGAACGATGAACAGCACCACGCCCGGCATCGAAACCCAGAATTGCAGGCGGGCAAATTTGGGGAACGGCCATTCAAAGCCGACGACTCGCGGCAACAGATGATAAATCGCGCCGAACATCGTCATGGCGAAGAAGCCATAGAGTTGCAATTGGGTCTGCGCCGGACCGAACCAGGTGAATTCCGTTACCCGGCTGATTCGCGGGTACACCATTGCGATGACCATCAGCGACGAGAGCAGGAACGAAGCGAGGCCGAACCGGATGAAGCAAAACGGGCCGCCCCGGACGGCGCACATTTGCCCGCCACACAGGGTCTGCCACATGATGACGCCGATGCTGAGCACGGGCACAACAGTCAGCACGGCGGCATAAGAACTGACGGTCGGCAGCCAGGCGGGCACCGGCGCGCCCGGTGGAATGCCGCACCAGGTCCCAAACAAAATCAGCATCCAGAACGTGTACAGCGCGAGGTAATAACCTTGCAGCGGGCGTCCGCTGAATTTGGGCAGGAAATAAAACGCCGTGCCAATACCGACGAGCGCCAGCCAGACGAAGAGGAGATTGGCTGAAAACCACCAGCCAATGACGTCCTGCACCACGCCGCGCACCGGCCAGGCCACCAGAAACAAATTGGCCGTCGAGTAAATCCACGGAAACCAGAACAGCGCGGCGACCAGAAACCAGTGTGAAGGATAGAGCGCGCGTTCGCGGCGGGCGGCGAAATTCATCATCGCCCACAACGCCAGCAGCAGGTAGGCAAAGAACAAAATGATCGAACCGGCGCGCGGAAATTCCAGCCATGCAAAGCCGGTACTGTTGCCGGACAAAATTCCAACCAGACCGACGAGCACTCCCAGATGCCAGAGTTTGGCGGCAACGACCGGCACGATTGTTCCGCGCAATGGCGTCTGGCCGAGTTGGGCGAACAGCCACAGCGCAACCCCCAGTCCGGCGGGAATGCAGAAACCGTAAAGCAGCGCGTCATCGGCTGCCGGTTGGACCCGGCCATAAGTCAGCCACGCGTAATCGGCGAGAAAATCGGGCGCATGAAATTTGATCGAGGCAATCATGGCCAGCGCGGAGCTGACCACCAGCCAGAACGCCGCACCGCCCAACAGCGCGAGCAACGGCACGCGGAGTGAAGCGTCAACTGACCCGGTAGGGCTGACCTGCCGGTCAGCCTGGCGGCGCGGCAGCGCCGCCCTACCAAAGTCTTCGTTTTGTTTATTCTCAATCATTCAAAGGCGCTGGGTTTTTCCGGAGCTTTGGGCGCCGGGGCGGTTGCTTTTTCGACGCGCGCGGTCAGATTTGACCGTGCGGCAGCGGGGTCCTGCCATTCGCGTTCGGTGGTTTGCATCGCCACGTCGATCGGCAGGCGCACGAGGCCGCGGTTCTCGTCAATCCAGCCGGGATGATTCAGGGCCTGGGTCTCGACGGCGCGGATTTCAGCCAAAGCCTTGGCGCGCACGGCGGCGCGGTCGGCATCAATCGCCGGGACCGGCACGGACCATTTCACCATCACCACGATGGCGGCGAACAAAAAGCACGCGACAAGGAAGAGCAGGCCGACCGGCCAGACAGAGCGTTCACGGCTCACGGTTGACCTCCGGTGGTTGGGGCCGTGCCCGGAATTTCATCCGCTACGGGATGATGAATGCCCATCGCTTCGAGCAGACGCGGGTCCTTTTGCGGGAACGGCGCGTGGCGGTTGAAATTCTTCAAAAACGCCCGGCCCAGAAATCCGCCCATGAACGCGAGGCACCCGAGCTGTAGCCAGAGCCATTGGAACGGATAGCCGTTCGGATGCGGCGTCGGCAGGATGTTGAACGCCAGGTCCAAAAAATTCATTGCCAGCGCCCACACGCAGACCGGCAGCATGATTCTGAAATCGGATTTGGCCTTCACCGGCAGCAGCACGAAGAAGGGCAGCAGGAAATGGCCGAAAACAAGGAGCAGACCCACCCACCGCCAGGAGCCGTTTTCCCGGATGAGATACCAGAAGGTTTCCTCGGGCATGTTCGCGTTCCAGACGACAAAGTATTGCGCAAACTCGTTGTAGGCCTGGAAGATGGTGAACGCGAAGAACAGCAGACCCAGGAAATAAAACTGGTTGTTGTGCAATACGCGGTCGAGGATGCGCTGGCGTTGCAGGAGCACGGTGATGATATAGACCGCCGCCAGCGCCGCCCAGGCATAACTGGCGAAGAGGTACACGCCGTAAACCGCGGAGAACCACTGATATTGGACGGCCTGCATCCAGAGCACTCCGGAGAAGGTCAGCGTCAGCGCAAAAGCCACAATCCCCCACCCCGAATGATATCGCATCTGACGCGTGCAAAGCGCGTCGCCGGTTTCGTCCTGCCTGAGCGACCAGTAAAGCAACCGGGATGACAACAGCCACCAGATGCCGAAGAACACCGCCGATGTGATGTAAAATCCGCGCATCGTGAACACCGGCAATTTTGCGCTCAACGAATTATTGGTGTGCGGGCCGGCAATCGTCATCCACGAATAAATGTGTTTCGCGAAAAACGCGACCGGCAGGAACAGGATGGCCAGCCAGGGGAACAGGAGCGCGGCGATGTGTTCGCAAACGCGGCGTATGGCCACCGACCAGCCGGCGTCGCTCAAATGATGGACCATCACCAGGAACAGCGCCCCGAGCGCAATGCTCAGGAAAAACATGAATGCCAGCAGCCACGAAAAACCGAATTCCGCCGGGGCTTGCACGGCGCCAATCAACGACAGCACCGCGCCGGCGACCATCAAAATGGCCGGCAATTTGCGCCAGCCGGACAAATCCAACGGCGGCGGCAACGATTGGTTATCGTTGGATGAATTCATAATTGGTTATTAAAAACCACGTGGCAGCCGAGGTAACGAGGCTCATTCTCCAGCATGATTTGAGCCTCCTCACGTTGGCTGCTACGATTTCGCATAAAGCTCATGATTATTTTTTAAAGGCGGCCTGCTGGTCCGGCGGCAGATCATCCACCGAACCCAGCTGACTCAATTGCAACGCGCGCAGATAGGCGATGATCGCCCAGCGGTCGGCCGCCGGCACCAACGGCCCGTACGCCCCCATCAAATTCTTGCCGCGCGTGATCGTATTGAAAATTTCTCCGTCGGGCATTTCCACAATGCGCTTGTCCTGCAAATTGGCCACCGCCGGCATCACACCGATTTTTTTGGTGATGCCGTTGCCATCACCGAGCGCGCCGTGGCAGGGGGAGCAATAAATATCAAAGCGATCGCGTCCGCGCCGGAGCAGCGGGCCGGTGACGGGCAGCGGATTGGTTTCCACGAAATTCGTGGTGCCGGTGACACGGCCGGTATTGACCGGTGCGTCTTCAAAGGCATATACGGGCCCATTGACGGTTTGCATCGGTTCACTGCGGGCGACCGTGCCGGGTGGCGGCAGTTGCGAACTGAGGCCGTTCGTGAAAAAGTCGTTGGGCTGGGCCGGGCGCAGTTTCAACTGCCGGTCCATGTCCGGGAAAACCTCGATGGGCGGACGGCGCGAAATGCGGCCCTGCCGCCCGGCAATGCCGACGCCCACGGCCGCGCCCGTCAGCAAAATCAAAATGATGTAAAGCAGCTGACGCATCAGGCTTCCACCATTTCAATGTGCGTGCCGCCGAGGGACTCCAGCAGCCTGCGGGTTTCGGTTTCGGAAAATTTCGGATCATTCGCGCCGACGACGAGGAAAAACCGGTCGCGCGACGCCAATGCGAAGCGTTCCTTTTGCAACATCGGATGATGCAACCGCGGCAGCCCGTTCAGGGCCAGCATGCCGACGAACGCGCCAACGGCGGCGCCCAGCACCATCATGATATATGACGGCACGAAGGACATCGGCGGGCTGAACATCGGTTTGCCGCCGACAATCAGCGGATAATCGAACGCGTTGCTGAACCAGATCAGGCCCATGGTTGCCACAAACGCGCCGCCGCCGAACAAAAGCGCGAACCAGCCGACGAGCGAATTTTTGAAGCCCGCCACCTGGTCCAGTCCGTGAACTGGAAACGGCGTGAACGCTTCCCAGCGGCAATAACCCGCCGCGCGAATTTTCTCCGCCGCCGACAGGATGGCGGCGGGTGAATCGAATTCCGCCATGAGACCGTAATTCCTGCCGTTCATGGCCGGCCTCCTTTCGCTCCGTCCGAGGGATGGTGCGGGTCGGCCTGCGGCAAGGCGCCCTTGACCTCGGCGATGGCGACCAGCGGCAGGAATTTAATGAACAGCAGGTACATCGTGAAAAAGGCGCCGAGCGTGCCAAGATAGGTGCCGATGTCCACCCACGTCGGATAATACACGCCCCAGTTCGCCGGCAGGAAATCCTGATACAACGAACCGACGATGATGACGAAGCGTTCGAACCACATCCCGATGTTGATGAGCACGCCGATGAGGAAGACAAGCGCCAGGTTCTGGCGGACACGTTTGAACCAGAGCAACTGGGCGAGGCCCACGTTGACCCCGAGCATGATCCAGCCGCCGTACCAGTAAGTGTGTCCCAGGAGCCGGTGGCTGAAGACCCAGCGTTCGTACGGATCGCCGCTGTACCAGGCGATGAAATATTCCATCAGGTAGATGTAACCGATGGCCAGGCTGCTGAGCAGGGTCAGCTTGCAGATGCGGTCCATGTGCCGTTGAGTGATGATTTCCTCAAGGTGGCACCATTTGCGCAGCGGGATGAGCAGCACCAGCACCATGCCGAAGCCGCAGTAAACGGCGCCCACGACAAAATACAGCGGGAAAATCGTCGCGTGCCAGCCGGCCAGTTGCGACGTGCAGAAATCCATGCCGACGATGGAACTCACCGTGAACACCAGCAACGTGCACAAGCCGGACAAAACGACGTAGGCTTTTTCATAATGATGCCAGTGCCGCGCCGAGCCGATCCAGCCCATCGCCAGAATGCCGTAAATGAATTTCCGCACCCGCGTCGTCGCGCGATCGCGCAGCACGGCGAGGTCGGGAATCAATCCCATGTACCAGAAGAGGATGGAGACCAGCAGGTAGGTGTTGACGGCAAACACGTCCCACATGAGCGGCGAGCGGAACTGCGGCCAGAGGGCGTTCGAATTCGGCACGGGGAACATGAACCAGGCAAACCACACACGCCCGACGTGGATGGCCGGATACAATCCCGCCATCATGACCGAGAACACCGTCATCGCTTCCGTCGCCCGGCCAATCGTGGTGCGCCAGTGTTGCCGCGTCAGGAACAGCATGGCCGAAA
The DNA here is from genome assembly GCA_049516755.1 of Verrucomicrobiota bacterium. Taxonomy (GTDB): domain Bacteria; phylum Verrucomicrobiota; class Verrucomicrobiia; order Limisphaerales; family UBA11358; genus UBA11358. The sequence continues at coordinate 2,600 of JBEKSU010000142.1, read as the reverse complement.
TCAGCGTGCCGGCGTGCGCGACACCGACCCACCACACAAAATTGATGATGTCCCAGCCCCAGGCCACCGGCTGGTTGTTACCCCAGACGCCGACGCCGGTGGAAATCTGGTAAATCAGCATGACGGGCAACAGCACGGCGGCGCCCAATGCCGCCGGGATGAACAGAATCCACCACCAAAGCGGCGTTTTGCCTTCGGCGAACGACGAGAGCTTGTCGGTCAGCCAGCCGGAGCCGCGATTGTTCTCCACGATCGGCGCGCGCTGCAATTCCGCCGGCGGCACCAACGTCTTCAAATGGGTCACGGCTTCAGGCATCAGCCCGCTCCTTTCTTTTCGGTTTGGAGTTCGCCGCCACGGTCTTCGTATTCCTTGAAGCTGTCAGGCCACTTGCGGTAATCCGGCATGTTCGGATTCGGATTGCGGATGCGCGCCAGATAGGTCGTGCGCGGTTTCGTCAGCAAACTGCCGAGCACGGAATAATTCCGCTGCTGGGCCTTGAGCCGTGAAACGCTGCTGTCCGGATCGCTGATGTCGCCGAAAACAATCGCCCCCGCCGGACACGCCTGCTGGCAGGCGGTCTTGGGAATTGTACCGGCAGCCTCGGTGAGGCGCACATTGTCCGACGCGCCCGCCTTGACCTTCTGCGCGATTTTCGCCTGCTCGATGCGTTGGGTGCAATAGGTGCATTTTTCCATGACGCCCCGCATGCGTACCGTCACGTCCGGATTCTTGACCATTTTGATCAGGTCCCATTCGTCCTCCTCGCGCATGCCGCTGGCGTCGGGCGCCTTGAACCAGCTCCACAGGTCCCACTTGCCGTCCGTCTTGTGCGAGAGCGGCGTGGGATAGCCCAATGAAAAATCGGACGGCTTGTTGAAGTAAGGTCCCTTGAGATCAGCCAGCGGGCGTTTGTTGTAATCGAGATAATTGAAGCGGCGGACCTTGTACGGGCAGTTGTTCGCGCAATACCGCGTGCCGATGCACCGGTTGTATGCCATCACGTTCAAACCTTCCTGGTCGTGGACGGTGGCGTTGACGGGGCAGACATTTTCGCACGGGGCGGCCTCGCACTGCTGGCAGAGCATCGGCTGGTTCACCGCCTGCACTTCGTCGATCCATTCGGCAAATTGCTGCTCGTCGTCCTTCTGGTAGGCGTCCGCCGGTTTTTCGAATTGCGGATCGGCGGTGTAGTAGCGGTCAATCCGCAGCCAGTGCATCTCGCGGCCGCGCTGCACTTGGTCCTTGCCGACGATGGGAATGTTGTTCTCGCTCTGGCAGGCGACGACGCACGTGCCGCAGCCAACGCACGCGTTCAAATCCACCGTCATGCCCCACTGATGCAATGCGGTCTTCTTTGCCTCGTCCAGCGGGTTGGGATACAACGGCGCCACCACCGGCGGCTCGACGCCATGCATTTCGTTCGCAAAATCCGGGTTCTTCGGAAATTCCTGAAGGTTCGCCTCGCGCACCGCCGGGCGGCCTTCCATGGACCAGTGATCCTGGGTCGTGGCCAGCGGATAGGTTTCTCCGGTCTTGCGCACCGTCGCGCCGGTCTCGATGTATTTGCCGTTGAAAATCGTGCCGGCATTGAAGCCGACGCCGGTGCCGACGCGCCCTGCCCTTGCGCGTCCGTAACCGAGCGCCAGGCCGAGCGAAAAATCCGCCATGCCGGGCTGCGTCCAGATGGGGCCTTTGACACTGCGTCCGTTCAAAGTGATTTCGACGACATCGCCGTTCTGGACGCCGAGTTCGCGGGCCGTTGCGCGGCTGACGAGCACGGCGTTATCCCAGGTCAGCTTGGTGACAGGATCGGGCAATTCCTGCATCCAGCCGTTGTTCGCGTAACGCCCGTCGTCCATCTTCGCATCACGGTAAAAAACGGCTTCTAGGCTGTCTTTGACCGGCAAAGCAGCCGGCGGCAATTGGGGAATGGCCATCAATTGATCAATCGGCAGGTTTGCCGGTTTGGCGGCGGAACCTTCAAGAAAACCGTTGAACAAAAATCTTTTCCAGGCTTCATCCGATTCGGCAAACGTTGTGCGGACGATATCAAAAGGACTGGTTTGAGATTCACCCGCAAGCCGGGCGAGGAATTCCAGTTCCGTCAAACCGCCGAACAGCGGCTGAATCAGCGGCTGGACGGGCACAAGTGTGCCGTCGCCGGTCGTCGCATCGCCCCACGATTCAAGAAAATGCGCCAGCGGGAAATTCCAGTCCGACATTTCCGCGGTTTCGTCTTCGTAATAGCCAAGCCGGACGACGGTTTTTGCCTTCTGCTTCGGTGTCCAGTTCAAATGGTAAACCGGATTCCCGCCCAGGATGACCAGGGTGTCGGTTGCGCTTTCGTCGAACTGCTTCAAGTCGGCGCCGATGGCTTCCGCCGTCTGAATCAAAGTCACCGTGCTGCCAATCGCACCGAGCGCCGTATTAATTGCCCAGGCCAGCCGATGAACTTCCAACGGCTGGCGCTGCCCCGCAACGACCAAAACTTCGCCGTTATGGTCACGCAGATCTCTCGCGCATCGAGCAACCCACTTCGCGAACAAGGGCAGCGGCTCCGAGAGTTGGCCGAGAATTTCAGCTGCAATTTTTGGAACCA
>JBEKSU010000141.1:0-9561 GCA_049516755.1 Verrucomicrobiota bacterium | reverse complement strand
GGCGCGCTCGCGGGCGGCGAGTCTGCGATATTCAAAATCGTCATGGCCACGCACGCGGGCATGACCACCGGGGAGTTCACGCAAACCGTCAAGGACTGGCTGGCAACCGCGAAGCATCCTATTTACAAGCGGCCCTACACCGAGTGCGTTTATCAGCCCATGATCGAGCTGATGACCTGCCTCCGCGCGAATGGATTCAAAACCTTCATCGTCTCCGGCGGCGGCATCGAATTCATGCGCCCGTGGACGGAAAAAGTCTACGGCATCCCGCCGGAACAGGTTGTCGGCAGCAACGGCAAGCTGAAGTATGAGATGCGTGACGGCAAACCGGTGCTGGTGAAGTTGCCGGAGATTAACTTCGTTGACGACAAAGACGGCAAACCCATCGGCATTCAGGAATACATAGGCCGCCGCCCCATCTGCGCGTTCGGCAACTCGGACGGCGACCAGCAGATGCTCGAGTGGACGGGAGCCGGCAGTGGCGCGCGTTTGATGATGCTGGTGCATCACGACGACGCCGTGCGTGAGTTTAAATATGGCGCGGAATCAAAGATCGGCACGTTTAGCGACGCCCTGATGGCCGAGGCCAAAGAGAAGAACTGGACGGTCATCAGCATGAAAAACGATTGGAAAACGATCTTCGCGTTCGAGAATAAATGAGCCGAACTCAGTTATCTGTGATCAGTTATCGGTTATCAGTGAACACTGACTACTGGCTGCTGATTACTGACCACTGCTTCAAGATATCTGTTTCCTCTGTTAGCTTCTGTTCGTGCCGGCGCTCGTTTCTGCGTTTGCATTCGCACCGGAGACGGGGCAATTTGGTTTCTCCTGAATAAATTATGCCAATGGAACTTGAAGTAATCCGGGCCCAGGAATTCATCCGGCTGGGAGCGCAGGGCCGGCTGGACCTGAAGGCCAGCAAGGCGGTGCTGGCACAACTGGCCCGGGCGTGCTGGAAACGGGGCATCAATCAGGCGTTGCTGGATCTGCGGGCGCTGCGTCCGGGGCCGAAGCCGGTGTTTTCGCCACACGACCTGGCGGTGCTGGTGAACACGTTCCATGAAATCGGGTTCACGCGCCGGCAACGGCTGGCCGTGCTTTACCGTTCCGACCCGCATTATCGCAGCCGGCTGTTCGCGTTCATCGCCAAACTGCGCGGCTGGAATGTCCAGGCGTTCAATGATTTCGAGGAAGCCATCGCCTGGCTTTCCGGCGGCGAAGAGCCGGCAGCGGAAGTCGAATTCACACCCCGGGCGAAAAGCGTCCCAGTGCACAAGCTCAAGGCTTCGCCGAAACCTGCCCCGCAACCGGCCATCGTCGTGAAATCTCCCGCTCACACCCGGCGTAAGGCCGGTCCGATTAAAACCGGCAAGAGAAAATCGGCGTCCGCCTTCGCGTCGGCGACGGCGGCGGTCATCGCCCTGATGATGGTGACGGCGCTGGCCCGGCCAACTGCAGAAGTGCCACCGGTCCCGGTGCGTGCCGATGCCGCGACCAATGTGGCGCCATCCGCCTTTGAACCGACGGTTCCGAACCCGGCTCCCGCACCCGGCCCGGCGCCAGAGGGCATGGTGTGGATTCCCGGCGGTGAATTTTCCATGGGGAGCGAGGGAAAATGCAACGGTGCCTCCTGCTGCTCGCCGGCCACGGTCGCCGACGCGCTGCCCATCCACCGCGTTTATGTGGATGGCTTCTGGATGGACGCCACCGACGTGACCAACGACAAGTTCGAACAGTTCGTCAAGGCAACGGGCTACAAGACCATCGCCGAGATCGCGCCCACGAAGGAGGAGTTTCCCACCGCGCCGCCGGAAAATCTCGTGGCCGGTTCGGTGGTCTTCACGCCCACACCCGGTCCGGTGCCATTGACCGATCACTTTCAATGGTGGAGTTACGTGCATGGCGCCAACTGGCGTCATCCCACCGGCCCGCAGAGCGATATCAAGGGCAAGGGAAATTATCCCGTCGTCCAGATCGCTTATCCCGACGCGGTGGCTTACGCGAAATGGGCCGGCAAACGGCTGCCGACCGAGGCGGAATGGGAGTTTGCCTCGCGCGGCGGTTTGAGCGGGAAGCTTTATGTCTGGGGCGATGAATTTAAGCCCGGCGGCAAATGGATGGCCAACACCTGGCAGGGAACGTTTCCGGTCAAGGACACGGGCGAGGATGGCTTCGCGGGCCTCGCGCCGGTGAAATCATTTCCGCCGAACGGTTACGGCCTGTACGACATGGCCGGCAACGTGTGGCAATGGTGCAGCGACTGGTATCGGCCGGATTATTATGCGCGGCTGAAACTCGCGGGCGTGGCCGTGGCGCGCAACCCGCAGGGGCCGACGTCATCTTACGATCCGTCCGAGCCGGGCGTCCCGAAACGCGTCCAGCGGGGCGGCTCGTTCCTGTGCACCGACCAGTATTGCACGCGCTACATGGCCGGCACACGCGGCAAGGGAGAACTCGACACCGGCTGCAACCATCTTGGCTTCCGTTGTGTCGAAGACGCGGGGCAAGCGGCGGGTGGCAAGTGATGATGGTGGAACAATTTGGTGGGGCGAGGCTACTGACGAGCCGGCTTTGGCGCGCCAAAGCGTAGCGACGACGGCTCGCGAGTACGCTCGCCCCACCGAAAGCTGTAAAAGAACAAAATTGCGCAAACGAAACGACCAGAAATAATCCAAAAGGAAAAATCATGAAACGCAGCAACCTGATGAGATACGGCCTGACCGGCCTGACCGCTTCGGTGACGTTGTTGAGCACCGTTGCCCCGTCAGTTCGGGCGGAAATCCAAACCACCGGTGAGCCGGGTTCGCCCAGCGCCACCACCACCATCAGCGGCAAACAATTGCCCCCGCCCGATCCGAAGTTCGGCGGCGTGATCAAGGAAGACGCCCTCACTTCCAAGGCCTGGTGGGCGCCGCGCGTCGTGCCACCCAAGCAGGCACCCAACATCCTGCTCATCATGACCGACGACTCCGGTTTCGGTGTGCCCAGCACGTTCGGCGGCGTCATCCCGACGCCGACGATGGACCGGCTCGCGAAGGCCGGTCTGCGCTACAATAACATTCATTCCACCGCGCTCTGTTCGCCGACGCGTGCCGCGCTGATTACCGGCCGCAACCATCATTCCGCCGGCTTCGGCGTCATTTCCGAGCAGGCCACCGGTTTCCCGGGTTACAACAGCATCATCCCGAAAGACAAGGCGACCATCGGCCGTATCCTGCTGGAAAATGGCTACGCCACCTCGTGGTTCGGCAAGGACCACAACACGCCGGCCTTCGAGGCCAGCGCGATCGGGCCGTTTGACCAATGGCCCATCGGCATGGGCTTCGAGTATTTCTACGGGTTCGTCGGCGGCGACGCCAACCAGTGGGAGCCGAACCTCTTCCGCAACACGACCCAGATCTATCCCTTCCTGGGCAAACCGCCGGGCACCTGGAATCTCGTCACCGCCATGGCTGACGACGCCATTGATTATCTGAACCGGCTCAACCAGATTGATCCCAGCAAACCGTTCTTCTGCTACTATGTTCCAGGCGCCACCCACGCCCCGCATCAGCCGACGCAGGAATGGATCGACAAAATCCATAATCTGCACCTCTTCGATGATGGCTGGAACAAGCTGCGCGAACGGATTTTCGAAAACCAGAAGAAGCTCGGCGTGATTCCGGCGGACACCCAGATCGAGCCCTGGCCGACCAACGTCTTGAAGAATTGGGACGATTGCACCCCCGACGAGAAGAAGCTCTTCATCAAACAGGTCGAGGTCTTCGCCGCCTTTGAGGCCTACAACGATTACGAAATCGGCCGGGTCATCCAGGCCGTCGAGGACATGGGCAAGCTCGACAACACGCTCATCATCTATATCAACGGCGACAACGGCACCAGCGCCGAGGGCGGCCCGCTGGGCACCCCCAACGAAGTCGCGTTCTTCAACGGAGTCCCCGTGCCGGTCGAAGTGCAGTTGGCAAAATATTATGACGTCTGGGGCTCGGAAAAAACCTACAATCACATGTCGGCGGGCTGGTCGTGGGCTTTTGACACGCCGTTCACCTGGTTCAAGCAGAACGCCTCGCGGCTCGGCGGCATCCGCCAGTGCATGTGCGTTTCGTGGCCCGGCCACATCAAGGACCAGGGCGCCTTGCGGCAGCAGTTCATGCACCTCATCGACGTCGTACCCACCCTGCTCGAGGTCTGCGGCATTCCCGCCCCGGAATATGTGGACGGCATCAAGCAGGCGCCGATCGAGGGCACGAGCTTCGCCTACACGTTTGACGCGAAGAACGCCAATGCGCCGTCCCGCCATCACACGCAATACTTCGAAATGATGGGCCAGTGGGCCTTGTATCATGACGGCTGGATGTTGAGCACCAAGGTCAACCGTGCGCCGTGGGAGGCCTTTGGCGCTGCCAATATCGACCCGCTCAACAACCAGATCCTCCAGCTCTACAACCTGGACAAGGACTTCAGCCAGTCCCAGGACCTCGCCAGCCAGTATCCGGACAAGGTGAAGGAGCTGAAAAAAATGTTCATCGCGGAAGCGAAGAAGTATGAAGTCTTCCCGATGGATGCCTCGGTGGCGGCCCGCATTGTGGCGCCGCGCCCGAATATCACCGCCGGACGGACCGAGTTCGTTTACACCCGGCCCATGACCGGGCTGCCGCAGGGTGATTCCCCATTCCTGCTCGACTGTTCCTTCACCATGACGGCGGAAATCGAAGTGCCGGAAGGCGGGGCCGAGGGCATGATTGTGACCTCCGGAGGGCGATTCGCCGGCTATGGATTCTACCTGCTCAAGGGCAAGCCGGTGTTCCTCTGGAACCTGGTTGACCTCAAGCGGATCAAGTGGGAAGGCCCGGACGCGCTCGCGCCCGGCAAGCATACGCTGGAGTTCGACTTCAAGTATGACGGCCTCGGCCTGGGCACGCTCGTCTTCAACAACATGAGCGGCCTCGGCCGGTCCGCCACCGGCACGCTCAAGGTGGACGGCAAGGAAGTCGCCACGCAAACCATGGAACACACCCTGCCGATGATTTTGCAATGGGACGAAAGCTTCGACATCGGCTCCGACACGCTGACGGGAGTGAACGACGAGGATTACACTCCGCCGTTCCCGCTCACCGCCAAGTTCGACAAGCTGACCATCAAGGTGGACCGCCCGCAACTGTCGCCCGCGGACATCCAGAAACTCGAAGAAGCGACGCGCAACAACAAGATGGCCGAGTAACGGTCGTTTCGATTGTGAACCACGCGGGCTGGTCCGTCACGGACCAGCCCGTTTCTGTTTGAAGGTCCCTGTATTCTCTGCTTGCCCATTTGAGAGGGAATAGCACGTCGGAATTGACGCTGATGTTCTCCCTCGCCCATCGGATGTTCGCCTTGGGTGTAGGCTGCTGGCCCGGACGGGCATTGTTCGGCATGCTGACCTATAACACGCTCGCCACTGTGTTTTTTGCATATCTCGCTCTCGGCGGTGAATGGGTCGGGCCGTTGTTGTGGCCGGCCGCCGGGTTGCATGCGGTCCTGGCGATCCTTCTCGGCCGTGCTTGGTTCATGAGCCCACAGACCGGCGGGCGGAACAATCCTGCCAGCGAGCAATGAAGTTGCTTGTTGAACAGGAGCAAACGGAGAGAACGGAGTGAAAAAATCAGTCTCTGTTTCCTCTGTTCCCTCCTGTTGAATCAATTTATCCTGCGTACAGCGAATTCACGGTCGAAACGAAACCAGAACCTGGGAGATTATTATGAAAACAAAACTTCATTTGAACCATGCCACCCTTTTCGCATGTCTGTTCGCGCTGGTAGTTGGCGTTGGGAGCGCCTCCGCCGATATTACCAACCGCGTGATCCTCGTGACCGGGCACCTCCCGCGGCCCAATCAGATCTGGGTGTACAACTTTGCCGCCACTCCCGCTGATCTGCCCGCCGATTCCGCGCTGGCCGGCCAGCCGGATCTGGACACCACGCCCCAGACACCCGACCAGATTGCCGAGGGTAAAAAATTGGGCGCGGAGATCGCCACTGAACTCGTTGCTGACATCCAAAAGCTCGGGATGCCCGCCGCCGTGGCCACTGCCGACGCCAAACCGCAGCTCAACGACCTGGTGATCCGGGGCTATCTCATCTCCGTCAAGGAGGGCGATGCCAAAAAACGCTTCGGCATCGGATTTGGCGCCGGCGCCTCCGAATTGAAGACGGCGGTGGAAGGTTTCCAGGTGACGACGAACGGACTGCGTAAAATCGGGTCCGGCGATGTCAATGCCGACGGCAGCAAGAAACCGGGGACGGCTTTGGGAGTGGCCGGTTTCCTGGCCGCGAAAAACCCGGCAGGACTCATCATCAGTGGTGGGATGCATGTATATGGCGAGGAAAGCGGCAGCAGCAAGGTCGAAGGCCGGGCCAAACAGACCGCCAGGGAAATCGCCGATGCGCTCAAGCAACGGTTCCAGGAACAGTGCTGGATCAATTGATTGATGGTAAATCACGGGCTGCGCTGATGCCCCGTCCGGGCCGGACCGGCCCGTGAATTCACGACCGGAGGGAAATGAATTTTCAACCGGAGCAAACGGCGCCAGCGGCGGAAGATTCAATTCTCCATTTGCCACGCGCCCTGGTTCATTGTATTTGGAAACAAACAACGAAAGGGAAAAGACAAACATGAATACACAAATTAATCTCAAAAAAACCGTGCTCCGTCTGTGCCTCGCTGGATTTGCCGCCGGCATTTTGGCCGGCTGCGCCTCGACCAATGTCACCAACCAGGAGCAGCTCGTGACCGGTCCGATCCCGCGGCCCGGCAACATCTGGGTGTATGACTTTGCCGCCACCCCGAACGATCTGCCGGCCAATTCCACGCTGGCCAACCGGCCGGACGTGGACACCACGCCTCAAACCGACGAGGACATTGCCGAAGGGCGGAAGTTGGGCGCTCAAATTGCCACGCAACTGGTCGAACAAATCCGCGCCCTGGGAATGCCGGCCGAGGTGGCTTCGGCGGGAACGCAACCGCAGCTCAACGACCTGGTGATCCGGGGTTATCTCGTCTCCGTCCGGGAGGGCAACGCTGCCAAGCGCGTCGCCATTGGCTTCGGTTCGGGGGCGTCCGAGATGAAAACGGCGGTGGAAGGCTTCGAGATGACGGCCACCGGGCTGCGCAAACTCGGGTTCGGCACCGTTAATGCCGGGGGCGGCAAATCCCCGGGAGCGGGCGTGGGGCTCGCCGGCCTTCTGGTCACGGGCAATCCGGCGGGACTCATCGTCAGCGGCGGGATGCATGTGTATGGCGAGGAAAGCGGCAGCAGCACGGTGGAAGGCCGGGCCAAGGCCACCGCCAAGGAAATTGCCGACCAGCTCAAGGTCAGATTCCAGGAACAGGGCTGGATTAATTGATTGGATGGTGACCCGGACAAAAAGGCTGTTGAACAGGAGCAAACGGAGGGAACGGAGAGAAAAGAATCATTCTCTGTTTCCTCTGCCTGCTCGCGACCTGCTCGCGATTCATCGGAGTTTATCGGAGTTGCCTCCTGTTAAAGTTTTGAAAACCAAACTGGCGATCATCGTCCCGTGCCTGTTTGCCCTGCTCGTTACCACCGGGTGCGCTTCGACCAAGGTCACCAGCCAGGAAACCGTTGTCACCGGACCGCTTCCGTGGCCCGGCAACATCCTGGTGTATGACTTCGCCGCCACGGCCGCCGAGGTGCCGGCAGACTCTGCGCTGGCCGGCCAGTATTCCGGGGACGCCACGACCCAGACCAACGGGCAGATTGCGTCGGGCCGGCTTTTGGGCGCGGAGATTGCCGCGGAACTGGTGGGACGGATTCATGGCCTGGGAATGCCGGCCCAGCGGGCGACGGCGGAAACAAAACCGCAGCTCAACGACCTGGTGATCCGGGGCTGTCTTCTTTCCATCAACGAGGGCAGCACCGCCAAGCGTGTCACCATCGGGTTCGGCTACGGCGCATCCGAGTTAAAAACGGCCGTGGAAGTCTGCCAGATGACGGGCCAGGGCCTGCGCAAACTCGGATCCAGCACCATGGATTCCGGCGGCAATAAGACTCCGGGGGTGGCAACGGGATTGGGGGCCGTCACCTTCATTGCCACCGCCAATCCGGCGGGACTCATCATCGGCAGCGGGATGAAAGTGTACGGGGAAGCCAGCGGTCGCAACAAGGTCAAGGGCCGGGCCGAGGCGACCGCCAGGGAAATCGCCAAGGCGCTCAAGCAACGATTCCAGGAACAGGGCTGGATCAAATGATTCGATCACGAACCGAACATAAAAGGCTGTTGAACAGGAGCGAACGGAGGGAACGAAGAGAAAAGAATCATTCTCTGTTTCCTCTGTTGCCTCCTGTCCACTCGCGATTTATCGGAGTTCAATCCTTTCGCCCCACGGCCTGCGAATTTACCATCAAGACAACAAATTGAAATCAACCAAACCGTGGGAGGCCGCAATTTTCCAGATCATGTCTGGCGGTCGCCCAACTGCACATGGAAAGAACGCGTTATGCAAAAGAAACAGCAAACACACTTAGGCAGGATATTCGGATTTCTGGCCCTGGCCGGTTTCGGATTATTCCTCCAGCCTTCACTCAAAGCCGATGTGGTCATTCTGCAAACCGGGACGGTGATCACCGGCAATGTCCTGCAACAGGATGGCGACGGCGTTCTCCTGCAAATGGAATCCGGCACTTTCCGTTTTCCGCCGGCCTCGGTCCGGGATGTGAAGAAAGAAGCGGCCGCCGCCCCCCATGCATCCAACAACGGACAACGTATCCCCGATTGGGCCCAGATTGTTTCCTTGCTCGCCAACAACGGATGGGCACAGGGATTGAAACAGGTTCCGGCCGCGGTCATTAACCACGGAGTTTGGGGCAATGTTCCCTACATCTCTTTTCGCTGCGCTTCCGGCGGCTACGAAATCAACGTCTTCGGCGACCTGAACCGGCCGGCCGGCATCCAGATCGGGGCCATGAGCTATCTCAGTCAGAGCACCGGGGCCAAAAGCAACTGCGTAAATTTTATTTGCTCCGTGCTGGCGAACGCCGACGACCGGAAAATGATCCGCGCCTTGAACCTGAACCAGAAGGACCTGGAGAAAAAAGGGGGCATGACGTTTGAAACCATTCTGCCGGGTGAATGGGGCTCGTATGGCGGATGGTGGGTGTCGGTTTACAATGACAATGACCTGGCAAACTCGCACGCGTCGGAAGCCGAACTGCTTGGCCTGGTGCAACCCCGCGTGGCAACCCCACCGCCGGTGGCGGCAACCGCTCAACCGGCGGCAACCACAACCAATGTTGCCGCCCAGTCAGAGGTTGCCTCTTCGCAACCGGCGCCGCCGCCCGCTCAACCGGTGACAACCACAACCGGTTCGGGCGTGGTGACAACCTATGGCGCAACGTATGGCGAATATCCCGGCTGGACGGCCGAGGAACTGGCCGCTGCCCGGCCGGTTGCTTCAGCTCCTTATCCTGCCGCCACTGCTGATAAACCTGCCAGCACAGGTGACCAAGCCTATCCTTCCACCACAGCCGACAAGGTGTATCCGCGCACCTACGACCGGGCG
>JBEKSU010000140.1:0-9605 GCA_049516755.1 Verrucomicrobiota bacterium | reverse complement strand
AGGGCGGCGCAATTGATTTTGATGATTTTGTTTTTGCTGCGGGGGCTGAGCGTGTGGAGGAGGTCGGCGATGACTTCCTTGCCGGTGCCGCTCTCGCCGGTGATAAGCACGGTGACGTCGCTGGGGGCGATGCGTTCGATGGTGCGGACGACTTCCTGCATGGCGGCGCTGCGGAAGATGGGCGAGGCGGTGCCGCTCATGGTTTCGAGCGCGCGCCGGAGCGTGCTGTTTTCCTGGTTTTGCTCCTTGCGTTCGATGGCGCACTTGACATCGGCCATCAGCTTTTCGTTTTCGAACGGCTTGGAGAGGAAGTTATAGGCGCCGCCGCGACCGGCTTCCACGGCCATGCTGATGGTGCCGTGTCCGGTGAGCACGATGACCTCGGTGTCGGGCCAGCGTTTTTTGATTTGCGGCAGCAGTTCCAGGCCGTCGGCATCCGGCAATTTCACGTCGAGCAGCACCACGTCGGGCGGGGGCTGGGCGAAGGCCTTCTGCAGCGCCGCGCCGTTGTTGGCCTGGGCGACTTCGTAATTATCTTCGAGCACCGAGGTGAGTAAATTCCTCAAGTCCGCCTCGTCGTCCACGATGAGAATTTTGGCTTTCATGTTTGGATTCTCCGACTGCATGCTTCAACAAACCGGCGAAAAATCGCCCGGTGTTCGGCATATCGTTCACTCAACCGTTCCGGATGAAATTGCACACTCAGCAAAAACGGCAATGCCCGCGCCGCGCCCGGCTTCAATTCCATCGCTTCCACTATTCCATCCCGCGTTCGCGCCACGGCCGTCAACGGTTCCGCCGGTTTCAAAACGGCCTGATGATGCGAACTGTTCACACCCAAAATCCGCTTCCCCACCATCTTGGCCAGTAATGAACCGGTTGTCAACGGCACTTCATGCACTAATTCACCGGCTTTGTCCATACGCTGATGGTTCAGCGCGCCGGGCACCTGGCGGCGGATGTCGGCAATCAGCCGGCCGCCGAGCGCGAGGTTCAGCAATTGATGCCCGCGGCAAATTGCCAGGAGCGGTTTATGCTGGCGAAAAATTTCGTCAATTAAAATCAGCTCGCGCAAATCCCGCCCGCCGCCATCGGGCGTCGGGCTGACGGTTTTGTGGACGGCCGGCGGCAGGTGTTTGTCGTAGAGGTCGGGATTGATGTCGTCACCGCCGGTCAGCATCACGCCGTCCGCGCGGCGGACGATTTCCGCGAGCAGCTGCCGGTCGGTGGTGGTTGGCGTGGTGACGGGGATGCCGCCGGCCTGGAGCACGGCATAATCGTATTTGACGGACAGGCTGACGGACAGGTCATGAAATTCGACACCCCGTTTTTCGATGCTCGACGAAACAATAATCAAAGGCATTCTGGCCATCGGCGTCACTGTAAGGGGACAGGGTTGATTTGTCAGGGAAAAACGAATCTCAATCTCTATAATCTGTTGTCAACAGCCGGGTTGCAACGTTCTCAAGATTCTGGCCCGGTTTAAGCTCAAGGGGTGGTATGAGACTGGATATGGGTAAAGTGAATCGAAGTGGCGTTTACTATCTGATCAACACGGTAACCCCTATCAATCATGCATTGAAGGCCGAAATTGACACTTTTGGTTCCGTGATTGTGGTTGGCTTGGTCCTGGGGGTCGTATCTTTGATGCGATTTCTTTTGATTTGGGGGCAGTGATTACAGGACGGTAACGTGCCATTTTAAGGCAGGCGCCCGAAGAATGCATCAGTTGTGGTGATTGATATTCCGGGCACGACTGAATTCACCCGGACCACCCGCACATTAAATCTTCACCTCGGGAAAGCGCTCGCGGATGCGGCGGCGCAGGCGTTCCTCATGTTCCGGTTGCAAGCGGCGGCGGGTGATGAGCCGTTGCACCGCGTCGAGCAAGGCGAGCCAGTCCTCCAAGGGCGGTTCCGGCACGGGCTGCCATTGGTCAAAACGCTTTTCGCGCTGAAAGAACCGCCATTCACGGCTCACGCGCCGGGCATTGACCTGAAGTTTCACGCCGTCATCGGTCACCCGTTTCCAACTGATTTCAGCTTTGGGCATAGATTGGTTCTCGATTGGCCGCCGTTCCGCGGCCTCAGTGTTGGGTTTCGTAAGTGGCGGGGATTTCTTCTTCCATTGGTGGGATCCGGCCGTCCCGGTAGGCCTTCAATTCCTCCGTAATTTGCTCCGTCAATTGTTTGAGGTTGCCGGCCCGCGCCTTTTGCTCGGCCAGATCGGCGGTGGACACGGCATTGTAAAAATTTCCATTGCCGGCGTAGGCCGCTGCCAGCGTCCGGAGATAGGCGGGAATTTCGCGCTGCGAAATTTCATTCGCGCGCAGAGCCAGTTTGATGGCTTCCGCCGGGTTGCGCCATTTTGTGTCGGGACAGGTGGCGAGAAAAAGGGCGGTTTGGTTCAGCGCCTGCGGCCAATCCGGTTCCAGTTGCAGGGCCAGCATGAAGTTGGTGCATGCCGGCCCGTTTTGGCCCAGCTTTTGCAAGGCGACAGCATAATTAAGATAGGGCCTGGCGTAATCCGGTTTGATTTTAATGGCCTGCCGGAACTGTTCGATGGCGTCAGCCAGCCTGCCTTCCTGGATCAGGACCGCGCCGAGATTGTTGCGCAGTTTTTCGTTGTCGGGCTCGTATTTCAACAGCAGGAAAAAATGTCCGGCGGCCGCGGCTGGTTTGCCCTGGGCGGCGAGTTCAACGCCCAGGTTATAGTGTGCCTTCTCGTAATACGGCCGGATGCGCAACGCCTCCCGATAATGAAGGACCGCTTCATTTCCCCTGCCGGCATTGGACAAGGCCACACCCAGATTGTTTTCGGCGAAAGCGTTCTCCCGGGTCACCGCCACCACGCGCGTGAACAAGGAAATGCCATCGTGCCAGTTCGGCAGCTGGCTTCGGGTGTCCATCACACATAAAACCAACAAAAGGCCGAAGGCGGCAAAACCCCAGGGCTGGGCCGATGGCCGGAGCGCCAGCCAGTCAGCGGCACTCCAGGCCGCCATGATGAAGATGCCGATCAAGGGCACGTAGGTAAACCGATCCGCCAGGGCCACGCCGCCAGCCTGAAGCAGTCCGCTGACCGGGAAAAGGACGGCCAGATACCACAACCAGCCGGTGATCAACCAAGGCGATTGCCGGCCCCGGCGAAAAACCAGGAAGCTGATACCGGCGAGCGCCAGGATGGAAGCCATCACGGTCCACGCCGGAATCCGATCCGGCAAGGGATAGTAGGCGCAAAGGTTGACCGGGCAGAGCATCATCCACAAGTAATCGGCGTAGGACACAATCGCGTTGGCCACGCGCAATGAAAAAGGCACTTTCGTCAGTGACATGACCCCGCCGGCCAGGTGTTGGGTGATTACCGTGACCACCCCCGCCGCGAGCGAGAAGATCAGGAAGGGGATTTTTTCCGCCAGCACCTTGAGCCAGGCCTTTGGCGCCGGCACCCGGCCGGATGCCGCTGCCGCCGGCGGCAATCTTTTCAGCGGCCAGAAATCCAGCAGCAGCAACATGAATGGCACCGTGACCAGTATCGGCTTGGCCAGCAGTCCCAGGACGAAAAAAACGAGCGACAGGATGAATCTTCCGGCGCCCGGTTTTGTCACGTAATACAAATACGCCAGGAGCGTCAACAGGAGAAAGAAAGTGCTCAAGACGTCCTTGCGTTCGGTCACCCAGGCCACGGATTCCAAACGCAGCGGATGCCAGGCGAACAATGCGGCAACCAGGGCGCTGGGCCAGAGCGCCCGGGTCATGCGCTTCAGCAGCAGGAACAGCAGAAGGGTGTTGAGTGTGTGCAGAATGATGTTGGTCAGGTGGTAGCCCCCCGCAAACATCCCGTTCCAGGAATAATCGAACATGAATGAAATCCACGTCAACGGAAGCCAGTAACCGTTGTGGACGGTGGTGAAGGCCCATTTCACCCCGGCCAGGGTCAATCCCAGGGGCACGCCGGGATTTTCATAAACATACTGGTCGTCATCCATGACGACAAAGCCGTAGCCGGTGGCCGGCCAGAAAAGGGCCAGGGTGACGGCCGCCAGGGCCAGACCCAGAAAAATCGTCAGGCTCCGGTTGGACGAAGGTGATTTGACGGTTGAATCCTCATCCGGGGTTGGGGAGGGTGAATTCACGCGGATCGATCAGGGCAGGTCCACGCCCGCCACTGCCATCGCGGCAATGCCTTCCTCGCGGCCAACGAAACCCAGGTGTTCGTTGGTGGTCGCCTTGATGCCGATGAGCTGGATATTGACGCCCAAGGCCCCGGCAATGCGGGCCTTCATTTCGCGGATATGCGGGTAAATTTTCGGCTCCTGCGCGATGACCGTCGCGTCCACGTTCACGATTTTGCCTTTGCGTTTGGCAACCTGCGCGGCGGCTTCCTGCAAGAACACCTTGCTGGGCGCGCCTTTCCAGCGCGGGTCGGTGTTCGGGAAAAAATGGCCGATGTCCGGCTCGCCGAGCGCGCCGAGCAGCGCGTCGCAAATCGCGTGCATGAGCGCGTCCGCGTCCGAGTGGCCGTCCAGGCCCCGGGCATGCGGAATCTCGACGCCGCCGAGGATGAGTTTGCGTCCCGCGACCAGCGCGTGAACGTCGTAGCCAATGCCAACGTGAACCATTGCGGAACTATAAAACCCACCTGCCTGCCGACCAAGGTTTTTCGTTGACTAACTTACTCGTCGGCTGAATCGAAATCTCGCGCGAGTTTTGGTCGCGCGCTAATCTGTCTCGCGCGATTGCAAGCGCGCATTTCTCTTATCCAACCTACGTTTGGCAATGGGATAAAAAATACGAGCCAGCCAGTTCTTTTCGCAAAGTTCGGCAAATGCATCTAGATCGCGCTGCTGAAATTGGGTATCTGTCCAATAGCTTTTAGGTATCTGTAATTTTGATTCAACCATTTCTACAAATTTCTGTCCGTCAGGCAATCGTTTGGCAAAAGCAATTTCCGATTTGATGCAAACCCGCTCAACTCGGTCGCGTATATCTTCGGTATATTCAATTTTGAGTTTGCACAAACGAGCGTGTGTAGATTCATGAATAATGGTTAACGCTATTTCGGAAGCCGAGACATTGTCCCGATAAAAATAATTACTATCTATAGTGCACATTTGAAGTTCATCCATCCAATTGGCGCAATATCCAGGCGTAGCGGAAATCCATATCTTTTTTACATCGCGCCTGATTTGAAGGTAACGTCGAGGATCATATTTCGATATGAGGTTAAGTGCCTGATCGATTTTTAAAGAAGCCGCTGGATAGTTCTTGCCAGGAGACAGCATCGCAACTTTAACATCATTTCGATTATGTTTGCGTGAAATTGCAAACATAAACCGATTCGCCAACAGAAAAATTTTCCTGTGGAGCGGTTTCTTGGCGGTAGGAATGTTATCGCCATTCATTTTGTTAATTTAGTTCTATGCTTTCAAATCTTTCTGTCGAGAATTTTCATTTCAGAAATCACGCCGCTTTTTGCCAAAAGCCGCTACGCCAGCTTTGCAGAGGTCTCGGACGGAGTTGTTTTCTGCCGGCAGCGTGAAGAAAAACGCCGCGTCCTTGCCGGGCAATCTTTTGCTTAGAAACTCAATTCGATAAAATCTCCCGGCTTGAGCGCGTTCACACTGTCAGCGACCTGGTTCGTGTGTTTTTGAATTTCCGGCCAGCTGGTGGTTGGCAAAACCAGAATCGCCAGCCGTCTCCCGGCAAGATTTTGCTGGTAACGCAGATTCTGATCGGTGGTGATGAAAACGTCGAAGGATTTTTCCGCTGCGGCCAGCAAATCGCCGTTGCTCAATTTTGCCCAGGCCATTTCATAAGCCGTGGAAATTTCATGGTTGGCCAGTTGACGGCGCAAGGGCGCAGGCGTGCCGTGATCGAAAAGAATTTTCATGCGCGCGGCTACGCTGCGGCAAGGCTTTGTTCGGCGTGTTCCAGCACAGCTTCGACCTGTTCGCGGGCCACGCCGGGAAACCATTCGAGAAAATCATCCACCGTCGCGCCATCTTCAAGATTCTCAAACAACGCCGCCACCGGCACGCGCGTGCCCTTGAACAGCCACGCGCCGCTGACTTTTCCGGCGATGCGTTCCACCGCGGCACATTTGCTCCAATCCAACATGACCAAACAATAACTTTGAATCACCATGGCGGCAAGGGCTGACTTGTCGCGCCGGATTTTGAAAATGGAAATTATCCGTGTTTAATCCGGGGCTGGATTTTTGGTTGCCGCCGGCAGCGTGAAGAAAAACGCCGCGCCCTTGCCGGGCTCGCTTTTCACCCAGACCTTGCCGCCGTGGTTTTGCACGATGTGCTTGACGATGGACAGACCCAGACCGGTGCCGCCCTGCTCGCGCGACCGCGCCTTGTCCACGCGGTAGAACCGCTCGAAGATGCGGTCGAGCGCTTCGGGCGGAATGCCCGGCCCGTCATCCTGCACAAAAATCTCAATTTTCCCGTCCCCGGTTTTTTTGCCGCCGACGATGACCGAGCCATCCGCGCGGCCGTATTTGATGGCATTGTCCACGAGGTTGGCGAAGACCTGTTCGAGCCGGTTCGCGTCCGCCAGTGCGGTGAGTTCGGGCAGATCGTTGACGAGTTTCACGTCCTTCGCATTGGTGCGCGTTTTGAGGTCGGCCAGGACCTTGTCGGCGAGCGGACGCAGCGGGACGGGCTGCAGATTCAATTTGATGCGTCCGGATTCCAGCGCGGAAATGGCGAGCAAATCCTGGATGAGCAGGTCGAGCCGGCTGGCGTTGCGCTCGATGATTTTGAGAAAGCGTTCGGCGACCTCGGGGTCGTTTCGGGCGCCGTCGAGCAGGGTTTCGACGTAGCCCTTGATGAGCGAGAGCGGCGTGCGCAGCTCGTGGCTGACGTTGGCGACAAACTCCTCGCGGGTGCGTTCCAGTTGCTTGAGCCGGGTCAGGTCGTGAAAGACGAGGATGGTGCCTTCGCGTTCGCCGGCGGAGTTGGAGATGGCGGCGGCATTGACCTGCAGCCAGCGTTCGCTCAATTCCGGCAGCTTCAGTTCGTAATCAAAAACCTGCCCGTCGCTTTCGACCCGCTCGACGAGCGTCGCGAGTTCATGCACGCGCAAGGCTTCCATGACGGTTTTGCCGCGCAACTCGGTTTTCAGGCCGAAAAGATTTTTGAATGCGCGGTTGGCGAGGTAAATCCGGCGGTTACGATCGAGCAACAGCAACCCCTCCAGCATGCTGTTGAACAGGACCTGTTGCTGGGCCTTGGCGTCAATTGTCGTCTGCTGGTGCCGCCGCTGGAGATCCTCCATTTCCGCCTGCACCTGCCGCCGTTGATGAAGGAATTTGCGCCGCCACCAGAAGTGGACTCCGATGGCTGCGGCGACGGCGACGGCGATGGTCAGGAACGGCCACATGAGGAGAAAAATTGAAAATAAAAAAACATCCAACATTTAACATTCAACGCCGAACATCCAATAAATCCCGGCTGCTGACAGTTGGGCGTTGGATGTTTCCGTTTCACTCCACAAAGCGGTACCCGACGCCGCGGACGGTGTCCAGATGCTTTGAGGCCGGGCCGAGCTTTTCGCGGAGGCGGCGCATATGCGTGTCCACGGTGCGCGTGTCAATGAGGCTGTCGTATTCCCACACGTCCCGAAGCAAAGCGTCTCGGGACTGGACGCGCCCGGAGCGTTGCGCGAGGGTGGTGAGCAGCTTGAACTCGGTGGCCGTCAATTCAAACGGCCGGCCCTTCCAGGCGGCCAGATGCCGCGGCACGTCAATCAGCAGGTCCCCGAACCGCATCTGGTCGCGCGGTTTTTCCCCGGGCTCGCCGCGCGAAAGGATGTTTTTGATGCGGAGCAGGAGTTCGCGCGGGCTGAACGGCTTGGTCAGGTAATCATCCGCGCCCAGTTCCAGGCCGAGCACGCGGTCAATCTCCGCCGCCTTGGCCGTGAGCATGATGACGGGAACCTTGGCAGTGGCCGGGTCGAGCCGCAGCGACTTGCAAATCTCAAACCCGTCCATTTCCGGCAGCATCACGTCGAGCACGATCAGATCCGGTGTTTGCGACCGGGTCTTTTTGAGCGCCTCCGCGCCGTCCGCCGCCGTCATGACCGCATAACCGGCCTGCTTGAGGTTGAACTCGACGAGTTCAACCGCTTCCGGTTCGTCATCCACCACCAGTATTCGCGGTTTCACCCTTGGTTGCATATCACGCGCGCCATGGTTGCACAATTTCGATTCGGTGACAACCCTGTGACAATTGGGTGACGAAGCTGACGAACGCGCCGGCGGATTCCGGCCGGCTTTCCGACAAATGCAGGAAATGACCTCGGCAACACGCTAAAACGGCGGTTTTCGCGGTTTTCCGCTTTCGCCCCGGCGTGAAGTTTTGCTAGGCTCGCGCCATGTCACTCCCGGTCATCAGCATCGCCCAAATGCGCGAATGGGAACGGGCCACGTGGGAGACCGGCCAGACCGAGGCCGAGGTCATCCGCCGCGTGGGCTGGAAAATCGCGCAACGCGCGCTGCAACTCACGCGGCCCGACGACGCGATTTTGATCCTTGCCGGCAAGGGCCACAACGGCGACGACGCCCGCGCCGCGCGGGAATTTTTGACCGGACGGCGTGTGGAAAACCTCGACCTCACCGTACCCGAAAGCGGTCTGCCGGCACTCGAACAGGCGCTGTTTCAAAAGCCGGCGCTGGTCATTGACGGTTTGTTTGGCATCGGGCTTGACCGGCCGCTGACCGACGACTGGGGAAAAATCATCAAGGCGGTCAACGGGTCGAAAATTCCGGTCCTGGCGGTGGACGTGCCCTCTGGCTTAAATGCCGACACCGGCGAACCCTCATCGCCGGGCAGGGCGATTGAAGCGGCGGTCACGCTGGCCATCGGCGCGCCCAAGACCGGTTTGCTGGCGCAGAGCGCGTGGCCGTTCGTCGGCCGGCTCGAGGTCGCGGACGACGTGGGCCTGGTTCCGTGTCCGCACCAGAGCGAGATGAATTGGACAATGCCCGAAGATTTTAAAGATTTTCCGCCGGGCCGTTCCTCGACCGGGCACAAGGGCACGTTTGGGCATTTGGGGATCATTGCGGGCAGTTTTGGATATCACGGCGCGGCGGTCATGGCCGCGCGCGCCGCACAACGCGCGCAGCCCGGCCTGATCACGCTTTACACCCACGAATCCGTTTATCACGCGGTGGCGGCACAATTGCAGGCGGCCATGGTGAACCTGTGGACGCCCGACCTGAAACTGCCCGACACGGTGAGCGCAATCCTGGTCGGCCCCGGCCTGGCGGCGCCCGGTTTGTTCGATGTCATGTCGCACAACACGCGGCGGCTGTGGCGCGACTCGCTGTTGCCGGTCGTCGTGGACGCCAGCACGCTGGACTGGCTGCCAATGGGGCCGACGGCCAAAAACGCCATCCGCATCGTCACGCCGCATCCCGGCGAGGCGGCGCGGTTGCTGAACACGACCAACAAGCAGGTCCAGTCGAACCGTCCGCATGCGGTGCGCGAAATCTCGCGGCGCTACGGCAATTGCTGGGTGGCGCTGAAGGGGCCCCAGACGCTCGTGGGCCGGAGCGAGGGGGAAATATTTGCGAACCCGTCCGGCAATCCGCAT
>JBEKSU010000139.1:0-9619 GCA_049516755.1 Verrucomicrobiota bacterium | reverse complement strand
TTAGTCTTGAATGCATCAAAGATTCAATTATGTATAAAAAATCACTTGCAGTTGCAGCGGTGCTGGGCGCGCTGACTTTCAATACCGGGGCGTGGGATTACGAAGGGCATCACGCCATCAATGAACTGGCGCTGGCGTCGTTGCCGGCGGATTTCGGCGGGTTCAAGTTGACGGCTGTGAAGAAGAACCGCATTGCGTTTCTGGCGGGCGAGCCGGATCGCTGGCGGAACGTGGGCGACTTGCCGTTGAAACATGTCAACGGGCCGGACCATTATATTGATTTGGAGGATTTGAACCTTTACGTCCTGACGCCGGAAACGCTGCCGCTGATGCGTTACGATTTTGTCGCCATCATCGCCCGGGAACGGGCGGCGCATCCGGACAAATTTCCGCCCATTGATCCGGCCAGGGATGCCGACCACACGCGCGAATTGAGCGGGTTCCTTCCCTGGGCCATCACGGAAAATTACGAAAAGCTGAAGTCCTGTTTCAGCTACCTGAAGACGTTTCAAAAATACGGCGGCACGCCGGAGGAAATCGCCAATGCCGAGGCCAACATCGTCTATGTCATGGGGGTGATGGGACATTACGTCGGCGACGGTTCGCAGCCGCTGCACACGACGATGCATTTCAACGGCTGGGTGGGCGATAATCCGCACGGTTACACGACCAGCCTGAAATTTCACCCGTGGATTGACGGGGGATACTTTCACCAGACCGGCGGGATCGACGTCAGGAAGCTGGTGGGGAAAATTCATCCCGCCGAGCGCATCAAAAATGCAGGTGAGCCGGACGGCATGTTCCGCGATGTCGTGAGCTATATCGTCGAACAAAACAAGCTGGTCGAACCGCTTTATAAACTGGAGAAAGAGGGCAAGCTTACGGGCGAAGGAGAGAAGGGGCTGGAAGGCCGCGCGTTCCTCGATGGCCAGCTCGTCAAGGCCGGCCAGATGCTGGGCGATATTTGGTACACTGCCTGGCTCGAAGCTCCGGAGGACCAATATCTCCAAAGATCGTTACAGGAGCGCAACGCGGCGGTTTCAGCGGCCGGAAAGTGAAGCAGCTGGCGGAATAAACTTGGATGCGCCTGCGGCCCGGCGCAAAATGGTTTCGGTTTGGGCCCGTAGCTCAGTTGGTTAGAGCAAGCGACTCATAATGTCTTGGTCGAATGCAGTTATCCTATTAATAACAAGATACTTACAAAAGTGGAGATTTCTTCTGGGCCGTTTCTGGGCCGTTTTTTGAGAGTGTTTTCACTGGAACAGCCCCCTCTCCCGTCTCCAAATACCGTTGGACTTCGGCCTTTGAAATTAGAATGTGCCGCAGCCCTGGCAATCTCCGCAACACCTTGCGGCGAACGAGACGCCGCACCGTTTCTTCGCAAACACCCAATTCAATTGCGCTGCTCTTTACGTCAAGGGTCTGACATTCATGGATTGTTGTCGCATTCATAAACTCAAGCTTCACGAGTCAACAGCCTACAACCCATTGCGACTTCGTCGGCGTGTCTGCCGCACAATCTGTCATTTTCCAAATTGAGCGATGGATGGAGGCGCAGGGAAACGAAATTATGGTTGGATTGGTGGGCCTGCTCGGACTCGAACCGAGAACCAAAGCATTATGAGTGCTCTGCTCTAACCAATTGAGCTACAGGCCCACGGGGTTATGGTTGCAGAATCAACAACAACTTTCAATAGCAGAGCCGAAAAGTTGAAATGCCATGCACCTTGCCTCGAACCAAGAGCACAAACAAGGTTGTTCATTTTTGGGTTCATACGCCGACAGTCATCCGTTGTTTCGGTCGGACAGCGTTTGTTTTGTTCTGCGTTTTTGAGTTTTTCTCTTCGCTCTCGTCAACCGACGCTGCTTCGACTTGGCTGATCTTCAGGATTCCTCGTCGCATTCATTCACTCGAGTTTTACAAACCAAGAGCATACGGCACATGGCGGCTGCTTTGCGTGGTTGGCGCACAATCTATCATCGTCCGTAGTCGGGATCGCGAATTACGCAGTTCCCAAACGAGTGATTCTCTACAAGAATAAGAAAGCGACGTGAGTCTTGGACAGGAAGCGCACGGCTGCGCGTTTGCGGTGTTGTTGGTGAATGAATCCCGTTTTCTGGGCCGTTTCTGGGCCGTTTTTTCGGTCCTGACAGGTTAAAGTGAGTTGCAATGAGTTTATGATAGTTTTGTACAACCCATTGCAAACAAGCCAGAAACGCAATTCACTGCAAATCGATGCAACTGAATAATATTAGTTTTCTAAACTCAACAATCGCCGGGGACCACCGAAAACTACGGAGGTGTCTTTGTGTGGGGTGGAAAAGCGTGTGAAAAGGCACCAATGGCAACGCAGCGCTTCCTTTCCCAGAGAAAAACAGCGGGCGGACTGGAAAAAGTCCTTGCAAATCTGTGGAGCAGGCAGAAAATCACGAAAAAGCCCACGCTGGTCGTGGATCAGAAACCAAATGGGAAATGTCAGCTAAAATCTTTGGCGTTTTGGAATCTACATTTACTCAGCCAAGTGCAGTAGTTATGATGTCCGACGGGATCAGCTTGCAATCAAATCTGACACAATGAAAAACAATAAGCGTGGTTTGCCGGCTTTAATGTGTTTTTCGACAGTCTTGGCATTGGTTGTGTTAATCGCAGGCTGTACGATTAATAGCAATATTACCCAGACCGGCGGGGGAACCGGCGATGCTTCCGCCGCAACACCCAGCGTCGTGCCTGCATCAACCAGGGTGTGGGTACTCACCCCGAAGGTGGTATATGAAGATACTCGCACTGAAGTGACGCTCGATTCATCCGATCACGGTGGTCCCGCGCTGGTCGCAGCCTTGGCCGAGCAAGCTGTTTCCATCCTTGATAGTAAAGGCCTTCATGAAGTGGCCTGCCCGCGCGAGAGCAGCCTGTCAGCGGAACAAAAAGTTTTGGCCGAGCAAGCCAGCGCGTCGGCAAACCATCTTGTCCGCGTAAATCCAGACCCCCAAGCGATTCATTATATTCTAGGCTTGGCATCAACCAATGAGTCAGTGGCTGTGCTGGCACAATATGTCCGCGTGAAAGTTGGACCTCATGGGACGTGGGACCCTAATTCGGGTGCCATTACTTCTGGCGCATCGTCGTCTTATTTCCGTGCCGTATTGTTGGATGCCCAGACGGGCCGCCGACTGTGGGAAAACTCTGTGCTGTTGCGGGAAGTGGCCAAGCCGAACAATAGCAATTTCAAGACGGTTGTGACACTTCTTTTTTCAACCCTTAACCTCCAAAACTAAACAATCCATGAAAAAACAACTCTCTCTATTGCTTTCTCTTGCAAGCGCTGCTCTGTTGCTGACGGGTTGCGCCACCACTCTGCCACAACCGTTACACTCGGCGGCGGGGTTTCAGCCGGAATCCATGGATGCCGTCTATATCCTTCCAGTGGTGGATGCGCGTGCGGACAAGAAGCTTAGCCTGAATTTAGGCGGGCTCCAGCGAAACATGGCGAGCAGCTTGCAACAAAAGCGCTATAAGGTGGTCGTCTTGGAGGACACGAATCTGGTGGCGGGCATCACCGATGAAGACCTCAAAGAACCCACTCCTGATTGGGTAAAGGGGATTGGTCCATCAGAATCGCGGTGGGTGATGGCGTTGGCGGTCGGCGAGTTGTCGCGTAAAATAACATTTGGGAGCACTGGAAATGCTGAAGTTAATCTGTTCATTTTTGACAAGCAGACCGGGACGTTGGTTTGGGAGGACAAGGGCTTGGGGAGGGCCGGCCAAGGTGGTTTGCTTGGAATGATGATGGTGAGTATGATGGATGAAGCCGCCATCGAGAATGCAATGAATCAAGTCATGGTCAAGTTTCCAAAGAAACCAAAGGGAACGTGAAGAGAAACTCCTTTTCCATGCGTCACTCGCTTTGGCGAACAAGCCAGCGCAAACCCGTTTAACACTTGACCCGGTAATGGGTGCCTGGCGGGTGGCAGGTTGCACATTTTCAGCGACATCGAAGCAGGACATCCCCCGTATTTGCGCTGGTTGAAAAATAAGAAAAAGAAAAACCCGGTGGTGAACGCGGAATTTTGGCGATGTTACGCGGCATTGAGGATTGAATTGGCCTTGTCTAAACTCCGTCAAGGCGACTTCTTCTCTGCAAATTTACCACATTCGTTTCTCCACGTCCCAATGATATAGTTTCCAGAGGGATTATGAGCGACGTTGTTCTCGAAATTAAAAACCTGACCCGCCGCTTCGGCGTGTTCGCGGCCGTCGATGCGCTGACCCTTTCGGTCAACGCCGGCGAATAGGCCCTTGCGTACGTATCATATCATGGGCCGCATGTTGAGGCCGACGGCACCACTTTCCCGGCAAGAGAGTCGATACGATTCATGGTTTGTTCACTGGCTTGAACTCCGCCCCAAACTGGATATTGCCTGGAAATACACGCGCTTGGGTGTTGCTCACCAGCAGACTGATCGTGCCGCTAATCCGAACGTTTTCATTGGAGAGATTGTAGCATTCCAGGGGAATGCGCGCCTCGTTGACTTCATTGTTAAGCGGGAAGACAAATGTTTCTTCGGGAGCGTTGCCTTGCCCCGTTTCGCCGATAAAGTGAAGATTCTTATGTGCGACCAGCACGGGATTCTTGCCACTGCGCAGCGGCATTCGCCACTCGGCGGTGAACACAAGGGCTGTCTCGATGCTGCCACCGATTGGTGGGGAGTACCAGAGCGTGCCGAGATCCATCCGTGCCGGCTTGACAACCAATGTGGGGTGTTGGAAGCAATGCCATACAACCGCCGTGACCGCACAAATGGCGAGTAACGCCAACAGAAGCTTCGCTTGGAACGGCCATTTCTCGCCGTTCAGTTTTTTTGCCGTTTGAGGTCTTCGGACCCAACCGGCCACCGGGATCAAGTTCAGCACCGTGCCATCCGCACGCCGGATCACCACTTGACCACGGATCAGCGAGCGCGGTTGGGCCTTCGGGGGAACGGTTAACGCGATTGTCT
The DNA here is from genome assembly GCA_049516755.1 of Verrucomicrobiota bacterium. GTDB lineage: Bacteria > Verrucomicrobiota > Verrucomicrobiia > Limisphaerales > UBA11358 > UBA11358. Next base: position 4,621 of record JBEKSU010000139.1, on the reverse strand, counting down.
GGGTCTCACCGGCGGCAAGCCGCCGTGAACCGCTGCCCACTTGGGTGATGTCCCATTGGATATCACAGCCTTCACCTCCGCGAAGGGCGAGCTGGCAGGATTGGCCAGGCTCGATCTGTAGTTGTAATTCGCCGGGTGCATTTCCAAAGACACTTTCAGGTGGAGCTGATTCGCATCCTTCTTTTGCTCCCGCCATGTAATCTTGAGGTCTCATTATGCCGCGCAGTTGTTGCCAGGGCCGGCACGCGCCATCAGTATTTTGTCGGGTAATCAATCATTTGCTGCCAGGTCCGCAACTGGGCACGAACCTTCTCGATTTGCTCCCCAATTAGCATGTGACAGTTCAGCGGCAGAAAACCTGAAATGAATTGTCCGCGCCGCTGAGATGACGCGGCGGAACCTGGCGGGGGCGGTTCGATTCCGCAAACAAACAGTTTGATGCCGGACAATACTTCCAAGTGGTCTTCCCATTCACCGGCAGGCAACCCGTCCGAGAACAGAAACACCAGCGGAGTACAATCGCCGTTATCGGCACCGGGCATTTTTAGTTCGTGTTCGATGCTTTTCTTCAACGCGGCCAGGGCGGTCCCGAGTCCGGACGTCCCTTGCGTTTCGATCTCCTCCAACCGAAGGTCGTCGAGGGAATATGCCCAAAGTGATGCGAGGGGTTGAACCTGGAGCGCCGTGCTCCGAAACACAATCACCGTGTAGAACACAGGCGCTCGGTTGTATTCCTCCCGGTTCTGTTCGGCCAGTGACCGGAGCCGGGTAATCACTTCCCGCATCTGACGCACAGCGCCGGCAGCCAAACCCGCACTGGCAGAGCCGGAGAAATCGAGCATGAAATACAAAGGCAGCCGTCGCGGCCCGCAGTTTTCGACGATGACGCCACCGGTTTGAGTTGTCTGTACCTTGCTCACGTGGGTTCGATTTTTATTGCGGCAGATGCACTTTTCAAAGCGCCCGAAGCCGACACCCATCCAGTTTGCCGACGCCATCTGTTTTTTCCAGCTTTTTCACCAGGCAGGGAATAAAGACGATGCAGATTGGTTGGAAAAAACTGTCAATCACGCTTAAACGCATGGTGCAGGTTGCTGCTGGCGAGAATCCCCACCGTTTTCGTTTTTGCGACGGAAATCCAGCCCAAGGATTTTAGAAAATTAGGTTTTGAATTCGAGTGCATTAGGTTGTATGTTTAAAGTAGCGTCTTCCATATTATCTTCTTGTGCTTCGGAAAGTGAGGCGTTAAGAACAGGGATTGATTTTGGGGAACTCGTTGCGAGCAGGCCAAAGTCAGGCGTAATATGAGCATCGCAGTTAATACTACCGAACTATGCTTGTTGGATCGGCGACGACGGGCGCTGTGTAACGGCTTGTATGAACTGCGCGCCGAGCCGTTGACGGCCGTAAAAGAGCGGCAACACCCGGCCCATCTCATTTGTGGCGCTCCGGTTGCTGAATTGACCGAGCGGTCGGATCGGCTGCGCGGGAAGCGTGTTGGTGTTTCGTCGGTGGCGAAATACACTTCGCGGCTGGTCTCGACGCTCATCGTCATGCGCTCGCCGAAGTACCACCAACTGAGGTCGCCGAAGTACACCTGGTAAGCGCCAGGATTGGCCACGGTTTGATACACCGGCATGGTGTTGACCCAGATGACCGGGAAACCGTCGAGCGTGGCCGAGCCGTCCGGCTTGCGCTGGTAAGGCACCACGGTGGCACTGGTGTTGTACTGGACGAACAAGGCGTCCATCGTGGGATGGGCGTAATACGCAGCGCGCTGGAGCACAGCGCCGGTGACCGTGGAACGAAGATCGCGCACATCGCCCAGTTGGATGTCGGACGGTTTCGTTTTGGTGGCAGCGAGTGTCAGCAACGCATTGCCTCCATCAGCGGTGGCCTGAGCGCCAATTCCGTTGATGTTGTTATAGGTGGCCGAACCGTCGCCGATGAAGACGCACATGTCTTCGATCTTCGACATTTCGCGGGCGATGTAGCGGGCCACAAACTGGCCGACCGCGATGATGCTGTCCGCTTCGATTTCAGACGGGATGCGCACGATGCCGCCGCACTTGCCAGGCGTGAAGGTGACGAACTCCATCTGCGGGACTTTTTCCGGCACCGCGCCACTGACTGCAATGAAGCCGAAAGCCGGTTCGCCGGTTTTCAACCGGGGCAGTTTCACGCTCGACATGCCGAGCGGATAGACCGTGCAAAGTTTGCGAGCCTGGCCGTAGGCGTACACCAGCTCCACGATCTGCGCGGCGTACTGAACCGGCAGCGGAATGTCCGTGGCCGCGATTGCCGCCTTGGCTTCCATGCCGAGGAATCCAGCCGCACGCGCGATCATGTCTTCAGCATTTGCGCCCTTGAGCTTGTTGGAATTGGCAGCGCGAATGACAGCCATGCCACCGATGTACTTCGCGCAATCTTCCGTGACGTGCGCCTGGCCATTGACCCATCGCACGCCGGTCGGCGTGTTCTCAAAGAGCTGCCGGGACAGTTTTTTCACCTGGGCGTGAAGTTCATCAGCGCGGGCCTGCTCGCTCTTGAACAAGCCGGGCAATGCCTTCAGCGCGGCAAACCCGCCTTCAACCGCGCCGAGGGCCTTGATGCCGGGAATGAATTCACCGAGCGCCTTGAACTCGTTGAGGATGTTTTCAAATTCCTTGATCTGCTCTTCGGACAGCGCGGTCAGATAGCACACGCCGTTGCGGCTGGTTTTGCGGCTGATTTGAATGAGCTGGTAGCAGCCCACGCCCATGACGCAGACGAGAGGTGACATGCCCAGCATGGACAGGGCGAATGCCCCGATGATGACAGCGAGCAGCGAAGTCAGTGAACGATACGGTTTCAGTTTTTTTCTCATATTCGATATTTGTTAACGGTTGCCGGATTTCCCGGCGGGTTTAGGCACGCCTCAACACACCGTTGAGCGCGTTTCTCATTCGCAATAACTGCGCATCAAAGACACCCGCGCCGGATGCGCTGGCCGTGGCTGCGGGGTCTGCCTGGTCACTGCAAAATTGTTTCAGGAAATCGGCGAGTGATTTCAGATCGGCCTTTTCAATCGCGCCAGCCTTCAACGCCAGGCCGATGGTCGCGCCGGGATTCGCGGGGACCACGACCAGGGAAATTTCCAGCAGCTCCTGCTTGGTGTAGGTGCGGTCGGGCTGATTGGTTTCGTTGCCGGTGGTCCATTCGAGCGGGATGAAGCCGACGCTCTCGCTCTTGATGAATCCGCCCTTGGCCATTTTGTAAGCGAGGGCGCCCATCGGATTATCCAGGCAGAACTCAACGCGGTTCACCATCTGGTCGGTGACGGTGAGACTGACGGTGCGGCCAAGAATCCGGGCGATGCTCGAATAGTCATGGCAGTCGGGCACAACGGGATTGGCCATGTAATTGTCCGTCTGCCAGCCGTTGAGCTTCACCACCTCGTTGTAGCGGTCCAGCGTTTCGTCGGTGGCGATGAAATCAAGTTGCGGCGCATCACCGGCAACATCCTTGACGGTGCATTTCAATCCGCCGCGCAGACCGGCCTTGCCGCTGTTGAGCGTGAGCAGCCGCGCGCCGAATTGCTGTTTTACCTGGTCCAAACTTAGATCGTAGAATTTCATGATGTGATTTTTTTGAACTTCATTTCACCCACGCCAAACACGAGGTAGGTGACGGACTTTTCGTCCTCGGATTTTTTCTGCGCCGCGAGCTGGATGCACTGGCAGTTGATGATGTTCTCCAGTGAAGCGCCCAGGGAATCGTCCCCAGGGAACATGAGCTGCTCGCCCATGACCTCGAACGGTTCGTCCACTGGGATCGGGTCGTCAATGTACATGGACTCAGCCTCCGCATGGGCAGGCCGCACATGCGGGCCGTGGCTGGAGAGCCACGCCTTGAATTCGATGCCGGCCTTTTTAATCGCGGCCTGGCGCGCGGTGTTGTAGGCAATGTTCACTTCTGTCATTGCCACGCGCCGCGCCTCGTAATCGCTGAGGCTGGTGAAGACCGCCTTGACGCGGTCCACGAGCTGCGCATGCGTCTCGCCGGCCTCAACGCCTTCCATGAGCGACGTGTTGAGCTGGTCGCACACCGTTCCACCCGTGCCCATGATTTTCTCTTTGCGTGACGCCAGAAATTCTAGAACGGCCTGCGGTGGATATTCCCACGGATCATCCACGCCGACCTCGGCGTTCAATTCGTCACCGGCCTGTTGGAGCACGGTGCGCAGCGGCACATTGAGTTCCGTCGCCAGCGCGTCGCCAAATTCCGTCGCAGAGAAAATGATGTCGGTGATCGTTTTGGTGATGGTGGCCGCACCGCCAGGTGCTTTTTGCAGATGGATTTCGTCGAGCTTCGCCAGCGCCTTGCCACGGAATTTGAGCAGCACCTTGCCGACCTTGCCCTGGAACATCTTCACCGCCGCCTTGCGCGCGGTGACGTGTTTCTTCCAGAGCGCGACCACGTCGGGTTTGCGGACCTCGGCAGGCGGAGCAGCGAGCTGGTGGAACAAATCAAGCGCGCGCGAAACGAGATTCTTACCCTGGTCGGCGTTGTCATCCGCAGGAGCAGCGGGATCTTCCGCCGGAAGCGGTTCGTTGCTATTGGCCAGGCCGGCTTCGGACAC
>JBEKSU010000138.1:0-9826 GCA_049516755.1 Verrucomicrobiota bacterium | reverse complement strand
GACGGGCCTGACCAAACAACAGTTGTTTAACTCCTGGGGCACGAACAATGGAAATCCTTTCGTGGTTTATGACGCTACACTCAACACCAACCAGAGTGTAAATTTGCTGCTGCAATTTTTCGCAACGAATTGGTTTCCGTTCACCAACTCGCAATTGAACCCGTTCGCGGTGACCAACGTCAATCTGGCTCCGCCGGCGGCGGTGGCGATAAGCACGAACCTCAGCATCACCCGCATCGTCGAACTGACCAACAGCAGCAACCCGCTGACGATCGGCAGCATGTTGATTGAATGGCCGTCCCTCACGAACAGGACTTACACGGTGGTTTACAGCGACAACGTTTGGTTTACAAACGCCATGATGGCCATGCCGCGCATCGTGGCGCCGGCGAACCAGACGCAATGGATTGATTACGGCCCGCCCGCGACGGTGAGCGCGCCGCTGAACAGCAGCAATCGCTTTTATCGCGTGTTTCTAAACCCTTGACGACCATGGCGACATTGTTACCCAGCCACATCCGAAAAGTTGGTCCCCGGAATTTTTTGGGGTGGTACCTGTTGTATTGTTTCGCGGGTTTGGTCCTGGCGGCCCCGGCCCAGTCAGAGGCCCCCGGCCAAAATTCAAATCCCAATGCTCCTGTCGTAATACCCCCGGACACCCAGCCCCAACCACAACCGCAACCCGCCGTTCAAATGCAGTCGTCCCAGGATATCTGGGATCGTTGGGGGATTCAAAAGGTATCCGAGAACGATGACTGGACGCGCCATTTCCGCATCGGGGCCATGGTCGGATTTAATATCAGCGCCAACTTCAGCACCAAGGGCACATTCAACATCAGCAAACCCGCCGGAGTTTATGACAACGGCTATGTGCTGACTGACAACTCGGGAAACGCGTTTGGTCATACCGGTAATTTTGGCTACAACAGTCCGTCCCAATTATCCGGTTCGTCGCTGACCATGCAAAACACGACATCATACGCCACGAGCGGCAGCTCGGAAGAAAGCGGTTCGGCGTTTCCGGGATTCGACATGGCCTATGGCGGAAATATTTGGGATTGGGGAAGAGCGCGGATCGGTTGGGAATTGGGATTCGGCCTGTTACCTATCAACATCACCGGCAACAGTTCCATGTCGGCAACAGTCAGCCAGACAACCTACACTTTTAATACGGGCGGCGTTGTTATTCCCGGTGCGCCGTACCAGGGCGGCTTCAACCGGCAAGGTGAACCGACCATCGTCTATCTTCCGACCGGCAGCAGCACCAATACTTCCACGGAAACCATAACCGGATCGAGCACGCTGGACGTGATGCTCTACACCGTGCGGCTGGGACCGTCGGTATATTGGGATTTAAACGAGGATTGGGGTCTGTCAGCCGGGGTCGGTCCCGCCGTTGGTATCGTGTCGGGAAATTTGAAATATAATGATACAGTTCCCACCAGCAGTGTGCCCAGCAAAGGTCAGATTGACGGGACGGATGTGGTGTACGGCGGCTATGTGAACGCGTCTTTGATGTATCACGTGGAGCAAAACGGCGATCTTTACCTGGGCGTGCAATACATGTCGCTGGGCGATGCCACCATCAGCGGCGGCGGCCGGGAAGGGCGGTTGAACCTGGGGGGACAAGTTTATATTACCGCCGGCATCAACTGGCCGTTTTGAAGTATTTTCGATTTACGATATACGATTTACGCGCCGCCCGAGCTGGGGAATGATTTCGTAAATCGTAAATCACAAATCGTAAATGCCAGCCAAGCCTCCTTTCGTCGGCTCCTACAGGAATATTTGAAACCGGCAAAACCTTGTCCGACCGGTTCAATGCAGCTTTTGCACCTGGATTTTCGCGGGGTCGTTGACGCCGAGCTGGAGCAGGGCGGCGTTGGCGTAAAGACCCAGATTCGGTTTGAATTCCGGCGCATCGAGTGAGTGCCGTTCGCGGTCGAGCTCCTTGATGGCCAGCGTGTCGAGTGCCACCGGGTCGTGGCTGAACCATAGCTGGTTCAGCACGGAGGAATAATGCAACAGTCCGTGCGAACCGCCTTCGTATTGGCCGATGAGCGCGTCGGTGATGTTCAGCGCCACGCGGTCGCCCAGCACGGGCAGGGCGTAGATTTCCGGCACGGCGACGGCCAGCCGGGCAGGGTCGTCCATAAATCGCCGCGTGTTGTCCACGCTGCCCAGCGCCAGGCCGTAAAGATGCCCGCACACGCCGGCATTTTCCTGGTTCAGCAGCGGCGCGATGCTGATGATTTTGGTGATCTGCCGGCTGACCAGCAGGGAGACGAAGGAATTTTTCCCGACGCCTTCGCCTTTCTTGCCGAATTCCAGGTCCCCATAAACCAGGTTGCCGATGAGGGCGGTGTCCGGCTGGTAAAAGTTCGTTGGATCGTAGCCTGTTTCCACGCTGCCGGACACCCGTACGCCGAGTTGCGCGCCGAGCTTGAAAAATCCGGCGGCGCGCAAATTGGCCTCGTATTTGTCCCAGATGACAATGTGTTGCGGCGGCACGCCCGCGGCGAGCAATCCGTGAATCACCGCGGCGACGACGGCGGGCCGCGTGCCGCTGAGCATGCCGGCGGCGGAAAACACCTTGATGCCGACGACATCCTGCGTGGCCACCAGGCTGTGCCAGGCGGCGGCGACCGTGGCCTGGCCGGTAAAATTTGTCAGACCGCGATCCACCATCGCCTGCACCCGGGCTGGGTCGGGCTGAAAATCGGAGATGGCGTTGGCATCTTCAACGCTGACGACCCGCGCGATGGCGTTGGTGGAATGAACGGCAAACGAATCAGCGGCCCGGACCGGCAAACACGCCAGTCCAACGGCCACCGCCAGGGCCAGCCGCCGGACTGCCGGTTCGAATTGAGTTTGCGCGTTTCTTGACACTTTTGGGTGTGAATGCTACCACCAACGCCGATGCTGGCCATAAAAAATGCGCAAAACGAGCGTGGTGGATGGAGAATGGAGAATGGAATTTTTGGGCGGCGCGCCGTTTTCCATCTTCGTTTTTTGTTTTTCCTGGCACTGGCCTTGCTGATTGCGGGCTGCTCGCCGTCCGGTCCCCGCTCGTTGCTCAAGGGCAAAAAACTTCTGGAACACGGCAATTACGCCGATGCGATGGCGCAATTCAAGACCGCCACGTCGCTGCTGGCCACGAATGCGCAGGCGTGGAATTATCTCGGGGTGGCCTGCCAGTATGCCGGCCAGCCCACCGATGCCGTGACGGCTTACCAGCGCGCCCTGGCGCTCGACCGTGATTTGATGGAGGCGCATTACAATCTCGGTTGTTTGTGGCTGGAACAAAACAAACCCGACGCGGCGCAAAGCGAGTTTACCGCCTACACCTTGCGCCGGCCCAAGGCGCCGGAAGGCTGGCTCAAGCTCGGCCTCGCGCAGCTCCAGTCGCATGATGTCACCTCGGCGGAAAAAAGTTTCAGCACCGCACTTTATCTGAGTCCGAACAACGCCGAGGCCTTGAATGGATTGGGGCTCGCCCGGATCGAACACGGGCGCCCGCACGACGCGGCGCAATTCTTTGCGGCAGCGGCCAGGGAACAGCCGGATTACGCGCCGGCCTTGCTGAACCTGGCCACGGTGGCGCAGGAGTATTTGCACGACAACGCGCTGGCGCTCCAGAATTACCGCGCCTATCTGGCGCTGACGCCGCGCCCGGCGAATTGGGACGCGGTAAACGACCTCGCGAACAGCCTGGAACCGGCGGCATCGGTCGCAACCGCCAGTGAAAGTCAAACGCCGGCGCCGGAAACCCGGACGCCGGCCGTCAGCCCAGCCCACCCGGCCGGGGCGTCGCGGACGCAGACGGGCACCCGGGCCAATCCGAATAATCCTCCGCGGACGGGAACGACTTCATCGCAGGTGGTGAAAGTGCCGCCGCCACCGGCGATTGTTGGGACGCCCGTGGCGGAAACGCCGCCGGAAGCATCAACGGGAAAGACCGGCGCCTTGAGCAAGCTGAATCCGCTGAACTGGTTCCGTTCGTCCGCACCGGAAAAGAGCGAGGTCACCGTGGTGACGTCCCTGCCGCCACCGATGGCGGGCAATAATCGTGTCGGTGTGACGCCGTTGCCGCCGGCCAAATCCGCCGTCCCAGCGCAAACTGCATCCGCGCCGGCGCCGGTGGTTGAGCCGAAGCCGATCAGAATTGTTCAGCCCGCGCCGCCGATGTTTCCGCGTTACCTGTATCTTTCGCCGCGCAAACCGAGGGCGGGCGACCGGCGGGCGGCATCCGGCGCGTTCACCCGGGCGCGGGAGTTTGAGCAGAATTCGAGCTGGCCGGACGCGTTGCAATCCTATCGTCAGGCGACGGAACTGGATCCAGCCTGGTTCGAGGCGCAATACAATTACGGCGTGATCGCCTTCCACCTGCGGAACTACAATCAATCGCTCGCCGCCTATGAAATGGCGCTGGCGATCCAGCCGGATTCGGTGGATGCGCGTTATAATTTCGCGCTGGCGCTCAAGGCGGCGGGTTATGTGACCGACGCGGTAAATGAATTGAACAAGATTCTGGCGGCAAATCCGGATGAGGTGCGCACGCATCTGGCGCTGGGAAACATTTATGCACAGCAATTGCACGACCCGGCGCTGGCGCGGCAGCATTATTCGAAGGTATTGGCGCTGGATCCGCGTAATCCGCGGGCGCCGGACATCCAGTTCTGGCTTTCATCGAATCCCCCTTGATGGAAGTTTGCCGGATGAAAAACTCCACGCAATCTGCTCCACGGCAACACATTTCGCTTGAGGCAGCGTGCTTTTTAAACGCCCGTTGGAACCGAACTTGGCATGAAACCGGCTATAAATTGATTGGCATTCCAAGTTGGAGAATTTAGTCTCAAGATTACGATTATGATTGGCGCGGAAATACCAAACATGGCTCTCGATAATCTCCCGGTCAATTGGTTCGACGGGGTGATTGCGGCAATGTTGATCATCGGATTTTTCGTCGGGCGCAAGCGCGGCATGTCGAAGGAACTTTTGCCGGTGTTGAAATGGGTGTCGCTGGTCCTGGCGTGCGGGTTCGGGTATCCGATGGCCGCCCAACTGCTGGTCAACACCGCTTCGATGAGCCAGCTGCCCAGTTGCATGTTTGGTTATCTGCTGCTGGCGGTCGTGGTTGTCCTGGTGTTTTCAGGCATCAAAAAGCTTATGGGCTACCGCATGATTGAGAATAATTTGTTTGGCGGGGCCGAATATTACCTGGGGATGCTGGCCGGCATGATCCGGTTTGCCTGCATGCTGGTGGCCGTGCTGGCCCTGCTCAATGCGCCCTACTACACGGCGCAGGAGATCAAACAACACGACGCCTATGTGAAACGTTGGTTCGGCGGCGGAATGTACACCGGCGACTATTTCCCCAGCATCCATACCATCCAGGAGCAGGTCTTCACCAAATCCTTCACCGGGCCTTACATCAAGGATTACCTGGGCACGCTGCTGATTGAAATCGCTCCGCCGGCGGCCGCCACGCCGGAGAAAAAACCGGCGGTGGTCAAAATCCAAACATAAGTGTAGCATTGCCGGATAAATGGCCGGCACGCTCTCTCCCGCAACCCGCGAACGCATCCGCGCTGCCAGTGACATCGTCGATGTCATCGGCTCGTATCTGCCGCTGAAAAAGGCCGGCGCGAACTTCACCGCCCTCTGCCCGTTTCACAAGGAAAAGACCCCGAGCTTCAACGTCAATCCGCATAAACAAATTTTTCACTGCTTCGGCTGCCACAAGGGCGGCGACGTGTTCACCTTCGTCAAGGAATACGAAAACATCGGCTTCATGGACGCCGTCCGCCGGCTGGCCGAACGCGCGAAAATTCCCATTGAATTCGACCAAACCCCCGGTGAACAGCAATCGCGCCATATCAAGGACCAGTTGCTCCAGATCCATGAGCAAATCACGCAACGCTGGCAAAATGCGCTGCTCAATGAAGCCGGCGGCCAGATCGCCCGCGATTATCTGGCCAAACGCGGCGTGTCGCCGGAATCGGTGAAACTCTTTCGTCTCGGCTACGCGCCCGATGCCTGGGACGACACTGTCAACTGGGCGAAAAGCAAGGATTTCGAACCCGCGCTCGTCGAAAAGGCCGGTCTGATTCTGCGCAAGGAAGGCGGCGAGCATTATTACGACCGTTTTCGCGGCCGGCTTATATTTCCGATCTGTGATGAGCAGGGCCGGGTGATTGGCTTCAGCGGTCGGGTCTTGTCCGGCGACGAAAAAACCGCGAAGTACGTCAACTCGCCCGAAACGCCCATCTTTACCAAGAGCCGGGTCTTCTTCGGCCTCGACAAATCCAAGCGCGCATTGCTCGACGCCGGGTTCGCCGTCGTGTGCGAAGGCCAGCTCGATTTAATCGCCTGTTTCATGGCTGGTGTGCAAAACATGGTTGCCCCGCAAGGCACCGCCTTCACCGCCGACCACGCGCGCATCATCAAACGTTACGTGGACGAGGTGGTGCTGTGTTTCGATTCCGATGAAGCCGGCCAAAACGCCGCCGTGCGTTCGCTCGACCATCTGCTGGCGTCCGGCCTCGCCGTGCGCGTGGCGGTGGTGCCCGCGCCGGACGACCCGGACAGTTTCATCAAGGCCAATGGCGGCGAAGCGTTCCGAAAACTGGTGGAGGATGCCGAGGGATTTTTTGATTACTATTTAAACCGGCTCTGCAAGCTGGACGACGCGAACAGCGACAAGGGCCGGAACGCCATTTTGCATGGCATGGCCGAGGCCGTCCACAAAACCGGCAACAATGTGCTGGTAGACAAATACGCGCAAAAAACCGCGCTGCGCCTGGGCGTTTCCCCCGAAGCCGTCCGAGCCGAGTTTGCAAAAGTTCGGAGTTCGGAGTCCGGAGTCCGGGGTTCGGAGTCCGAAGATTCAGCATCGATTGAGCCGGAAGCCGAAACCCCGCGCCCATCGCCGCAGGAATTCTGGCTGCTGAAACTTTTGTTGCTGCACGACGATTTGGTGGGCTGGGCCGGGTTGCATCTGGACGTGAGCTGGATTGCCCATCCGCTGGTGCGGCGAATTGTTGAACAGCGGCTGACAGCGCAAACGAATGAAACCTGGCAAAACCTCGCCGCTTTTTTGGATGAATGCGAATCATCCGAAATGCGCGGCCTTGTCACCGAAGCGGTCGCCGAAGATCGAAAAATTCCCAATCCCGACCAGCAACTGGGCGACGTGGTTTTGAAATTGCGCAATCAATTTATCGAGCGTCAGATCGCCGCATCCGTCCAGCGCGCGAGCCAGCCCGAAACCTCCGAGGCCGACCGCATGGAGTTGTTGCGCAAGCAGCAGGAATTGCGTCAGCAAAAACGCGCGCCGCTCAAATGAGGTGACACGTGTCACATGTCACTTGTCACGCGGAATTACTTCGCTCCCTGATCAATCCAGGCGCGAATCAGGCCGATTTGGTCGGGCGTAAGCGGACCGATATTGGCCTTGTTGTGGGCGGGTGGCATCCACGAGTCGTGATCTTTGGTCACATGCGCGACACATTTGACCATGAGGCTGTTAGCGCTGTCGCCAGCCGTGATGACCTTGCCGTCCTTGCTGCCTTTGAGCGCGTTTTCCAGCGTGTCGAGCCTCAGCTTGGCTTTTGGTTTCTCGCCGCTGTGGCATTTAACGCACGAGGCTTCAAAAATGGGTTTGATGTCGGTGGCGTATGTCACGCCGGTCCTGGTTGAAGCGGGCGGCAGTTCAGCGGGATCGGCGGCATAAGCCAGCGTCGCTCCGAATATGGCAGCCATCGCAAAGGCGAGCTTGATCGAGGTCGTTATTTTCATAGGTTCAATTAATTTCGCGGACAATTTGAGCTTAAGACGCCCGAAGTGTCAAAAGGTTTCCCAAAAAGCATTTTCTCCCGGGAGCGCTGGCGTCTCGCCGGTGAGGGATTAATCCGCCACTCAACAACTACCGGCGAGACGCCGGCGCTCCCGGGGGACGGAAAGTGGTAATGGTCAAACAGATTTGAGTCTCAGTCCGACTTGCCGGTGGCAATTCAATGCGCCAACCTTGCCGTGTGAACGGTGAAAATTTTTCCGGTGCCGCGCTGGTGGTGCTGGGCCACGGCACGACGCAGAACGAGAATTCCGCCGCGCCGGTTTACCAACACGCGGCGGAATTGCGACGTCGGAAGATGTTCGCCGAGGTCCGCGAGGCGTTCTGGAAACAGGAGCCGCAAATCAAAAAGGTTTTGCCGGAGATTTCCACCCCGCGCGTGTTCATCGTGCCGCTGTTCATCAGCGAAGGCTACTTCAGCGCCGAAATCATCCCGCGCGAACTCGGCTTCGGCCCTAACTCCCATCTGCGAACTCCCAACTCCGAATTATTTTACTGCCAGCCCGTCGGCACCCACGACAGCATGACCCGCGTGCTGCTTGCCCGCGCCCGCGGGATTGTGGAACAGTTTCCGTTTCCGCGTGCGCCCCGGCCGAAGGACATCACGCTTTTCATCGCCGGACACGGCACGGAGAAAAATGCGAACTCGCGCCGGGCGATCGAACGGCAGGCCGCATTGATTCGGGCGATGAATCTTTACGCCGGCGTGCAGGTCGTTTTCCTGGAGGAATCACCGGGGATTGCCGATTGCTACGAACTCGCCCGGACGAAAAACCTGGTGGTGGTGCCGTTTTTCATCAGCGACGGTTTGCACACCCGGCAGGATATTCCGGTTCTGCTCGGCGAGGCAAAGCGGGTTGTCGAGCAACGTCTGGCCGCCGGCCAGCCGCCCTGGCGCAATCCAACGGAGATAAACGGCCGGCTCGTCTGGTATGCGCCCGCCATCGGCAGCGAGCCGCAGCTGGCCGACGTGATTTTGGAGCGGGTGCGGGAGGCGGCGAAATGATTCGTCCGCGTCGTCGTCCTCGTTCTCGTAATCGAAAATACAAAGTTCGAGGACGAGGACGAGAACGAGGAGGATTACGATTGAATTTATGAACAAACTACGAATTGGAATCTTGAGCACGGCGGGCATTGCCCGGAAAAACTGGCTGGCGATTTTCCACAGCGGCAATTGTATCGTGACCGCCGTGGCCAGCCGCAACCTTGAACGCAGCCGCCAGTTCATCGCGGAGTGCCAGGCCAAAACCCCGTTTGCCAATCCGCCGGTGCCGCTGGGCAGTTACGAGGAATTGATCGCTTCCCAAAACGTGGACGCCATTTATCTTCCGCTGCCGACCGGCTTGCGCCAGGAATGGGTCCTGCGCGCGGCGTCGTCGGGCAAACACGTCATTTGCGAAAAACCCTGCGCCTTGAGCGCGGCCGAACTTCAGGAGATGATTGCCACCTGCCAAAACAACCGCGTGCAATTCATGGACGGCGTCATGTTCATGCACAACCAGCGCCTGGCGCAGGTCCGCGAAGTGCTCGACGACGGCAAGAGCGTCGGCCCGGTGCGCCGGATTTCCTCGGCCTTCAGCTTTTATGTCGGCGAGGATTTTTTCCGCAAAAGCATCCGCGTGAACGGCCGGCTCGAACCCACCGGCTGCCTGGGGGACCTCGGCTGGTATTGCCTCCGGTTCTCGCTTTGGACGATGAACTGGCAACTGCCGCACACCGTCACCGGACGCATTCTCTCGCAACCCGCCGCCGCCGCCGACCGGGTGCCGGCGCCGACAGAAATGTCCGGCGAACTGATTTTTGACGGCGGCGTTTCCGCGGGTTTTTACTGTTCGTTTCTCGCCCCGCTCCAGCAATGGGTGTCCGTCAGCGGACAAAAAGGCTGGTTACGGATGCCCGATTTTGTCCATCCGTTTGACACCTACGAACCCGCTTTCGAACTCAACCGGTCGGAAGTGCGTGTCACCAACG
>JBEKSU010000137.1:0-9909 GCA_049516755.1 Verrucomicrobiota bacterium | reverse complement strand
CGGAGGAAATATGTTTGATATAACTGCGCCCGGCGTTCAGCGATTCCACCTTGGCTGGATCGATGTCCAGACCAAACACTGTGACCCCCGACCGCGCGAATTGAAGCGACAGGGGAAGCCCGACGTAACCCAACCCAATGACTGCTATTTTCATAGATATGTTTTTTTGACGGATTTGATTTAGATTTCCCAAAATAAATGAATGAAGCGGCGTTTCTTCAAAATGCGTGACTGATAAAAACGGGCCGACCGGGCACCGCGGATCAAACAATTGTTTCCGGCGATGCCAATCGGAATAGAACAACCAGCTTTTGGACCACCCGCGGAAGCCGCTCAAGCGGAATTAATTTGCAAAGCGTTTTGAGTGAATAAACCCCTGCCCCAATCGTGATGGCCGCGCCCGCGATCGCCACTGCGGCGCGAGGCAGAAAATACCAGCTGACAAAGACAGTTGCCACCAGCGGCACGAACAAAAACGCGAGTTGCCGGTTGGCCTTTGACCAGCGGAACCCGCTCAATCGGCGGACAACCAGATAGATGCCGGCCGAATACACGATGTACATTCCGAAGAACGCCATGCCTGTGCCCTTCAGGCTATAAACCGAGATTCCTGCCCAGACCAAACTGATAAAGGTCAGGTTGCCCAGAAGTTCGGTCCAGAAATAGAGTTGCCTTTCCCCTTTTGCGATCAGGATGAACCCCATGGGCCAGCTGGCCACGCGAAGCATCATGCCCAGGCAAATCCAACGGAGAATTTCCGCCGCCGGTCCAAATTCCGCCGTGTAAAAAAGCTGGATCACCAACGGGGCGAAGGTAAGGGTTGCGATCACCCCCGGCCCGGCCAAAAGCAGACCCACTTCCGCCTGTTCATTTACGAGCCGGTTGCACTCCACATTATCGTTGGCCACGGCGGTCAGGCGCGGATAGAAATCCGCTCCCATTGCCTCAAGAATGAAGGAAGTAAACTGGCCGCCCAACGCCCACGCCGCCTGAAAACATCCCACCGCCCCCAGGCTGATTTTCTGGCGCACCATGATGACGATCAGATAGGTTGCGCCAAGGGTCATGAGACTTCTGGCCATGAAGACGACTCCCAGCTTCAGCAGTTCTGAGGACTCGTCCACCACCTGCCGCGTGGTCATCACCGGGCGTTCGACCTTGATCTTCCGGGCATACCACCAGGACGTGAGAATGGCCATGCCGGCCACGCACACCAAGGACGGCACCACTCCTTTTTGTGCCGCGCCCTGCCGGTAAAAATAATAAACGATGACAATGCTGAACAGGGTGCCATAGAACGCTCCCAGCACACTGATGCGCGCAAGGTCGGCGATTTTGCGCATGCCCTGCACCAGGGCGCCTTGTGCCGCCGAAATGTCACCAAAGAATACCGCCACCGCCAACAAGGCGATTGAACCCGCGTGGTTATCATCGCCGAACGTCATCCGTGAGATCGGGTGCCGGAATATGGCCAGCAGCAACGCTCCCAGCGCACCGGTGCCGAAAGCCACCCGGCGGAGAGTTGTCACCGTGCGGGCGACGCGTTGGGAGTCTCCGGTGCCAACAGCCGCGGCTATTTGACGCACGCCGCTGTTATTCATACCAACGCCAGCCACCGTGCGGGTCAGATCCTGAACCTGTCCATAGAGCCCCATCAGTCCATAACCCGTCGTCCCCAATAATACCGCCATTGCTTTCGTTCGAATAAATCCCAGGCCCATGTTCAGCACCGAAGAACTGCCGATCAGCACTGAAGACTTCAGGATCTGTCCGTACGTATGTTTGCCGGGGTTATTCACATTCCGAAACTGTCGTTTCCTGTTTCAGCGCAGATCCCAAGTGAGCCTGACGTCAGAGCGTTTCGAGGGCGCGCTTTATTTCCCCAACCACCTGGCCTACCTGCTCCTTGGCAAGATGCGGCCCCATCGGCAGGCTCAACACGGAATCGGCCAATCTCTCGGCCAGGGGAAATGCGCCGCGCTTCCACCCGGCATCCGCATAGGCGCCAGAGAGGTGCGGCGGGACCGGGTAATGAATCAATGTGCCAATGCCCGCGTCGGTCAGTTTCTGTTGCAGCACATCCCGTTTGGGATGGCGCACTACAAAGAGGTGCCAGACCGGTTCCGCCCATTCGGGCACAAATGGCAGCGTCAGGGTGGATACACCCGCCATTTCCGCCAGGTATTGGGCCGCGACTGCCCGTCGCCGGGCGTTCCATTCGTCCAGTTTCCCCAGTTTAACGCGCAGGAAAGCAGCCTGCAATTCATCCAGACGTGAGTTGTATCCCTTGACCTCGTTGAAATATTTTTTCTTCGACCCATAGTTGCGCAACGTGCGCACGCGATCTGCCAGTTCCACATCGTGGGTGGTCACAGCACCGGCTTCACCAAAGGCCCCGAGATTTTTGCCGGGGTAGAAACTATTGCCGGCGGCGTCACCGAGCGAACCGGTCCGCCGCCCCTTGTAGCGGGCACCCTGGGCTTGGGCGTTGTCCTCGATGACCTTCAATCCGCGCTGGCGGGCAATGTGCAATATCGGGTCCATGTCTGCCGGCTGGCCATATAGATGTACCGGCATGATGGCCTTCGTTTTCGACGTGATGGCCGCCTCAATCCATTTCGGGTTAAGGTTGAATGTCTTGGGGTCGGGTTCGACGGGTACGGGAACGGCGCCCGCATAGGACACGGCGAGCCAGGTGGCGATGTAAGTGTTTGAGGGGACAACGACCTCGTCCCCGGGGCCGATGTCATAAGCCCGCAGGATCAGATGCAAGGCTTCGAGTCCATTGCCAACCCCCACACAATATTTCACGCCGCAAAAATCGGCAAACTCCTGTTCGAACCTCTCCACTTCACGTCCCAAGACATACCAAGCTGAACGCATGAAGCGGAAATACGCCTCATCCAGCCCGGTTTTAAGCTCCTCGTAGGGAGCGGTAAAATCAAGAAACGGCACTTTCACGCGCCGGTGCCTCCCACGTCGCGGAGAAATTCGTTGTAATCCCGGAAATAATCCTTTTCATCGTACAGTTCCGAAGCCAATGCCAGACACACCGAGCCGGAGGAAAAATTGTCAATTTCCCGCCAGATCATCGGCGGCAGATGCAGACCATAGTAGGAGCGGTTCAAGTGGAACCGTTCCTTTTCCTTTCCATCATAGACCACCACATCAAAACTGCCGGACATGGCAATCAGGAACTGATGGCATTTCTTCAGCGCATGGCCGGCACGGTCCGCGCCACCCGGCACATCGTAAAGGTAAAAGACCCGCTGGATGGCGAACGGGATATGCCGGTTCCCCTCGATAAACGTCAGGTTACCCCGTGGGTCGGCAACTTTGGGCAGGTTAACGATGTGACATTGGTTGATTTTCATAAATAGATGATCGGTTTCATCCGGCTTCGGTGCGGCCGGTCATGCACATGGCACCGCGTTCCGCCGTGCAGTGCGCCCGGCTGGCGGGATGTCTCATGTTGCATTTCGTGATGCTCACACCTCAGCGTCGGAATAAGCCGCCAGATGCTTTGGCGGCGTCAAGTTCGGTTTTGCGTGTAAGCGCCGGCTTTGTTGGCCCATCCCCTCAGCACAAAGCGCATTCAGTTCAAAGGCATCATGCCGTTCTTTCTTAACAAAAATCAAGCTGTCTCCCATGCTGCAATTTGCCGCGACCGGACCGGCAACCAGCAGTTGTTTTGGACTTTTTGGAACACAAGTTGCCGACAATGTTTCACAAAATTTCCCGAGATGCGTCGATCCAACATCCAACCAGAACGCATGGTTTCGTCAGAAAAGTCGGCCGCGATAAAACCGCCGGCTGAAGCCGGCACTGTTTGTGGTAACAGTCGTGGTTGTGTTGGTGGTATAGACATAAATATGCTTGTGGCTGTCCCAATTGGTCGAAATCGTCAAGGTTGTGTTGGTGGCATAACTCAAGATGAGATCCGTGAACTGGAATGGTGATGCATTGGTCTCGAGCGGAACCCAATTGAAAAGGTTGGTGGAGGCTTCGATGACGTAGTTGGTGCCCGGCGTGCCATTGAGCAGGAGCATGAAGCCAGCCGTGGTGTCTTGCCCGGATATGGAAACCCCTCCACCTGACGACGTAAATATGACCAATTGATCGTCTCCAGTCTCGCTGTACCCAAAAGTGGCATTGGTACCGGTTGTTTCGAATCCGACCCAGTTGAATTGTTGAAGATTGAAGGCATTGGAGACAGAAGAGGTGATCGCGTAAACGATCTGCACCGGGGCCTGCACCGGGATCGGATTGGCTTCCGCAAAATTCGTTGGTTGCTCCAGCACCCACCGGTAGGGTGTGCATCCGACATAAACATCGCCATCCTGGCCGGATTCGAACAAGTAATTGGTGATCGCCTTTCCGTTCACGGTCAAGCTGAGCGTTGACACGGCAAGCCCGGAAGGCACTTGATCGGCATAGTAAAATCCATGGGATACAGCCGTTCCGCCATTGGTAAAGTTCACGGTGACGACGATCTGCGTGTTTACCAGAGCAACTGTCTTGTTAAAACTTCTCGTCAGCGAAGAATTGTCGCTTTCAAATCCAAACGCGCCAGGTACTGCAAATACCACTGCAAACAGCGCCAGGGCTATGGCTTTTTGATTCATGGGTGCCAGGTCTATTCGCTTTCCATGTACAAATTAATCGTGTCTTTGACGTCCTGTTCGGTGGCCGTGCCGGCCTTGAAGTCGCGGATTTTTCGGTCGACATCCAGCCGCGTGGCTGTGGGATGATTGAAGTCGTAGGTGATGACCTCCATTTGCGCCGGGTCCACCGTGCCGATTCCCTGGCTGTTGCAGCCTGACAACTGGAGCCACGTGTTGTTGTTTTTGGTCGAGGGATCCAGCCACGTGGGCAGCGGAGACCCGACCTTTGAAATCACATCCCGGCACGAAATATAGTCCAGCGAAACCGGATTTGTGCAGGCCAGCACCGTGTTCGTGTAGGCAGCGCCATTCGTATCCGTGCGATCCTTCCACCCCGAATAAATTGCCGACGTGATATACAGAACGGGTGAGAAGAGATTGTTGATGAACTGGCCGACCAGTTGACCGGCGTACTGGGCCGCCAGCGGATCGTTGTTCAAGGTTGCCTGGCTGAAACTGCTGCTGTGAATGCTGTACCAGCCGTTCCAGACGTAATCATCGCTGATGTAAGTAGGCGAGCCATGAAATATCTCCGTGGCGCCGTAAAATGATTTTACCGCGCTGGTCACGCCCGCGTAATCCTGCGCACCGCCGGGCGTATAACAATGGTTGTTGAGCGTCGGCATGGATATCATCTTCACCTTGCGCCCGCTGTAGCCCCCGTTCTCCCAAACTCCGTTTTTCATATCGATGATCCGGCCCGAAGTAATCGGCGATTGAAAAACAGGGTAAGACAAATACGTGTTCCTGCCGTTGTAGTTCAGGAAGTATCGGCTCCAGGCCGTGCCGCTGGCGGGAACCCCATTGGCCGGATTCCACGCGGACCAGCCCGGCAACTGTGACGGCGGGGTCCTCCATGTTGTATCCGTTTGCCATTGGAAGGTTGCTACCGGCTTGCCCAAGCTCTGATAAGATGCGGCAAGTTGATTCCAATTATAGGTGGACCAGTTGTTCACCCGGTTGCTGGTTGTTGCGTCAAATCCATAGTTGCCAGTCCCCAAACCCCCGGTTTGAATGTTATCACAAATCAGGATTTCCCCCGAGAAGCCTGGAATGGCCAGGATCGCATCAACCACCGCCTTGATGCAACCCGTGTTCGTGTAACCCTGGTTCGGCCATTGAGCATTGCCTTTGATCACCACCACGTCCGTCGGGCTGATGAATTTGGCCGGGCCATCAAGCATTTGCCAAAGTTGGGCAATGTTCTGGGAACAGGTTGTCAACGAATCAGGTGCATTCATTACCTTGTACACCCGCGTAAGACTCGACGCCGCCTCGCAGACCGCGGAAAATCGTTCAATGAAAAAGGGGCTCAAGGTAATAGCCCCCGATGCAATGCCGTAATTACGCAGGAATTGCCTCCGCGTCATGTGGTAGGGCCACTTTTTTCCGCTATTCATTGCGTTTGTTCTGTTTGGTCGACGACTTCCTTTTTTTAACGAATATCATGGAACCGGAGAAACATCAAATTTATTCGCCCCGATGCCCCACGCTCAACCGCCGTCAACTGCAGCCGTTCAAACCGTTAATTCGTCCACCGGAAGAGCCAGTTGCGGCTTCAAGTGCAGGTAGCGCGTGGATGATCTTTTCATATCAATATCTTTGTACACCCGCTCCACCTGTTCCGGGGCCAGCCCGACGAGGGGTGCCGCCACCGCTTCTGGAATCGCGTGATTTTTCGCGTACAGACAAAGATCCAGTTTTTCATAGGGCAGGGAAAAGTAGAATTCATCCTGTCCCTGCTGGAGACTGTAGGTATCCGTGGTTGGCGGACGCTGGCGAATCCGGTCGGGAACCCCGAGGAATTCGGCGAGCTGATAGACCTGGGATTTGTAAAGATGGGCGATGGGCTTTACGTCAGCGGCACCATCACCTAGTTTCACAAAAAATCCCTGATCATATTCCAGGCGGTTGGGCGTGCCGGTGACGGCGAAGTTGAGTCGGTCGGCGTAGTAATATTCCATCATTTTTCTCACACGCTGCTTGAAGTTGGTGGCGGCGAGAATCCCCAGGTAGGCTTCCAGCGGAAGCCGCTTTTTGATGAGAGTCCCATCGGGCGCCTGGGCAACGACACTGAAGTAATTGATCCCCTGGTTGGCGAGGACATTTTCCAGGACGATCTTGCTTTTCCATCCTTTCCCATATTCCGGTATGGCCAGTTGAATGGCTGTCGCCTGCCGGGTATAACATCCCACCGCCTCAAGAATTCCCGTGATTTCCTCCACCGCTGAATTGAACCCAAAGTGGGTGGAGATGGACTGGCTGAGACTCAGGGTGTCGGGTGACGAGTGCTGGTCGGGCATATGGATGCCGAAAACACGCTCTTTCCCCACGGCCCGCACGCAAAGGGCGGCTGTGACCGAGCTGTCGATTCCTCCGGAAAGCCCGACAACCAGTCCGCGGCGCTTGAATGAGGCGAGCAGCCGCTGAACTTCGCGGGTAATCAGCCGGACCTGCTCGGCACAGTCGATTTTCAATGATTCTTTTGAAAAGGTTTTTGGGTCCATAGTGGAATGATTGATGAACGGATAATACGACTAGCGCACAGGACTTGTCGCGATTGTTTTGGGTTGTTGGTTTCCCGCCTCACGCAGGGCGGCTTTGAGTATCTTGCCCGATTGGTTCTTGGGCAGGCTGTCACAGAACTGCACCCACTTCGGGTGCTTGAAGACGGGAAGGCTCCGCTGCAGATGGCTTTTGACCTCTTCCTCAGTCAGGGTTGAGTTGCAGCGCACCACGAAAACCTTGATGGCTTCGCCCAGGATTTCATCGGGAACCCCGATCACCGCCGCTTCCAAAACTCCGGGGATTTCCAACACGGCGTCTTCAATTTCCTTGCTGCTGACCCGGTTTCCACCGGCCTTGATGATGTCCCGTGACCGGCCGGTGAGAAAAATATAGCCGTCGGGGTCCTCGTAGCCCAAATCGCCGGTGAAATAATAGCCGTTCCGCAACACTTCCGCTGTTGCCGCGGGAGATTTCCAGTAGCCCATCATGATATTCGGACCGCGGGCGGCGATCTCACCCGTCACCCCGGGCGGAAGCCGGTTCCCCTTTTCATCACTGACGATGACTTCGATATTGGGGATGGCCCGCCCGATCGAGCCCCACTTCCGGGGCAGGGCTTCCGGTTCGACGTAAGTGAGACGCGGCGCGGCTTCGGTGCTTCCGTACATGACAAACAGGCGGGCGGGACGGAAGACCTCCACGACCTGTTTCTGCAGGGCCGGTGCCATGCCGCCACCAGCCTGGGTCACAAAACGGAGATGCGGGAATTTGCGGGATTTTAAATCGGATTTGTTCAGCAGGATTGAAAACGTCGAGGGCACACCGGCAAATCCCGTCGCCTCCAGGTCCCGCATTGTGTTCAAAATGGTGACCGGAAAGGCAAAACGATTATCAATGACCAGGGAACCGCCGCTGAGAAAATGGCTGTAGAGCAAGGATCGTCCGTAAACATAATAAAAAGGCAGGACCACCATCATCCGGTCGCTTTCGCGGAGACCCAGATACTGGACAATCGACTGCGTGTTGCTGGTCAAATTGAGATGGGAAAGCATCACTCCCTTCGGTTCGCCCGTGGATCCGGATGTGTAAATGATTGAAGCAAGATCAATATCGGCCCGGGCCGGTGCGGTCACCGGTCGCAGGTTGGACTGGAACACCTCGGACAACAAATGCAGTTGGACCCGCGAGGCGGCGGGCACTGGCTTCCGCGGAGCCCGGTCCGTCAATACATGTTGCAGTTCCGGCAGGTCGTCGATGATGCCCGACCACTGGGGAGAGAACTTGCTGCCCGCGATGAAAACCTTTGCCTCGCAATCGGACAATAATTGCTTGAGGGTTTCGGCCGTATGTTCGGTGTTGAGCGAAACTTCAACGGCGCCCGCCTTCAACGCGCCGAAATGCGCCGCGATGAAATCAAAGGAATTTTCGAGCAGGATGGCCACGCGATCTCCCCTGCCCACCCCCAATCCGGCAAGAAACCCGGCCACCAGATCGGCCTCGCGGTTGATCTCGCCGTAGGTCTTCCAGACATTATTGAACCATACCGCCGGCTTGTCAGGGTGTGCCTGAGCGGGCTGTTCCAGAATGTTTTGAACCAACATAATCTTCAGGCGCAGGAGCGGACCTGATCTGCCGTGCGCCGGCAAACCACTTTCACATCATCGTGTCCGGTCAGCGTGGCGTCGGCTTTGAAGTTCGAGATAAACCGACGATATACCAATTGGGTGGACAAAATGCCGACCAGGGCCATGTCATCGGTTTCTCCCACCGCCTTGCCTTGTTCCAGCCTGGCCGCGAGCTGGCTCACGGCCACCGGATTAAAGATGCGTGAGTTTTTCACGGATTCTGCGGACAGCATTTCCCGCACATAGGCCGGAGCGTCTTCATTAAAAAAGCTCCGATGGATTGGCGCCCGGTAAGGACGTTTCCGCCGGCGCAGAATTTCCGCGGGCAGATATTCTTTGGCCAGCTGGCGCAACAGATATTTTTCCGTCAGCCCGCGCAATTTCAATCGCGACGGGAGGCGGTTGCAGAATTCGACCACCCGGACATCGAGGAAGGGGTAGCGACCTTCCACCGAATGAGCCATGGCCACGCGATCTCCCTGTGATGAGAGGAGATACTGGGACAGGAAGATGGACGCCTCCAAAAACTGGGCTTTTTCCAGCGATCCCCAAGTTTGAAAACCGTCCGGATAACTTAATTCCGCTCCTTCGTTGTTCCGCTGTTCGGTGATCGCGGCGGCGAAATCCTTGGAGAAAAAGCGGCAGGTGCGCCGGTTGTTGCGCCAGCGGACGGCATGCGAATAATCAGGCGCGTTGGTCTCCATCAACCCCGCCCCGAAAAACGCAGCCAGATAGGAATTACCCGCGGTGCCCAGTTCGGTTATGTCCGGATACAACCGTTTCAGCAGGAGGGAACGCCATTTCGAGCCGGCGTTTTGAGCCCAAAAGCGGCGTATCTTTGCCTCTTTGAAAATGTCATAGCCCGCCAGAAATTCATCCGCCCCCTCGCCCGTAAGCACGACTTTGAACTTTCGCTCCCGAACCAGTTTCGAGAGCAGGAACATCGGTGCCGGAGATGTCCTCATGACCGGGGTCTCCGTGTGCCAGATCACATCGTAAAAGGCCCGGCCAATGTCCGCATGCGTGGCGTGGACGACCTGATGCTCGGTGCCCAAAAAGCGGGCCATGCTGCGTTGGTGTTCGCTCTCGTCGAATTTCGGATCGCTGAAGGC
>JBEKSU010000136.1:0-9915 GCA_049516755.1 Verrucomicrobiota bacterium | reverse complement strand
CGCGGCGCGCCAGCGCGGCGTGACCGGGCAGTCGCACGGGCGGTTTGCCCGCTGGCACAGGGGTTTCGGCGCAGCATTGGGCAAAGAAACTGGTTTCGCGCAGAAACGCATTGCGTCCGCCAAATTGTTCCGGATTGATGATCTGCAAAAACACCGAGGCGCCCCAGCGTGTTTCGCCGTCGGCGCGGCCGTGGCCGCCGAGGGCATTGGTGAGGGCTTCGATGAAGATGCCCAGGGCAAAACCCTTGTAGCCCAGATCCGTTCCGCCCAACGGCAGGATGGCCCCGCCGCGATTGTTGAAGAGCACCTGCGGATCATCCGTCGGCCGGCCTTCACGGTCCACAAGCCACGTTCCGGGCAGGCGTTCACCCGCTGCCGCCAGCCGTTGACAAAGACCGTTCGCGGTTGAGGAGGTGCTGATGTCAATGAGCACCGGTTCGCCGCCGGTCGGAATGCCGATGGCGAGCGGGTTGGGGCTGTAACGCGGCGCCGCGCCGCCGTGCGGCGTGACGGTGCGGGATTGCGGATCGGAGCACGTCAACAAAATGAAGCAACCCGCGTCGGTGACCGGTTTGAGGTAAGCCTGCAGACAGCCGATGTGGTGACTGCGCCGGATGACGACGGTCACGACCGGATGTCCGGCCAGGCGTTCGCGGGCAATGTGGATGGCTCGTCGCACGAGCCACGGGCCGGGCAGGTAACGTCCGTCCCAGGTGAGCACCGCG
Organism: Verrucomicrobiota bacterium; assembly: GCA_049516755.1. Lineage (GTDB taxonomy): Bacteria > Verrucomicrobiota > Verrucomicrobiia > Limisphaerales > UBA11358 > UBA11358. The sequence continues at coordinate 9,190 of JBEKSU010000136.1, read as the reverse complement.
CCGTGGTCCGCGACGACCGCCGGCTCGCCGCGTTTTTCCATTGTGTCATCCCGGAGCGCCTTGAGGTAGGCGGGGAGCAGGGCAAAACCGTGGGTGGTGTGTCCCAGCAGGTCGCCTTCCAGCAGCACTTCCGCCACGTCGCGGGCGCGGTCGTCCGCAAGTCCGGAAGCAACGAGGAGTGCCTCCCCAAATTGCCGGAGCGCCGCGGCTTCAAATTTTGCCTGGCCCGTTTGTTTCATGAAATCGAATGTGGTTGATTTGAACAAATCCCCGGATGGTCCGCCACGCGTAAATCACGGGAGGTGCCACCGGGGCAGCCACCAAGCGGGACGAAGTTCCCGGCTTGATATCCGCGCCGGACGAAAAACAACCCCCTCTCCCCGCCAAAAGAAACCCTCTCGCTTTTTTTGTGCCATCCATTATCATGGCTGTCATGCAGCCTCAAAAGGCAGGTAGTCCAATGCGAATACTGATCGTAGATGACGAGGAAAATATTCGCCGGATAATGATCGTCGTGCTCGAAGCGATGGGGCACGAAACGGTAAGCGTGGAAAATGGCGCCGCCGCGCGGCAGCTGCTTGAGAGTGAAACGTTCGACATCGCGTTCCTGGATTTGAAATTGAACCAGGAAAACGGGATGGATTTGCTGCCCGAGCTGTTGAAGATTAATCCGGAATTGGAGGTGGTCGTTTTCACCGCCTATGCCTCGATTGAAACGGCGGTGGAAGCGATGCGGCGCGGCGCGGTGGATTTCATTACCAAGCCATTCACGCCCGAACAGGTCCGCCAGGTGGTGGGCCGGCTGATCCAGGCCCGCAAGCTTCGGAGCCGCGTGGCGGAACTGGAGTCCCGCATTTCGGCCGACACGGTGACGACCGATCTGACCACGTGCGAGCCGGCGATGCAAAAGGCGCTCGAGCTGGCGTTCAAGGCCGCCGCGACACCCGCCACCATTCTGCTGCTGGGCGAAAGCGGCACGGGGAAAACCGTGGTGGCCCGCGCGTTGCATGAAAACAGTCCGCAAAAGGACAACGCTTTTGTGACCGTGAGTTGTCCGAGCCTGTCGCGGGAATTGTTGGAGAGCGAATTGTTCGGTCATATCAAGGGCGCCTTCACCGGCGCGGTGAACGACAAGGTCGGCAAGGTTGCGCTGGCGGACGGCGGCACGCTGTTTCTCGATGAAATCGGGGAAATGCCACTGGAGATACAACCCAAGTTGCTGCGGTTGTTGCAGGAGAAGGAATATGAACGCGTCGGGGAAGCAAAACCACGCCACGCCAACGTGCGGGTGATTTCCGCGACAAACCGGAATCTCGAAAAAGCCGTCCAGGAAAGGCGTTTCCGGGAAGATTTGTATTACCGCCTCCACGTCATTGCCGTCCAGATTCCGCCCCTGCGGGAGCGCCCGGGTGACTTGTTGAAAATCGCAGAGCGTTACCTTCAGTTTTTCTCGAAGCAATGCGGCAAACATCTCAAGGGTTTTTCCCGGGAGGCGGAAGTGATCCTGCAACAATATGCGTGGCCGGGCAACCTGCGCGAATTGCGCAATGTTGTTGAACGGGCCGTCATTCTGGCCGATACCAACGAGATTCACCTGCTGGATTTGCCGGAAAAAATTTTCCCCACTTCTCCGCAGATGCCAACACCGGGGGTCCAGATCGGCGCGCGGGTGTCATTGAGGGAAATCGAAACCGAACATATCACCCGCGTCATGAAACAGGCGGCCACGATGACTGAAGCTGCCAGGATTTTGGGCATCACCCGGGACACGCTGCATCGGAAAAAGAAGGAAATAGCCCGTGCCCCGCACGGTCAGGATGGATAACCTGCCCCCGCACCATGTTGCGAACCCGATTGTTCCTTTACCTGACGCCATTCGTGGTCATTTTGCTGGCCGTAGGTGCTTATGCCATTGTGCTCTTTGCCCGCCTGGCCAATGTCGTTGACGCCTCCGTAACCAACAGTTACCAGAGTTTCACCTCGGCATCGGCCATGAGCCTGGCCCTGGCGGGAATGGACCGGGAGGTGTCATGGGTGATCTCCGGACCGCGCGTCAGCAACAAAAACGCCCTGCTGGAATACCGGAAACATTTCGAAACCAATCTCGACCTGTTGATCAATGCCAGCACACTGCCCGGGGAAAGGGCCTTGAGCCTGAATGTGGCGACCAATTACCAGGCTTTTCTCAAGGCGGTTGACACCATCGGTTCCATCGACATCCCGGAAAACCAGCGCCAGGTCTATGAACGCGACGTGGTGCCGAGCGGACAAGCGATCAATCTGCTGCTGCAGAAAATTCACGACCTGAACCACAGGGCCATGCTGGGGACCAGCCAGAACATCCGGAACATCACCCAGGAGGTCACGCGCTTCATGATCTTTGGCACGGTGCTCGCGCTGCTCTTTTCCGCCTATGCCGGGTATCAACTCGGCCGCTCGATTTTGGAGCCGATTCAATTGTTGACCCGGGCGACCCGCGAATTGGGCGAGGGCAAGCTGGACCAGCCCGTGCCGGTGACCACGCGGGATGAACTCGGTGAACTGGCCCTGGCGTTCAACAAAATGGCGGCCCAGCTTCAGGAATACCGCCAGAGCACCACCGAGAAAATCGTCCGCCTCCATCGCACAATGGAAGCGACGCTCGCTTCATTCCCGGACCCGATTTTTGTCTTGGACAAGGATGGACACATCGAATTGAAAAATCCGGCGGCGGAGGGCCTGGCCTCCGGCCTCCACCTGGACGTTCAATTGCCCGACAAGCTGCAGGCCATTGCCCGCAATTCCCTCGCCACCGGCGAAAATTTTCTCCCCGACAGCTTCAACGAAGTCGTCACCTATCGGGTCAACGACGTGGACAAGTTTTTTTTGCCGCGCGTCCTGGCCATGCGCAACAAGGAGGACGCCCTGTTCGGGGTGGCGGTGGTTTTGTACGACGTGACCCGGTTCCGCCTGCTGGATGCCACCAAGACCGATCTCGTCGCCACCGTCAGCCACGAAATCAAAAGTCCGCTGACCAGCGTGCGGATGGTGCTGCACATTTTGCTCGAAAAGACCGTCGGGGAGCTTACCCAGAAGCAGGACGACTTGCTCCAGGCCGCCCGGAACGACACCGAACGGCTGTTGCGGATTTTGAACGATCTGCTCGATCTCGCCCGATTGGAGGAAGGAAGCGACAGCTTGCACAAGGAGCCGGTTGCCCCGGCCGAGTTGCTCACCAGCGTCATGAAGGAAATGGCCAATAAATTTTCCGCCAAGAATGTGGATGTGAACTTCATGATCGAACCGGATTTGCCCGCCGTCCCGGTGGACCGGCAGCGCATCAATCACGTCTTCACCAACCTCGTCTCCAATGCCATCAAGCATTCACCCGAAAACGGCGAGATTATTCTGGGAGCCAGGCTGGGGAAGGAAAACGACGTCGAATTCAACGTCACCGACCGGGGACCCGGCATTCCGGAGGAATTTCACAGCCGGATTTTTGACCGGTTTTTCCGCGTGCCCGGCCAGCCCCAATCCGGGGCCGGACTCGGGCTGTCCATCGCCAGGGAAATCACCGTGTCCCATGGCGGGCGCATAGGAGTAAAAAGCGCGCCCGGCCAGGGCTGCACCTTTTTTGTGATTTTGAAAAGCGATGTGTCACTGACCAAGTGATTGGCGCTCACCCGGCGCCGCTGCAAATAAAATCCCTTAAAACTTGCGCGGGCTGGGGGCGTTTTCTAAAACAAACCGGCATGTCCGCAAAGACCCAATTCAATTTGCAGCAGTTCCTGGCCACACGCACCAAAACCGTCAACGCCGCGCTCGATCAATTTCTGCCCGGCGACAAGACCCGGCCCGCGACCATCCATGGAGCCATGCGCTATTCGCTCTTTGCCGGCGGCAAACGGATGCGCCCCGCCCTCTGCCTCGCGGCCGCGGCCGCCTGCGGCGGACGCGAAGCCGATGCCCTGCCGCTCGCCTGCGCCGTCGAGTGCATCCACACCTACTCGCTCATCCATGACGATCTGCCGGCGATGGACAACGACGATTTCCGCCGCGGCAAGCCCACCAACCACAAGGTGTTCGGCGAAGGCATCGCCGTGCTGGCGGGCGACGCGTTGTTGACGCAGGCGTTTGAAATCGCCGCGCAGGCCAAAGGCTGGCCGCGCTATCCGCACCGCGATTTGATTCTGGAAATTGCGAAGGCTTCCGGCTCGCTGCAACTCGTCGCCGGCCAGGTGGCCGATCTGGAAGGCGAAGGCAAAAAACTTTCCGTCGCGGATTTGAAGTACATCCATGAGCGCAAGACGTCGGCATTGTTGTGCTGTTCCGTGCGGCTGGGCGGCATGAGCGCCAACTGCACGGCGGCGCAGCTCAAGGCGCTCACAGATTTTGGCTATCACGTCGGGCTCGCGTTCCAGGTGATTGACGACATCCTGGACGTGACGCAGACGAGCGAGCAGCTCGGCAAAACGGCGGGCAAGGACGTGGCCGTGCAAAAGGCGACCTACCCGGCGATTGTGGGCCTGGAAAAATCGCGGCAGATTGCGGAACAACTGACAGCCAAAGCCTTCGCTGCGCTAAAGATTTTCAAAGGCCGTGCCGTCGCCCTCGAAGCCCTGGCGGAATTTCTGTTGCAGCGGGATAAATAACCGGGCGTAGCGGCTTTCGGCAGAAAGCCGCACTCATCATTTTTCCCGAAGCCATGCGGTGGTCTGCCGACCGCCGCTACGACTGCCAGCGGGCCGTCCGCCCTTTCAGAGCGCTGTGTTTCTCATTTGTTTTACGACCTCCCTCGCCTGTTCCTCTCCCCAAGGAGAGGACATGCCGGAGTAGGATTTCCGGCTGGCGGAAAATCGTCCGGCCAATTCCGTCGTCTGATATTCCAAAAACGCGGCGAACGTTTCTCCCTCTCCTGGAGGAGAGGGCTGGGGTGAGGACGGTCGTTCAAACCATTTATGTTTTCGGAGCGCCTACGGCCCTGAATTTCATCCCGCCCAATCGCCCGTGCTCAGGTAGCGTTTGAGCTTTTCCTTGAGCGTTTCGCGGCCGCGATGGATGAGCGATTTCGTGGCCGAAAGCGAGCAATCCAGCACGTCGGCGATTTCCTCGTAGCTCAACTCCTCCTGCCGGCAGAGCAAAATGGCGCTGCGCTGGTTTTCCGGCAGTTCGGCCAGCGCTTCCTCGATTTTTTGGACCAGTTCCCCCTGCAACAACTTTTCCGGCGGGGCCATCTGCGATTTGTCCTCGTATTGCCGTTGTGTCCCGCCCTCACGGGACTCGTTTTCGGCCAGGGTTTCCTCGATGGATTCGGCGGGATGCCGCGCGCGGCGGCGGAGCTCGTTCAGGCAGAGGTTGCGCGCGATGGTGAACAGCCAGGTGGTGAACTTCGCGGTTTGTTTGTACCGGCTGCGGGATTTATACACCTGCAGAAAAACGTTTTGCGCCAGGTCCTCGGCCTCGACCTCGTCGTGCAGCGAGCGGTAGACGAAATTCATCACCGGCTGCTTGTATTTTTCCGCCAGTTCGGCGAATGCCGCCCGGTCGCCGCGCTTGACGCGCAGCATCAGGACGGCATCGGGATCAGGTTGAACCGGCATCGCGGAACAAGTCTAATCAATGCCGTCCGCACGACAAGGATTCCTGTCAGGTCTTCGGTTTGAAGCTTTCAGTTTTCAGCTCGGAAAACTTGAAACTTGAAACTTGAAACCCAATCATTGCGCCCGTGCAGGATTTGATCAAAAAAATTGAAGCCGACGCCAGGGCGCGTCTGCCATCATCGCCGAACAGCAACCCGGCGGAAAGGCTCGCCCGTTACAAAGGTTTTCTCAAGGTCGAGACGCACCGGCTCAAACTGCAGCATCGGGCCGGCGTGGGCGGGCGCGAAATCTGCCAGGCCCGCGCGGCCATCCTTGACGCGCTGTTGCGGCATCTTTGGGCGGAGGCGAAAAACAGCCTGTCGCCGCAGGCGCAAAAGGAGTTTCCAGCGATCGCGCTCATCGCCATCGGCGGCTACGGCCGGGCGGAATTGAACCCGCACAGCGACATTGACTTCATGTTTTTGCACGACGGCCAGGTCGCGGCAAACAAACCGCTGCCGCATTTGTCCAAATTGATTGACGGCGTGCTGTATCCGCTGTGGGACATCGGCCTGAAGGTCGGCCACTCGGTGCGGAGCATTGACGATTGCGTCAATGTCGCCAACACCGACATGCAATCGAAAACCTCGCTCATCGAGGCGCGGTTGATTGCCGGCAGCGAGGCGCTGTTCAAAAAATTTGAAAAGGCGCTCGTGGCCCGGTGTGTGGACGGTTACGAGGGGAAATACATTGCCGCGCGGCTCGAAGACCAGACGGGGCGTCACGGCAAGTTCGGCAACTCGGCCTGCATGCAGGAACCGAACATCAAGAACGGCTGCGGCGGCCTGCGCGATTTCCAAAATGTGTTGTGGATGGCGTTTTTCAAGTATCGCTCGCGCTCGCTGAAGGAATTGCAGGAACGCGAGTTCGTCGCCGACGCCGAGCGCCGGCAGCTCGAGGCCGCCTACGACTTTCTGCTGCGCGTGCGGACGGAATTGCACTACCACGTCAACCGCCCGCTCGACGCGCTGGGTAAAAATTTGCAGCCCGCCGTCGCGCTCGGACTCGGCTACGGCGAGCGGTCGCCGAGCCTGCGCATCGAAAGATTCATGCGTGACCTCTACACGCACATGCGTAACATTTTTCTCATCACGCGCACACTGGAACAGCGCATGGCCCTGCTCGCGCCGCTGCCCGACCGGCTGGCCTCGCTGCGCGCCTGGCTGCCCAAACGCAGCCGGCCGGTGGAGCCGGTGGATGGGTTTTTATTCGGAGACGGCGAAATCCGCGCCGCGTCCAACCGCATTTTCCGCGACCAGCCGCGCCGTTTGATGCGCGTGTTTCTCCACGCGCAACAGCATCGGCTGCGGTTGCATCCCGACCTCGCGCAGCTCATCCGGAACCAGCTTTCACTGGTGGACCGCGATTTTTTGAGCGACATACACGTGCGCGAGACATTTCGAACCATTCTCGAACATCGCGGCAGTGTCGCCCCGATTCTGCGCGCCATGCACGAGGTGAATTTTCTTGGCAAATACCTTCCTGAATTCGGCCGGCTCACCTGCCTGGTGCAACACGAGTTTTATCATCAATACTCCGCCGACGAACACACGCTGGTCTGCCTTGAACAGCTCGACCGGATCTGGGAGGCGCAGGACGAGCCGTACAAACATTACACGCCCCTGCTTCAAGGTTTGGAACGGCCGGGCCTGCTTTACCTCGCGCTGCTGCTGCACGACGTCGGCAAGGCCAATCACCATAAAAAAGGCCGCCACGCCGAGGTCAGCGCGGAGATGGCCCTGCGCGCCGCGAAACGGCTGCGGCTGGACGCTCCGGCGTCCCGCCTGCTGCACACCATCATTGAAAATCATTTGCTCATGGCCAGCTTGTCCCAACGGCGCGATCTGGACGATCCTGCCGTCATCCGCCAGTTCGCCCGGCAAATCCAGACGCCCGAGACGCTGAATCTGCTCACGCTGCTGACGTTTGCCGATTCCCAGGGCACGAGCGACAAGCTTTGGAACGGTTTCAAGGATTCGCTGCTCTGGCAACTGCATGACCGCGCGATGACGCAACTCACCGGCGGCACGGAATTCGTCCGTGCTTCGCGTATTCAGCGCGAATCGCTGCTGCAGGAAGTCCGGGAACTGGCGCCGAAACCGATCAGCAACGAAGAGCTCAACGCGCATTTCGCCTCGCTGCCGCAGCGTTATTTTGAAATCCACACGGCGAAGGACATCGGCAACGACCTCGAACTGACACACCGCTTCATGCGCCGGCAGATTCTGGAAGACGACCGTGTGTTGTCGCCCGCGACGGCCTGGCAGGATGAACCCGACCGCGGGTACAACCTGGTCAAGATTTGCACCTGGGATCGCGCCGGGCTGTTCAGCAAGATTGCCGGCTCGTTCAGCGCCGTCGGATTAAACATTCTCAGTGCGCAGATTTTTACGCGCAGCGATGGCATCGCGCTCGACAAATTTTTCGTCAACGACGCCAAAACCGGCAACCTCGCGCCGCGCGAGCGCCAGGACAAATTCACCGCGTTGCTGGGAAAGGTGTTGAATGACGAAGGCGTCGACCTCTCGGCATTCATCGCGCGCGAAATCAACCGTCAGCCGGACTATGAGGCTTACGCCGGCGAGCGTCTGGCGACACAGATTCATTTCGACAATGTGGCCTCCGATACGCGCACCCTGGTGGAGATCGAAACCGAGGACCGGCTCGGCCTGCTTTATGTGATTTCGCAGACGTTCACCGAACTCGCGCTGGACATTGCCGCCGCGCGCATCGTCACCGAGCGCGGCGCGGCCATTGACACTTTTTACGTGCATGAGCTCGGCGGGGGCAAAGTGGTGTCCGCCGAACGCCAGTTGGTGATTGAAGACCGTTTGCGCGATGCCATCAAACAGCTGGATGCCGTGGCGTGATGGCCCCCGCAATCCTGTTGCCAGCCGCCGGCCGGTCTGGTAGAAACAATGAGATTCAATGCGGTGAATTACCGCGTTGGCAGCACCGAATACGTTCGGGGAAGGCGGGCCTGCCCGTCGGTCTTCGCCCTGTGGGCTACGACCCGACAGGCCGAAGCCGATGTGGTAACAGAGGCGGGCTTGCCGCGCTGGAGCGCAGCGAAAGCGGGTGTGGTTCAGTGGTAGAATGCGGGCTTCCCAAGCCTGAGATGAGGGTTCGATTCCCTTCACCCGCTCCATTAATAATCAAGTACTTACGAAGAAGTGCAAGTAAAGTGCAAGTAAATCACTCCTTGAATATTATTTTCTGGCTCATGCTGGCTGATGCGAGCGTGAAAAACAAAAATGCGAAATCACCCTTATTTTACGGGCAGATATTCGTTTTTTGAGATAGAACCTGGAACTAACAGGATTCTTGCAGAATCTTTGCCGCACGCAGCGGAAGGCTTGAGGAAGCATTGGTTTGAACACCATTGCGGGGTGGGAGGTTATCGGGCTGGTCTGCAAATCGATTTTGATTCGAGCGCCATTGGACAAAATCCTGCCAGAAGACAACACCGCGAAACGCGGGAAAACCGGGTAGGTGAAACCAGCAACGCGCTGTTGAGTAGGAAACTCCGGCGCAGACGGCAAACTCTTTGGCGTTCAAGGCTTGATCCAATC
>JBEKSU010000135.1:0-9930 GCA_049516755.1 Verrucomicrobiota bacterium | reverse complement strand
CATTGCCGTCGCCGGATTTGACGATGAAATAAAAATTGTTCGGGTCGTTCGCATCGAACAAGCCGGCGGCTTGCGGCGGCAGATGGAACCCGGCCGGGGCGCCGAAATCCTGTCCCGTCGGGCCATCATCGGGAAACTGGCCGGACGGCGGGTGGTCGAAAGGCGGTTCGCCGGCATCCGGCCGGTGCGGCGGCGTGTGAAGCGCCATGGCCAGAACCGCGACCCGCCGCTGCAATTCATCGTCAATCCGGCGCATCTGCCGTCCCCCTTCGAGTCGATAGGCGGTGAAGCCGAACCCCGCCAGCACGGCCACCAGGATGAGGCCGTACCAGATTTGCAGACGCCACTTGATGGATTTGAAAATCATTTTTGGGAAAACATTCAACATTCAACATTCAACACCCAACATTCAATTTCAAAAAAAACAGCGTCTGCCAGCCGCGCCCGACTTGGGCGTTCGGCGTTGAATGTTGAATGTTCGATGTTTTCAATTTTCCTCAATGCAATAGCCGTGGCCGCGGCGCGTGACGATGAAATCGTGGCCGAGTTTCTTGCGGATGTTGGAGACGTGAACGTCGAGCAGGTTGGAGAGCGTGCTGTCGTTCTCGTCGAACAGGTGTTCGTAAAGCTGCGTGCGGGTGACCACCTTGCCGCGATGCAAGGCAAGGAACTCGACCAGCGCGTATTCACGGGCGGTGAGTTCGACGGGTGCATCCGCGCACGTGACGTTGCGCGCGGCCGTGTCGATCGTCACCCGGCCGATCTCGATGAGATTGGTGGATTTGTTGGCGCTGCGGCGGATGAGGGCGCGCAGGCGGGCGAACAGTTCGGGCAGGTCGAACGGTTTTACCATGTAATCGTCCGCGCCGGTATCGAGACCCTTGACGCGGTCGCGGGTCTGATCGCGCGCGGTAAGCATGAGCACGGGTGTTTTCTTGGTTTTGCGGAGACGCTTCAAAATTTCCCAGCCGTCAATGCCCGGCAACATCACATCGAGCACAACGGCGTCATAGTCGTAACTTTCGGCGTTGAACAATCCGTCCTCGCCGTTGTTGGCGGTGTCCACAGCATAGCCTTCCTCGCGCAAGGCCTGGGCCAGGCTGCGGAGCAGGTCCGGTTCGTCTTCAACAATCAGGATTCTCATATTCGCCGTGGTTGCGGCTGGTTTAACACAACCACGTCCTGTCGTCACTCTCGCAGAGGCGACCTTAAGACAGGATGAAGAAAAAGGTGAACCGGCATGGGTGGAAAGGGTGTTTCTTAATCTCAGCTTAAGGTTCCCCAACGTAAAATCAGCGCCAGACAGTGGGTATGATTCTGGGTATGATTCTTTTTGAATGTTTGATTGCCCTCACGCTGGTTACGGTCAACCTGCTGGTCGGGTCGTGTCTCTTCATGGCCGGCCGGGCGGACCGTCAAATCAACCAGTTTGACGAAACGGCCCCACTACAACCCGCTGACCGGTGAGGGTGTCGCGCCGGGCGATAAATTATTTTTCGATGGCGGCTTTCAACCGGCCTTTCGCCGGCCCGCGCCGCTTGCCATTCTCCGAAGTCCGGTTTGAAAATTGTATTCAGCAAATTTTCCACCTTCACCCTTGCTTAAGGTTCACACCCTTAAGTTGGCGGCGTGAAGAAGAAAAAGTTCAACATCTGTTGGCCCTGGCTGGCCTTGGTGATTGCGGCGGTTCTGGTCTCGTCCGGCTGCACGATGATTCCCAAATACGAACGCCCGACCGCACCGGTGGCGTCGCATTATCCGGAAACAACCGAAACCAACACCGCGCCCGGGGCTGCCAACATCGCTTGGCGGGATTTCTTCGCCGACGAACGGCTGAAGAAGCTGATCGAACTGGCACTGACCAACAACCTCGACCTTCGCGTGGCCATTCTCAATGTCGCGCAGAGCCAGGCGCAATATCGCATCTCGAGATCCGCGCTTTTTCCCACCGTGGACGGCGGCAGCGGCTATGCCAAATCCTATGCTTCAGGCATGACCTCTGACTCGTGGAGCGCCAGTCTCGGCACAACGGCATATGAAGTGGACTTGTTCGGCCGTGTGCGCAGCCTGAATAAACAGGCTTTGGAGAAATACTTCGCGACTGAAGAAGCGCAACGCAGCGCGCAGATTTCCCTCGTGGCCGGGGTCGCCGATGAATACTTCGCCCTTCGCGAAGCGGAGGAGCAACTCCGACTTGCGCGGCAGACACTGGCGGCGGTGCAGGAATCCTACGATCTCAACCAGGCCACGTTTGATGCCGGCGCAAGCAGCGAACTGGATTTGCGCACGGCGGAAGGCCAGGTGCAGACCGCGAAGATCAATGTGTTGACTTACGAGCGCCAGATTGCCCAGGTGCAGAACTATCTGACGGTGCTCATCGGTCAGCCGCTGCCGGCTGATTTGCCCGCGCCCCGGTCGTTCAACGACACCAATCTTGTGGCCGAGATTCCGGCGGGGCTGCCGTCCGAACTCGTGCAACGCCGCCCGGACATCCTGGAAGCCGAGCATACCTTGAAGGCCGCGAACGCGAACATCGGCGCGGCCCGCGCCGCGTTCTTTCCGACCCTCAGCCTGACCGCCTCGGTCGGCTCGAGCAGTTCGGACTTTGATAAACTTTTCGGCTCCGGCACGGGTGTATGGAGTTTTTCGCCGCAAGTCACCGTGCCGATTTTTACCGGCGGGCAGAATCTCGCCGGTCTGAATTCGGCGAAAGTGAGCCGGCGCATCGAAGTCGCCAATTATCAGAAAGCCATCGAGACGGCGTTTCGCGAGGTGGCGGATGCGCTTGTGGCCAACAGCAGTTATGCGAGCCAGATCGTGGCGGAGGCCGCCCTGGCCAGCGCACAACAACGGCGCTATGACCTTGCCAATCTCCGTTATCGTCAGGGCGATGATGCTTACTTGAACGTGCTGTCCGCGCAGCAGGATCTTTACAGCGCGCAGCAAGGCCAGATCGAAGCGCAATACAACAAACTCGCCAGCCAGATCTCGCTCTATAAGGCGCTGGGCGGCGGCTGGAAATAATTCAACCCCAAATCGAAACCATGAAACTTAAACTTTCCCGTCTGCTGCCGACAATGCTCGCGGTTCTCGCGCTGGCGACCGGCTCCGGCTGTAAAAAATCGGGCGGCGGTGCGCTCAAATATGAAACCATGCCCGTCTCCCGCGGGAACATCGTGCAGCACGTCACGGCCAGCGGCACTTTGAGCGCCGTCGTGAGCGTGGACGTCGGCAGCCAGGTTTCCGGGAAAATTTCCGTCCTGAACGCCGACTTTAATTCGCCGGTGAAAAAAGGCCAGCTCGTCGCGGAAATTGACCCGACGGTTTATTCCGCCCAACTCCGCCAGGCCGAGGGGGATCTCGCCAGCGCCCAGGCCGATGTCACGCTCAAGCGCCAGAATCTGGAGCGGAAGAAAGCCCTCGTCCCGCTGCATGCCGCGTCGCAGCTGGATCTGGACCAGGCCGTCGCGGAACTGGCGCAGGCCGAGGCTTCGGTCGCCATCAAGCAGGCGGCGGTTGAGAGCGCCCAGGCGAATCTTGGTTACTGCAAAATTACCGCGCCGGTGGACGGCATTGTCATTTCCCGGAAGGTGGATCTCGGCCAGACGGTGAACGCCGCGATGAGCACGCCGGTGCTGTTCACCGTCGCGCAGGACATCACCAAGATGAACATCAGCGCCTCCGTTTCCGAGGCGGACATCGGCCAGGTGAAGGATGCCCAGCCGGTGGACTTCACCGTGGATGCCTTTCCCGACGAAGTTTTTCACGGCCAGGTCACGCAGGTCCGCAAATCACCCACGACCACGCAGAACGTCGTCACCTACGAAACCATCATCACGGTGGACAACCCGGAACAAAGACTGTTTCCCGGCATGACGGCGGATGTTTCCATTCTCGTGGCCGAACGCACCAATGTCCTGAAGATTCCCAACACCGCCCTGCGCTACACGCCACCAGATGGCGCCAAGTTTGAGCAAACGCCGCCGTCAAAACTGGAACGCAACCAGCGCCTCGTCTATTCGCCGGGCGCGGACGGCCCAAAACTCAAGCCAGTCATCGTCAAAACCGGCATCGCCGACGGCGTGGACACGGAAATCCTTGAAGGTCTCACCGAACACGCGCCCGTCGTGACCTCAACGCTCTCGACCACCACCAGCAGCAGCTTCGGCGGCCCGCCGCCTGCCAGCCCATGAACACACCAGCCGACATCAAGTCCGTCATCCAGCTCCGCGATCTCGCCAAGACTTACCAGACCGGCGAAGTCGAGGTGAAGGCCGTGCGCGGCGTCACGCTGGACATTCGGCGTGGCGATTTCGTGGCCATTATGGGCGCAAGCGGTTCGGGCAAGTCCACTTTGATGAACACGCTCGGCTGTCTGGACCAGCCCACGGGCGGAAATTATCTGCTCGACGGCATTGCGGTGGCCGGGCTGAGCCGCAAGGAACTGGCGAAGTTGCGGAACAAGAAAATTGGCTTCGTCTTTCAAAGCTTCAACCTTCTCGCCCGCACGTCAGCGCTGGAGAATGTCGAGCTGCCCATGTTTTACAGTCATCCGCTCGTCCCCTTGCGGGAGCGCCACCGCCGCGCCGTGCAAACGCTGGAGCAAGTGGGCCTCGGCGACCGGCTCGTTCATCATCCCAGCCAGCTTTCCGGCGGCCAGCAGCAGCGCATCGCCATCGCCCGTGCCCTGGTGAACTGGCCCGAACTGGTTCTGGCTGACGAGCCGACCGGCAATCTCGATACCCGCACCAGCATCGAAATCATGGGACTCTTCCAGGAACTCAACGACTCCGGCATCACCATCGTTATGGTCACGCATGAGCTGGACATCGCCGCCTATTGCAAACGTATCGTTGTCATGCGCGATGGGCTGGTCATCAGCGACACCCCGAACGAGCGCCGCCGTTCGGCCGTTGAAGAAATCGCCACGCTCAACCAGGCCGAACAAAAAGCCAAACTCGCCTGAACCATGATTTTCCTCGATTACATCCGGACCTTTCTGCTGAGCACCTTGCAAACGACGCTGATTTCCCTGCGCGCGCTGCGCCGCAACAAAATGCGCTCCATGCTCACCGCGCTGGGCATTATCATCGGCGTCGCCTCCGTCGTGGCGATGGTGGCCGTGGGCAACGGCGCCCAGGTGCGCATCACCAGCCAGGTTTCCGCCCTCGGCCAGAACTTGCTCTCCGTTTTTGCGGGCAGCCGAAAATCGGGCGGCGTGAATTCCGGCCTCGGCAGCGCCAGCGCCCTGACGCTCGCCGACGCCGACGCCATTGGCCGCGAAGTGACGGATGTCGTTGCGATCAGTCCGGAAGCCTCCACCACCGCCCAGGCCATCGCCAACGGACGTAACTGGTCCACCACCGTCGCCGGCGAGTCGCCGGACTATCTTAAAATCCGCGACTGGAAACTGGCCGCCGGCTCGATGTTCACCGTCCGCGAAATCCGCAGCGCGGCGAAGGTGGCCGTCATTGGCTCGAAAACCGCGAACGAACTTTTCGGCCCGCTCAATCCCGTCGGCCAGACCGTGCGGGTGGGAAACATTCCGTTCGTCATCATCGGCCTGCTGGAAAGCAAGGGCGCGGGCATGGGCGGCCAGAACCAGGACGACCGCATCATCATCCCTTACACCACCGTGATGAAGCGCATCACCGGCGAGAAATACCTGCGCTGCATCAACGTCCAGATCGTCAGTTCCGACCGGATGGAAATTGCGCAGCAGCAGATCACCAGCCTGCTCCGCCAGCGCCACCGCCTGACCACCGGTCGCAACAACGATTTCAACATCTTCAACCAGAAGGAAATTGCGGACACTGTGAATTCCATTTCCAAGATCATTACCCTGCTGCTCGGCTCGATAGCCGGCATTTCACTCGTGGTGGGCGGCATTGGCATCATGAACATCATGCTGGTGAGCGTCACCGAACGCACCCGCGAGATTGGCATCCGCATTGCCGTCGGTGCGCAACCCGGCGACATCAAGCTGCAATTTCTGATCGAGGCGGTCACCCTGAGTTTGCTCGGCGGTCTTATCGGCGTGCTGGCCGGGGTGGGCGCGTCAAGACTGGTGGCGGTCTTCGCCGATTTCAAGGCCATGGTTTCTTCCGGCTCAGTCATTCTCGCTTTTGGCGTAAGCTTCGCCATTGGCGTCTTCTTCGGCTATTATCCCGCCCGCAAGGCCGCCCGGCTCGATCCCATCGAAGCCTTGCGTTACGAATGACCTCCAGTTTTTTCCGCGCTTCACGTCCACTTAAGGTTCACCCGGGTAAAGTGACGACATGACCAATGAAACCAGACGCAGCCACCAAGCCGTCCCGCTCCGCATCCCCGTCAGCGGCCCGACATTTGTGGTTTTTCCGGTACGCATCAAAACCAGGGAGGTTGGCCGGGGCGATGACTGGACTTGTCCGGGTGGCGCCGCCAACGGAACAGGAGTCCATTATGAATTCAAGATTTCCCCAAACCTGCTGTGCCGGCCGTGGCTGCAGGATGATTGTGGATGACGAAAACTTTCTTTCCCCGCACGTTCGCTGCTCCGGCGGTCTTCACGACGGCTTAAGGTCAAGGCAGGTAAATTGACACAAAGAAAAATTCACATCCGGCACAACCAATGAAAGAGAGAGACATATGAAAATGAAAATGAAAATCGTACTGGCACTGCTGACCCTCGGAGCGTCGGCACTTGCCGCCAGCGCCCAAGACGCCGGCCGGCCGCCGATGAACGGCCATTGCCCGCCAACGCTGCCCCTTGTCACCGCGCTGGATACCAATCACGACGGCGTGATTGATTCAAACGAAATCGCCAATGCCAGGGCCGAATTATTGACGCTGGACAAAAACGGCGACGGCCAGTTGACCGCCGACGAATATCTGCCGCCGTTGCCGGCCAACGCGCCGAAAAACGCGCCCCGTCCACCGCAGCCGGCGATTGTCAAGGCGCTGGACACGAATGGCGACGGCATAATCAGCGCCGATGAAATCGCCAATGCGCCCGCCGCGTTGAAGACGCTGGACAAGAATGGTGACGGCCGGTTGACGCCGGACGAATATATCGGATCGCGGCCGCATATGGGACCGCCGCCCGGGCAAAACGGTGATCCGGCGAATGGCGACCAGATGCCCCCACCCGACGACGCGCAAGGCGGACCGCCTCCGGGCGAATGATGATTCTGTTCGTGTGAACGGAAGGGCGGCGGGTCGTTCTGCAAATGCCGGGTGTGAAGCAGACGATCCGCCGCCCGCATTTTGGGAGGGACATCGTGTCGCCGTCCCCAAATTCAGGGTCGCCGACACGGCGACCCTCCCATTATTTTTCTTTCCGGCAGAGATATTGCCACGTCAGCAGGGCGGCCACGATGGCCAGTCCGCCGCAAAAAACATAAGGCAGCGGCGCGATGCGCAGGTAAAGGGTTGCGGCGAAGAGCGGGCCGAGAATGCGCGCCATGGCCCCGGCGCTTTGCGCCACACCGATGGTGGCGCCCTGCTCGTTTGCGGGGGCGAGATTCGAGAGCATTCCGAACAGCGGCGGTCGGGTCAGGGCGGAACCCACCGCCAGCAGCGCCAGCGCCAGCAGCATCTTGATCCACTGCCCGTCGGTGCCGTGAAGAACAGCCAGCCATTTGAGCTGCCCATCGCCTTTGATGAACGGCAGGAGGATCAGGCTGATGCCGGTCAGGAACAGGCTCAACGAAATCAATCTAGGTTCGCCGAACATTTTAACCAGCCGGCCGATGGCGCCGCCCTGGATGAACGCGCCGATGAGTCCGCAAAAGACAAACAGCGAGATGACCGTGGTGGCGGGTTTGGTTTCGTCCACGGCGATGCCGAGATTGAAATTGTCGCTGACGAGCAGCGGCAGGGTGCTTTCAAAGCAACTGAAGGCGAACGTCGCCAGGAAGAAGATCAGGATGAGCAGGCCGATTTTCGGCTGGGCCAGCGTGTGGCCCCATTGCGCAAAGTGCGGGCGCCGGGTTGCCTGGCTGGATTCCGGCTTCAAGCTTTCGGCGAGGATGCAAAATGCCAGAATGAAATTGGCCGCGCACAGGGCGGCGGCGGTCCAGCCGGGACCGGTGGCGCCAAAGAAATGCAGGGCGATGCCGCTGAGCGCCGGACCGAAGATAAATCCCAGCCCGAACGCCATGCCGATGAGGCCCATCCGCTTCGACCGGTTTTCCGGCGGCGTGATGTCGGCGATGTAAGCCTGGGCGACGGTGATGTTGCCGCCGCAGGCGCCGGCAAAAACTCGGGAGACCAGCAACGCCCAAAGCGCGGCGGTGTGGTTTTCAAAACCCGACCCGACGGCGAACAGCACATAAGACAAGGATGCGCCGGCAGTGCTGATGAGCAAAATGGGCCGGCGACCGTATCGGTCGGACAATCTTCCCCAGATAGGCGAGAAGACGAATTGCATCGCGGAAAACGAGGCGATGATGGCGCCGATGACGAAGCCGCCGGCTCCGTAGTGTTTGCTGTAAATCGGCACCAGCGGCACGACGATGCCGAACCCGATGAGGTCGATGAAGACCGTCAGGAAAACAACGAGCAATGATGGTTTGCGGTTCATGTCTTTGGCGGCGCAGAGTCTAATTGTGTTTGCGAATGAGTCAATCAAGTTGGCCGGTCCAAAGAAACCGATCAAACAACTCGACAACAAAACGGACACAATCATAAAATTACAAGCATGAGCAACCAAAACGACGATTGGAAACCGATCTCAATTTCATTGCCTGTACGGTATTGGATTACCGTTTTGGGTTTAGCCGAAAATTTTATTCAACAAAAAGTCACTCCTCAAATCGAAGACTTGCGAAAACGCGGCTCCAAACTTGATGACGTGCCTGATGAAATGAAGGTTGTTTTGATGGGGCCAGTTTTTGCTCGTGGCGCGATTATTGATGCCCTTTGTGACGCTGGAGTCATGAAACCAGAGGCAAAAACCAAAATGGGAACCGATAAATTGATGGAGATGGCAAAGAAATATTACGACCAAAATCGTAAATCGAATGGTTCTCATTAATTCATTAATTGATTGTTTGTGAAGAACCTGTCACCAAGATTTAACAACTCTTGTTTGCCCATTTGTTGAAGACCGCTATTTCGTAAGCGCATGATTGATTCCGTTTCCGACACCGCCGGCGCAGCCGTTGATCTGAAAAAGGCGCGCCGTCGAAAAACCGTCTCACAATCCGATTCGATTAAACTTGATCGACTTCCGCCAAATTCTTTGGAGGCTGAACAAGGTTCAATTGGTTGTGTCTTGCTTTCGCCGAATGAATGCATGGGTGAATGTATTGAGAAACTAAAAGACGACGGGAAAGAGGCTTACTACGATTTGCGGCATCAAGTAATTTTTTCCGAACTTAAAGAGATGTATGACAGTCGAATGCCAATTGACATCATCACCTTGCAGCAACGGCTCAAGGATAAACAGCTTCTGGACCAGGTCGGGGGCGTTGCCTATCTGGCGCAACTTCAGGATGCGGTGCCAAGTGCGGCGAATCTTTCCTACTATCTCGACATCGTTCGCGAAAAATTCGTACTGCGGAAAATGATCGCCACCTGCACGGACGTCGTCGGGCGGGTTTATGATTACGAGGGCGAGGTGGATGCGCTGATGGACGAGGTGGAGCGCGACATCCTGCGCATCAGCGAATCGCGCGCGGAAAGCAGCGTGCTCTCGACCAAGGAACTGGTGGGCAAGGCCATCGGGACGATTGAAAATTATTTCAGCCGCAAAGGCGTGTTGAACGGCCTGGCCACGGGCTTCACGGACCTGGACCGGATCACGGACGGTTTGCACGGGAGCGAAATGATCGTCATCGCCGCCAGGCCGTCGATGGGAAAAACGTCCCTCGCTATGAACATTGCGGAGCACGTGGTGCTGGAGCAGAAGCTGCCGGTGGCGGTGTTCAGCCTGGAAATGAGCGCGGA
>JBEKSU010000134.1:0-10278 GCA_049516755.1 Verrucomicrobiota bacterium | reverse complement strand
TGGCCTTCAAGGGCCGCAACTTCGGCCGGGCAACCACCATGAACAGGCCGGGGATCAAAAGCACCAGCAGCGGATTGGCGTCCAAACAACTCAGAGCGGCGGCCCCCACGCCGACGATGGCCAGCAACGGCGTTTTGACCGCGGCTCGTCCCAGATTCCACATCGCCTGCACCACCACCGCGATGATGACGGGTTTGATGCCGTAGAGCATCCCTTCCGCCGGCGGCAGTTTTCCAAACCTCACGTAAGCCCAGCCGATGCCGATGATGATGAACACGGCGGGCAGGATGAAGCAGATGCCCCCCAGCAGGAGTCCCAGCCAGCCGGCGCGGCGATAACCGATCAATACCGCCATCTCCGCCGGGTTTGGCCCCGGGATGGGGTTGACGATGTCCAGCATCTCAAGGAATTCCGCGCGTGAAATCCAGCCGCGCTGGATGACCACCTCCTGCTCCATCAGGGCGATGTGCGCCACCGGACCCCCGAAGGCGGTGGCGCCCAGGCGAAGAAACAGACCGGCCACTTCAAACAGATTGGCCATTTTCCTGAAGGGTGCGTAACTCATTGCGCTTGTCCTCAAGAATTCAGCCCAACCAACAGGTGCCTCCCCCCGGGATGCGGAAGCGGTATAGAATAAAAATCACGAAATCCGGGCAATCGTTCCATGCCCGGCAAGATAGGATAAGGTTTCCCATTAGGAAAGGACGAAGCTCGACCGGGGTGCGCCCGTCCCCGAACGCAGCAACGTTTCAAACCCTGCCGCACGAGGAAACACAAGCCGTCGTTGTTGCGGAAGCAGGCTCATCGTTGGGCACCAACCATACCATTGCCTGAACCGCGCCTTGAAGCGTTCATACGTCGCTGCGCCCGGGGACGGGCGCACTCCGGACGGCATTCTCCCGGTCAAGTTTGCGACACCACTTTTTGGGGCGTGAGCTTGAGCACGTCGGCCCGCATTTCCTTGCCGGCCTTGAATTTGACCATCGCCCGCGCGGGAATCGGCACGTCGGTTTCCGGCGCATTGGGATTGCGGCCGACCCGGGCCTTGCGGATTTTGATTTCGAAGACGCCGAAGTTGCGCAATTCCACCTTGTCGCCCTTGGCGAGCGCCTCGGCAATGTAGTCGAGCGTTTTTTGCACCACGTCGAACACCTGCTGCTGGACGAGGCCGGTTTCATTGCTGATGCGAACGACCAGATCACGTTTTGTGAGAGTCATAATTTTTTATCGGGTTATCATCAGGTTAAATTAATTATCATTGTACCACACGGATTGTCCAGAAGTCACTGGCCAGATTATCGTCGGTTACATACGCGTAAGGCAAGGTAAAATAACCTTTCATGCCCCATTTGCCGCCCCACGAATTGCGGACGATAAACCACTGCCGGGCATCGTCGTAACCGACGCCGGCCACGGCATGGCCGCCGATGGCCCGCTCCCCGGATTTCGGCAGCGACGCGTGACCGGTCCGGGCCACCGACGCGCTTTCAAAACTTTCATAAACCGTGAATCCGAACACGAACGGATAGCCCGACGCGAGACAACCCTTGAGCTGGCTGAGAATCGGCGTGAGGCGTTGATACAAAACAGCCCGGTATTTCAGCGCGTCGGCGTAACATTGGGGTGACGGCCTGGTCTTGAACCGGGCAATGACATACGGCCACTTGGTTTCGGGGCAATCGCCCTGCCTGCCCACGCTTTTTATGCCGTCCCGGATTTGCGCGCCGCTGTCGGAATCAGCCGTGTGTTCGATGGCGCGTTCATTGTAATAAATGAACAGGCGCGACGGCGTGAAGTCGGCCAGTTTTTGTTTCAGCCGGTCAAACTCAATGGCCCCGGCAATGGCGTTGGCGGTACAACTGCCAAGCTGGCCTTGGTCATAAACCGGCGGGCACTGCGGGCGCAGGTCAACCTCGTCCGGCAATATACCGGCCAGTTCCACCGGTGCGGCGTAGAATTGGTCGCGCTGGTCCGGCAAATCGGGCAGCCAGCCGTAACGAGCAATCTTATAGCTCATAAGTTTTCTTGCCGCTCTTTAATCAATCGCTGCCTTTGAATTATTGAAGTTGACCGGACTTGTCCACAACAAAAACGGATTCCGGCTGAACAACCCCTCCCCGACCGGCACTTAAAACTTTACAGCTTAGGGGCAAATTCGCAGAGTATGAGCGTGATTGAAAGCAGTTCCAGGGTTCAACCGGCTCCGTCATCCCCGGCAACCCGCCGGCCAACGGATTTTGCCCGGGATTTGGAAAACGCCATTTCGCAGGCGCAGAGAAATCTGCTCCAGTTGCAGCAACCGGAAGGCTACTGGGTCGGCGAGTTGATGGTGGATTCCACCATCGTCTCGGATACGATGGCCTATCACCACTGGAACGGCAAGGTGGACAAGGAATGGCAGCGCAAGGCGGTCAATCACATCTTCTCGATGCAATTGTCCGACGGCGGCTGGAACATCTATTACGGCGGCCCGTCGGAGGTGAATGCCACCATCAAGGCCTATCTCGCGCTCAAACTTGCCAGCGTGTCCGTCACCGACCCGCGCATGTTGAAGGCGCGCGAAATGGCGCTCAATCTCGGCGGCGTGCCGCGGATGAACACGTTCTCAAAATTGTACCTGGCGCTGCTCGGGTTGTATTCATGGGAATATGTCCCGACGATTCCGTGTGAGGTGCTGCTCATCGGCAAATGGTTTCACGTAAACTTCTGGGACATGAGTAACTGGTCGCGCGGAATGCTCGTGCCGCTGGCCATCATCAACCATTTCAAACCCACCCGCCCGACGAACGTGGACCTGGACGAGCTTTATCCCGAAGGCGTTCACGAACGCGACCTCGCGCTCGCGCCCGACCCGGAAAAGCTTTCGTGGCGCAATTTTTTCCTCTGGCTCGACCGCCTGCACAAACTCGCCGAATGGTTCGCCGAACACAAAATCCATCCCTTCCGCAGAACCGCCCTCAAAAACGCCGAACGGTGGATGCTCGAACGTTTCGAAGGCTCGGACGGTCTGGCCGCGATTTTCCCGGCGATGCTCAATTCGCTCATCGCCCTCCAGGCGCTGGGTTATCCGGACGACCATCCGCAGGTCGTCCGCGCCATGCACGAGCTGAAAAAGCTTGAGCATGAAACCGCCGACACCGTGCGCATCGAACCCTGCTTCTCGCCGGTCTGGGACACGGCCATCGTCGCCATTTGCCTGCACGAATCCGGCCTTCCGGCCGACCATCCGAAGTTGAAGCAGGCCGTTGCGTGGTTGCTGGCGAAGGAAATCCGTTTTCGCGGCGACTGGATCCATAAAAACCCGGCGGACGTGGAACCGAGCGGCTGGGTCTTCGAGTTCAACAACCGGTGGAATCCCGACGTGGACGACACGGCGATGGTGCTGCTCGCGCTGCGACAAATTCCGACGGACGACCCGGAAAAACGCGATGAATGTTTCCAGCGCGGCTTGAAGTGGATGATGACGTTCCAGTGCAAGGACGGCGGCTGGGCGGCGTTTGACAAGGATTGTACGAAGAACATTCTGGAAAAGGTTCCGTTTGCCGACCACAACGCCATGCTCGATCCCGAATGCGCCGACATCACCGCGCGCATCCTCGAATTGCTCGGCTACGAAGGCTGGAGCGCGGACCATCCGCAGGTGAGCGAGGCCCTGCAGTTCATTCGCGAGCAGCAGGAAGCGGACGGCTCCTGGTATGGCCGCTGGGGGGTGAATTACATTTACGGCACGTGGCAGGTGTTGCGCGGATTGCGGGCGATGAACCTGGACATGAACCAGCCGTGGCTGCTCAAGGCGCGCGACTGGCTGGAAAGCGTCCAGCACGAGGACGGCGGCTGGGGCGAACGCTGCAATACCTACGATGATCCGGTCTTCAAAGGCCGCGGCCCCAGCACCGCGTCACAAACCGCCTGGGCTGTCATGGGCCTGTGCACGTTCGACGATTCGGACAATCCCGCGCTCAAACGCGGACTTGAGTATTTGATTCGCACGCAAAATCCCGACGGCTCATGGACGGAGCAGGAGACCACCGGCACCGGTTTCCCCAAGGTGTTTTATTTGAAATACGACATCTATCGCAATGCCTGGCCATTGCTCGCGTTCGCCACGTATCGCAAAATCCTCGAACGCGCCGCCGCCCGGCGCGAAGCCGACCGCAACAGCCGACCGCATTCCAGCATGGAAGCCCCACAAAACATCACCCATGCTTGAGCAAACCGTCCAGATCGTTTCCAACGAACGCGACACCGATTCTTATTTTCGCCTCGTGGTGCGCGCGCCGCGGATTGCCCCGCTGATTCAACCAGGACAGTTTGCCCACGTCCGGATGCTGCCGTTGAAAGACGCGCTGCTGCGACGGCCATTCAGCATCTTCCAGGTTTCCGGTGACACCTTTTCCATCCTCTACAAAACCGTCGGCAAAGGCACCGAAGTTCTCTCCCGGATGCCAGGCGGCCACGAACTCAGCGTGATAGCGCCGCTGGGCCACGGATTCACCGTGCCGAAACGCGGCGGCGAGACTCCCCTGCTCGTCGCCGGCGGTTACGGCATGGCGGCAATGTATCTGCTCGCACAACGTTCACCGCAGAAAGGCATCGTCTTCGTCGGCGGCCGGCGACGCGTGGACATTTTATGCGAAAAGGAATTTCAGGCGCTCGGCTGGGACGTGCGCGTAACCACCGAGGACGGCAGCCACGGAGAGAAAGGACTCGTTACCGGCCTTCTGCTCGCAGAATTGCGTAGCAGCCTGAACAAGAAGGCTCAAACCAAAGCATCAAAAATCCGCAATCCGCAATCCGCAATCCGCAATTACAAGCTGTTCGCCTGCGGGCCAACCGGAATGTTGAAGGCCGTCGGCAAAATTGCCGAAGATTTCAAGGTGCCGGCGGAACTCTCGATGGACGAACACATGTGCTGCGGCGTCGGCGTCTGCCTGACGTGTGTGATCCCCGTCAAGACCGGCGATGGCTGGGAATACCAGCGCACCTGTACCGAAGGACCGGTGTTTGATTCGCGCCACGTGGTGTGGGAGGAAACGAAATGAATTTCCATTTAGCGCAACGGAAACATCGAACATTCAGCATTCAACGTCCAGCGTCCAACCACCTGAAGACGCTCAATTCATTCGATGTTGAATGTTCGATGTTGAATGTTGAATGTTGGTTTGATTTCCTGCCGCGCCAACAGGAGGTGCACCCATGAATCTCTCCGTCCAGATCGGAAAACTGACTTTGCAAAATCCGGTCATGGTCGCGTCGGGCACGTTCGGCTATGGCGTCGAATATGCACAGATCCTCGATTTGAACCGGCTCGGCGCCGTCGTCGTGAAGGGCATCCGGCTGCATCCGGTTCGCGGCAATCCCACGCCGCGCACGGTCGAGGTCGCCAGTGGACTCATCAACGCCATCGGTCTGCAAGGGCCGGGTGTGGATGGGTTCATCAAAAAATACTGGCCGTTCCTCAAAAAACTGAAGGTGCCCGCCATCATCAACATCTGGGGCACCACGGTTGACGAATACGCCGAGGTGGCGCGGCGATTCGACGCGCTGGGCGGCGTCGGCGCGCTGGAACTCAATGTTTCCTGCCCAAACATCAAGGAAGGCGGCGCGCAGTTTGGAACGGACGTGAAACTGCTGGCGCAGGTCGTAGCGGCCTGCCGCAAGGCAACGAAGCTGCCGTTGATTACGAAGATGAGTCCAAATGTGGTTAACATCGCGCCTTATGCCCGGGCGGCGGAAGAAGCCGGCAGCGATGCGTTGGCGGTCACGAACAGTTACCCGGCCATGGCGATTGACATCGAAACGCACAAGCCAAAGCTGGCAAACGTCACCGGCGGCCTGACCGGACCGTGCATCAAGCCGATTGCGATCAAACTGGTCTGGGAAGCGGCCAAGGCGGTTAAGATTCCCATCATCGGCATGGGCGGCATTCAGAACGCGGCGGACGCCATCGAGTTCTTGGTGGCCGGTGCGACGGCCGTGGCGGTGGGCACGGCGAATTTTTACGAGCCGCAGACGACGTTGCGGGTGATTGCCGGCCTCCGTGAATTCATGGAGAAACGCGGCATCAAAGACGTGCGCGAAATCACCGGCAGCGTGCAAATCGTCAAAAAGTAGGCCATTGCCGCCATGTTTGAATCACGCACCAAACCGTTATTGCCGCGCCGGGTTTATTATCGCCGGCTTGCGCGCAACGCCGCGCTGGGCGGGGTCGTGCTTTTTATTGCGCTGCTCATCGGCATGGCCGGTTATCACATCCTCGAAAATCTGCCGTGGATTGATGCTTTTCTAAACGCCGCGATGATTCTTTCCGGCATGGGGCCGGTCGCGACACTCCAGACAGCCGCCGGCAAAATTTTTGCCGGGTGCTATGCCATTTTCAGCGGCATCGCCCTGATTTCCATCCTGGGCATCGTCTTTGCACCGGTCGTCCACCGCGCGCTCCACAAGTTTCACTTGGAGGATGAGACGCGTGACGTGAAGGATAGATAGGAACTGATTGTATTTTGCGCTTGGCGCGCGAGACGCTATGCTTCGGTCATGCTTTGGGCCTACACCAAATATCACGCGCTCGGCAACGACTACATCGTCATTGACCCTAAGAACCTGCCGTCGCCGCTGACGCCTGCACAGATCAAAACGATTTGCCACCGGAATTACGGCATCGGTTCGGATGGCATTCTGCTCGGTCCCCTGCCCTCCAAAAAAGCGAAGTTTGCACTCCGCATTTTCAATCCCGACGGCAGCGAAGCCGAAAAAAGCGGCAACGGCCTGCGGATTTTCTCGCGTTACCTGTGGGACAAGAAACTGGTTGCCAAGGATGAGTTCGACCTCGAAACACCCGGCGGCGTGGTGAAAGCCACCGTCATGGAACGCGGCAAAATCGTGCGGGTCGAAATGGGCAAGGTCAGTTTCTGGAGCGATGAAATCCCCGTGGCCGGTCCGCGTCGCGAGGTCATCAACGAACCGATCCATCTGCGCGGCGAACGGTTCAACTTTTGCGCGGCCACCGTGGGCAATCCCCATTGCGTGCTGCCGATGTCAAAAATCAGCGCGGACCTGGCCCGGCAGATCGGCCCATTGCTGGAAACGCACTTGCGTTTTCCGAACCGCACCAATGTGCAATTCATGAAGGTGCTCGACCGGAAAAACATCCAGATTGAAATCTGGGAGCGCGGCGCCGGTTACACGCTGGCGAGCGGCAGCAGCAGCAGCGCGGCGGCGGCGGTGGCGCACCGGCTCGGCCTGTGTGACCGCGAAATTTCCGTCCACATGCCCGGGGGGAAAATTGAAATCAAGATTGGCGACGGTTACGCGATCGAGATGACCGGTCCGGTGACAAAGGTGTCCGACGGCGTCATTGCAAAGGAAATGTTCAGCGCTTCCGTCGTCATCTGACGACCCACATGGTCTGAAACGAGGTCTGATTTCATGAACCTGGAAGCGCCGGCGTCCCGCCGGCACAGACGCAACTCGCCGGCGAGACGCCGGCGTTCCCAGAAACAGGCTCGGAATCACCGAACTTCCGACCGGGCCATTTCAAACCATTTACCGTCCGCCAGCACCACCGAGGTTTCAACCTGACGCACGGGAATGGACCAGTATTTTTTGAGCAGCCGGTTCTTTTCCGCGGGGGCCACCTTCCGGAAGCCGTGTTTTTCATAAAAGGCAATGGCCCAGATTGCCGCCGCCCAGGTTCCAATCAAAATTGGCCGGGTCGTCGAAGCGCGCAGATGTTTCAAAAGTTTGCCGCCGATGCCCTGATTCCGGAAGACCGTGCGCACATAAGCGTGGCGGATGAGCGTGACATTCTGGACCGGTTGAGTTCCCATCACCCCGGCCAGTCTTCCATCCAACTCCATTCCCCAGAAGACCACCCCGCTTTCAACCTGCTCCTTCAGTTCGTCAGCTGACATGTAGGGTTCGTGCCAGCGGTCTTCGGGAATGACTCCCCGGTAGGCCTGGGCCGCATCGTTGATGATTTCCCAAACCACCCCGAACTCGTCCGGGCGACAGGGGCGTATCATCCCATTTTCCCTTGCCATCACGGCTGAACCAATTACTCGACGGGCACTCCGAACGCACCGGCTGCCGACATGATGGCCTGGTTTTTTGCGGACTGTTCGAGCTCCTCCCGTTTCCGGGCGTCCTCGCGGGCCTGACGCACCGAGTTCTCAGCCGCATTCAAAAGATCGATGACGTTCTTGGCCAGCTCCGGCGTGAAGGTGGGATGAATCACCACCAGACAGCCTTCGGTCAGTTCCATCCCCACACCTTTCAACACCGCCGATTGTTGTAACAACCGCCGGATTTGTTCCAGCACCGGAGCCTCAATCGGCGGTTCCGTGCGAAAGGCGACTTTGCGTTTGTCCGACAATTCCTTGTTAATGGATAATATTTTCATAATCGTGCCAGTGCGGCTTAACGAAACAAGCATGAACCACGCCAGGTTGTGGGCGCAAGATTTAACGTAAACGTTCCCGCAAAACCAGGAAGTCAGGAGCGGGATGTCTCCCGGTCATTTGGCCTTCTGTAATTTGCCGCGCAGAACGTGGATAAGGGCCTTGACCGTGAGTTCGATGAAAAGAAACGGTTTGGCGATGAAGTCGTTGCCGCCGGCCACCATGGATTTGGTGCGGTTGTTAAAGTCATCGAGGCGGGTGACAAATACGACCGGGGTTTTCTTGTGCATCGGCAGGCTGCGCAGCTTGTTGCAGAGTTCATATCCGGTCATGCCCGGCATGTCCACGTCGAGAAACACCAGGTCGAATTGATTGTCGGAAAGCAGCCGGAAGGCGGCGTTCGGGTCTTCGATGCTGACGGACTGGAGCTGCGCTTTTTTGAGCGCGTAAGTGATGGTGCGGCAGGCCAGGGCCTCGTCGTCCACCACCAGGATGTTGGCCGGGGTGATGTCCTGTTTTTCGGGCTGGATGCCATGCTTGAACAGGTAGTCGAGAAAATCCACCGCCGCGGCGACGGTGTGCAGGATTGAGGCGCTGATGTTTTTCGGTTTTTCGCAAAGCTCCTTCAGCAAGGCTTCAAACGCGGCCGCCAGGTGCGCGATCAGGACCAGGCCGGCGATGCCGGCGTTGCTGTTGATCCGGTGGATGCGGAGGTAGAGCTCATGAATGTGTTCGAGCCGCGCCGCTTCGGTATCGGACTTGATGAGGCTTTGTAAAGCGGTGCGCAGGACGGTGAGCGTGGCGGGCAGGCTGGCAACAAATGTTGCCCGGAATTCAGCCTGAAATTCGGCATCCGCTTCGCTGGCCGACTGGGCGGGTTTGGCTGCCGACGCGCCTTCGGTTTTCCGGCGGGCATGCGAAACCGCCTCGCCGCCACCGATGGTGCGGCGCATCAGCACCAACAGATCCTGCGGCGAACAGTTGATTTTGGAGACGCATTTCGTCGCGCCGGCCTTCCATGCATCCTGAATCAGGTTGGTCAGGTAGGTGTTGGAAAGCACGATGATCGGCACCTCGGAATATTCCGGTTCGCTGCGAATTTTTTTGATGACTTCGAGGCCCGACATTTTGGGCAGAATCAGGTCAAGCACGATGGCATCGGGCTGGAACGTGTGCATCAACTTCAACCCGCTTTCGCCATCGAGCGCGATCTCGGCCTGATACCCTTCCACGACGAGTTTGTTTCGATAAACATTCGCAACAATCTGTTCATCTTCGATGATGAGGATTTTTTTCATTAAATTAGCGTTGAGCAGGCATCAGTTGGAGGGTTGGCAGCCGGTGATTCCCGATCATTTGGCCGGCTGTAATTTGCCGCGCAGGACGTGGATAAGGGCCTTGACGGTGAGTTCAATGAAGAGAAATGGCTTGGCAATGAAGTCGTTGCCGCCGGCCATCATGGAACTGGTCCGGTTGTCGAAGTCGCTGAGTCCGGTGATGAATACGACCGGAGTTTTCTTGTGCAAAGGCAGGCTGCGCAACTTGGTGCACAGTTCGTAACCGGTCATGCCCGGCATGTCCACGTCCAGAAACACCAGGTCAAACTGATTTTCCGAAAGCAGCTTGAAGGCGTCGTTCGGGTCTTCGACGCTGACGGACTGGAGCTGCGCCTTTTCAAGCGCGTAAATGATGGCGCGGCGGGAAATGGCCTCGTCGTCCACCACCAGAATGCTGGCGGGGGGGATTTCCTGCTTGTCGGACTGTTTGCTGCGTTCGAACAGGAAGCCGAGAAAATCCACGGTGGCGGCGACGGTGCGCAAGGTGGAGGCGTTGATGTTTTTCGGATTTTCGTACAGTTCCTTGAGCAAGGCCTCGAGCG
>JBEKSU010000133.1:0-10311 GCA_049516755.1 Verrucomicrobiota bacterium | reverse complement strand
GATCCCGCCCAAATTTTGCGCGAGGGCGACCGGCTTGATATTCTTGAAATCAGCGACAAGCCCAAGGGTCTGATTCTCGCCCGCGTCAACGCCCCGGAAATCGAGAACCCCGCCGCGTATGAATTTTTTACCGGCCAGGGCTGGTCAGCCAATCGCGCGGACGTGAAAGTGATTATCCGCGAGGCCTACGGGCAGGTTTCAATAATGTGGGTTCCGTCGCTGCGGCGTTATTTGATGGCCACGTCTTCCGATTTTTTCCACCCGCACGAAATCCAGATCCGCCAGGCGAAACAGATCGAAGGCCCATGGAGCGCGCCCGCGCGCATTCCCGTGCCGGAAATGCCCGGCAAAAAGACGTCGCTCGTCTATTGCACATTTTTGCACCCGGAATTGAGCGATGAGCAATCGTTGCGTTTTGTCGCCACGTTCTGCCGGATGCTCACCGGCAACTGGGGATTGAGCAATCCGGAGTGGGTGACGATCACGCTTGCGCCGGACAAGCCGGCAAATCCTTCGCCATGATGTAGTCGTCCATGACGAAACCGCCGCCGATGTCCGTGACCACGGAATCCGCGGCGACGAAGCCATTTCGTTGGTAGGCGGCAATGGCTTTGGCATTGCGTTTGTTCACGGAAAGAATCAGCCGGCAGCCGGCCCCGGCGCAGACTTCACGTTCGACGTGCTGCAACAAAAGGCTGCCCAATCCGCGACCGTGCAACTCCGGCAACAGGTATAGCTTATGCAATTTCATCACACCCGGCCCGGCTGCCGGTCCATAGGACGCAAAGCCGGCCGGCTTGCCGTCCACGAGCAAAATGTCGTATCGGATTCCTTGGGAACGGATTTCGTCGCGCAGCGTGTCGAGCGAATACATCCGTGCCAGCATATAATCAATCTGCGCGCGGGTGATGATGCCGGGATAACACGCGCGCCAGATGACACCTGCCAGATCGGAAATGGCCGGGAGATTCTCCTCTGTAGCGCGGACGATGCGTGTTTTGTTTTGTGAAGCCATGTTCACAAACATCACACCATTATTTTGATTGCGCGAAAAGCATGAACAGACGCGGGCCGCGATCGGTCATCAACTGGTATTGTTGCTCCTGTAGTCCGTGCGGGACGGCCAGACCGTCGCTGTTTTTGTCGTGGGCCGGCTGGCCGTCCACGAGCAGCATGTAATGGTGCATCTTGTGGGCCGGCACATGGGGAATGGTCACATGCCAGACATGCTGTTTGCGGTCATAAACCAGCGGCACCCGCTGCCAGTTTGAAAAGGTGCCGACAATTTCGACCGTGCCCGGCTCCTGCGTCCTGCCTTCCGGCAACCGCCAGCGAAACACTTTCGCGTAAGTTGGTTTGGGGACGGCAGCCGCCTTGCCGCCGGGCGCCGGGCGGACCGCCGGCTCCGGAGCCGCCGGATGACTCCTGGGCGGCGGCTTGATATTAAAAGCGTTCCCGAAATTTTGAGACATAATACATGCAACTATCCCAAAGAATCTATCTCACCATCCCGTCCAACACAAATCGGGGGGAAACAATTGAAGACGGGAAATTGAACCGCTAATCCCCGCTAATCTTCGCTGATGAAGTTAGCGTTGATGAGCGCAGATTAGCGGTTCAAAACACAATCGGCTCGTTCAGTTTGCCGCATTGAATGCAGCGCGAGCGGTCCACGTCCGCGTCGTCCGTATAAACGTAACCGCATGCCTGACAACGAAAAATACGGTCCTCCGAGTGCGTGGGGCCGAACCGGCGACGGCGCATTTCGGAGTAGATCCCCAGGCCGCACAGCGCGCCGAGCAGCAAGGCCACATAAATCACAATCAACGTGGGAATGCTCATGCTACGGGATGGCCGGCGCGTTCGTCGCGGGCGGAGGCACGGTGCGCCAGTTGAAAACCATCCGGCCAACGGTCAGGTGCGATGACGGGGTGAAGCGCATGGCGCGGGCGAGTTCGAGCGCGCGCTGGTCGGCGGCATCATAACCGCTCGGCGACAGCAACACGGTGGAAAACACGTTGCCCGCCGCGTCCACAACCGCCTGCACAACACTCGGTGCGAGCACATCCGCATACGGCCAATTCGTCAGGTCGATTGGTGCAGGCAACTGCCGTTGGGCCAGTTCGCCTTGGACGCGCAACGTGGAATTTTGCGCCGGCGCTGGTTGAACCGGCAATTCAAGCGTGCTGAGTTTAAGCGGCGGTTTTAATTGCAGTTCAAAGCCCGCGAAACGATTGGTCTGCATGAATTCGTCGAAAACCGTCCCCAGTTCCTGGCCGGACAAGGCCAGCTCGCCGGGCGGTTCCGTCCAGCGAAACAACGGCTGTTTCAAAACGGACACCGGCACCTGGATAGCCGCCGCAAAATCTCCCGGGTGCGGCAGCGCAAAGAGCGTGGGGTCATTCAGCGCAAGCAGTTCGCTGGAATGGTCAGCGAGTCTGAGCGCCGGGACGTTGGTCACCGCGCGCGGAACAATTTGTTTCCGCCCGCCAAGGACGTAAAGCAAGGCGACGTGCGCGGCAAAAACAAGCGCAATCAGCATCAACCACCGGCTGCGCGTCCACGAACCTCCGCCCTGCGGTTTGGTTCCCGCAAGTCCGTCCGGATGCGGTTCGGCGGAAGCTGCGCTCATGGTCCGGCGGACGCGGCAACGTTGCGCGGCAACGTCGCGAGCAGCGCGTTTTGGATGCCGGCGTCGCGCGCGAGCAACGTCAGGCGGATGAACTGGTCGTAAGTCACGGCTTTATCGGCCTGGATGACGAGCGTGAGCGGTTCGCGGGATTTTTGGGCGGCGGTTTTGAGGGCCGATTTCAAATTATTTTCAGTGACAATTTGATTGGCAAAATAAAATCGTCCGTTGGCGTCCACGGCAACGGTGACCGTCGGTTTGTCGGTCCCGGGCAGGTTGTCCGCCACCGGCAATCGCAGCGGCAGGCCGGATATGGGCGCCAGCCCGCCGAGCATCAGGAAAATGACCATTAAAAACAAAACCGCGGCGAACGGCGCCAGGTCAAACGGGCTGCGCAGCAGCCGGGAATTGCGGGGAAACTTCATGACGGTTTGCCGTTTCCGTTCTCAGTGACAATGTTGACGATTTCGGCGGCGGCGCGTTCCATGTCGAGGACAATTTTATTGATGCGGCTGACGAGATAGTTGTAACCGGCGTGAACGGGAATGGCCACGGCAATGCCGGCCGCCGCGCAAATGAGCGCCTGCCAGATGCCGTGGGAAACCTGCCCGAAGTGCGCGTACAAACCGGCTTCCTGCATCTGGCTGAAAACATCCATGAAGCCGACAATGGTGCCCAGCAATCCCAGCAGCGGCGCAATTTGAGCGATGGTGGCGAGCAGATTCAATTTCTCCTCGAGCCGCGGCACCTCGGTGAGTCCGGCTTCCTCGACCGCTTCGCGCACCCGGTCGCGGCCACGGTCGCGGTTGAGAATTGCCGTTTTGACGATGCGCGCGACCGGCCCGGGTGTGGCGTCGCAGATGGAAATGGCTTCGACGACGTTGTCGCGCTTGAGCACGGTGCGGACGCCGTTGAGGAATTCGGCGGAATTGATTTGCGAGCGGTGGCAATAGAGCACGCGCTCGATGAAGGTGGCGAGGGCGATGGCCGCGGCGAGCATAATCAGCCAGATCACCGGGCCGCCCTGGGTCAGAAACGTTGGCATGAAGTTTTTATAGGCGGTTACGGGCAAAGTTCAAAGCGCAAAGTTTGGGGGGAAGCCAGAAGTCGGAATCCAGAAGTCAGAATGACAAATGTTTTTCGGCGGCCGTTAAATTCTGGATTCTGGATTCTGACTCCTGTATTTTGATTTAATCATGTCTATTGCCAGCGAAAATGTTCTCGTTTTTCCGCGCTCGCTTTTCGAGCAGCTCGGTGTTTTTCAAGGTTTCAGCGCTGATGTTGATCGTTATCTGCCAAAAATCCTGGACAAGAAGAACAACAGTTTTCAGCCCCGGGCCCGGGCGGAGTTGGATCCAAACTTCAAACAAATCATCCCCTACGTGGTGGTCACTGATGGAAAAAGTATTCTTCATTATGTTCGCGGCAAGAAGGCCGGCGAACAACGTCTGGTTGCCAAGGGTTCCATTGGCATCGGCGGCCACATCAATGATGAAGATCACACCTTCTTTGCCGACGGCTTGCAGGCGTTTCAAGAAGCGGTCAAGCGGGAGGTGTGCGAAGAACTTTCCATTCAAGGTGCATTTGACGCGCGACCCGTTGGTCTGATCAACGACGATTCCACCGAAGTCGGCCGGGTTCATTTCGGTGTTGTGCATGTGCTGTTTCGCACGCCGGAACAGGTGAAGAAAAACGAGCAGGTCATCACGCAGGTCGGGTTTATTCCCATTGAGCAGCTTAAGGCGAAACGCGAGCAGATGGAAACCTGGTCGCAGCTTTGCCTTGATAATCTTGATGCGTTGCTGAAGTGATCCACTCCGATTTTCGCTGATTGGCGCCAATCGGCGGCGATGAGCGGTTAAAAACGGATGTGAAAAAATTCCTCGGCAACCGGCCCCAACCGGTTAACATCGCTGGCAAATGGCGCGTCCCATCAGAAATAAAACTTCCGGAAAGATTGTCCCGCCACGCTGGCGCAAGGAAGTGGAACGCATCCTCATCACCGATGAACAGATCGCCCGGCGCATTCGCGTGCTGGCGCGGGAAATTGAGCGCGATTTTCGCGGACGCGAAACGGTCGTGGTTTCCCTGCTCAACGGCACGGTCATGTTTCTCGCGGATTTGATGCGGCATCTGTCGCTGCCCCTGCGGCTGGATTTCATGGGGGTGTCGAGTTACGGCGCGGGCACGGAATCGGGCGAACTGGTTTTCACCAAGGAGTTGCGGCTGGATGTGCGCGGGCGCGACGTGCTGCTCGTGGACGACATTCTCGACACCGGCAAAACCATGAGCCGCGTGCTGCCGAAAATCCAGGTGCTCAAACCGCGCCGCATCAAGATTTGCGTGCTGCTCGACAAGCCGGATCGCCGGACGGAAGACATCGAGGCGGATTATATCGGCTTCGAGATCCCGGACTTCTTTGTGGTCGGTTACGGGCTGGACTTTGCGGAACGTTATCGAAATTTGCCGTTTGTCGGCGTGTTGCATCCGCACGTTTACAAGCAGGCCTGCCAACGGGTCAATGAAGTTGAAACCCAAAAAAACAGCCGCTGACCTCCGGCCATGGAACTGAAGCTCATCAGCCTGCTCGGCCTGGCGGCCATGGTGGTCATGGCGTGGGCGATTTCCGAAAAACGACGATTATTTCCGTCGCGGACGGTGCTGTGGGGGCTCGGCCTGCAATTCGTCTTTGCCCTGCTCATTTTGAAAACCAGTGCCGGCCACGAGGTCTTCGACTTCACCGGTCGTGCAATTCGCAAGCTGATCGATTTTTCGAATGAGGGCTGCAAGTTCGTCTTTGGTCCGCTGGCGGATGGCACGCAGCTCACCAAAATTTTCGGCCCGGGGAACGGTTTGATTTTTGCCGTGCTCGTCACCGGCACCATCATCATCGTCGCGTCGCTTTCGTCATTGTTTTACCACTGGGGCATTTTGCAGCGCGTGGTGCGCGTCGTCGCGTGGGTGATGCGCCAGGCCATGCGCACCAGCGGCAGCGAGACGTTGTCCGCCGCTGCGAACATTTTTATGGGCCAGACCGAGGCCCCGCTGCTCATCAAACCCTACATCCCGCACATGACCCGGAGCGAACTGCTTTGCATGATGACCGGCGGCATGGCCACCATCGCCGGCGGGGTCGCCGCGGTTTATGCCAAACTCGGTTTGGATGCCGGTCACGCCGACATGCCCGGCCACCTGCTCACGGCATCGGTTTTAAGTGCGCCCGCCGCGCTGCTCATTTCCAAAGTGATGCTGCCGGAAACGGAATCCAGCGAAACCGCCGGGCGCGCCGCCGCGGACGTGCCGCGCACCACGACCAATTCCATTGATGCGCTTTGCCGGGGCGCCGGCGACGGGATGATGCTGTCCATCAACGTCATTGCCATGCTCATCGCGTTCATCGCCGTCGTGGCCATGGCAAATTTTCTGATCAGCTACACGCTCGGCGGATTCGGGATCCACACGGACCAGCCGTTGCAGGTTGTTTTTGGCTGGATCAACGCGCCGTTCGCCTGGCTCATGGGCGTGCCGGCGCAGGATTGTCTGGCCGTTGGCCGGATTCTCGGCGAACGCGTCGTGCTCAACGAATTCATCGGCTACCTCGACCTCACCAATCCGGCAACCCACGTGGACGGTCGCAGTTACATTCTGGCCACTTACGCGCTCTGCGGCTTCGCCAATTTCGCCAGCATCGCCATCCAGGTCGGCGGCATCGGGTCGCTTGCGCCGGAACGCCGGAGCGACATGGCCCGGCTGGGCGTCCGCGCCATGATCGGCGGCCTGCTGGCCAGCTATATGACGGCCTGCATCGCGGGAATTCTGCTTTGATTCTTTTTCAACCGCGGATAAACACGGATTGACACGGATAAAAAATTCCCGGGTCATTCCAAGTTTTACATCGGTGCCCATCTGTGGTCATCTGTGGCTTGACAGCCGATGAATGACAAAAATTGGAAGCCAAGGAAAGTGGTGATTATCGGCGCCGGCGCCGTGGGTTCCACCTTTGCCTATGCGCTGGCCCAAAGCGGGCTGGCTGACGAGATCGGTCTGCTGGACGCCAACCACGAACTGGCGATGGGCCAGGTGCTTGATCTGGCCCATGGCCAGGCCTTTTTCCCTTCGGTTCAGATTCACGTGGCCGAAAAGGCGGACTTTGCCGATGCCCACCTGATTGTCATTACAGCCGGGTCCAAGCAACGACCCGGCGAATTGCGGCCGGCCCTGTTGCAACGCAACGCCAAAATCATCCAGGACATCATGGATGAAATTGTCCGGCAAAACTCGCCCGCCGTCGTATTGGTTGTGAGCAATCCAGTGGACATCCTGACCTACGTCGCTCAAAAACGGTCCGGCTGGCCGCGCGGACGTGTCATCGGGTCGGGCACGGTGCTGGACAGCGGACGGTTTCGATATCTGTTGAGCCAGCATTGCGGCGTGGACGTGCATAACGTTCATGCCTACATCATCGGCGAACATGGCGACAGCGAA
Source organism: Verrucomicrobiota bacterium (assembly GCA_049516755.1). GTDB lineage: Bacteria > Verrucomicrobiota > Verrucomicrobiia > Limisphaerales > UBA11358 > UBA11358. The sequence goes on along the minus strand of JBEKSU010000133.1, from coordinate 3,197 downwards.
GTGGCCGCCTGGTCCATGACCCACATGGCGGGCATGCCCGTCGAACAATATTGTGCCGTTTGTCGAAAATGTGACGACTGGGCGAAGGTCAAGCGCGAGATTGCCGAGGCCGTCAGGAATTCCGCCTATCACATCATCGGTTACAAAGGAGCCACCTGGTTTGCCGTCGGTCTGGCCCTGACGCACATCGCGGCGGCAATCCTGCGCAATCAAAACAGCGTGCTGACGGTTTCGGCGGTGTTGGAGGGCGAATACGGGTTGAGCGGGTTGAGCCTGGGAGTGCCGTGCCTCGTTTCGCAGAAGGGCATCGAACGCATTCTGGAGGCCAAACTTTCGCCGGACGAGCAAAACGCCCTGATCAAGTCCGCCACCGTCCTGCGGGAAATGATTGCACAATTGTAACTGCCGGACCGGAGTAAATAGTGGAATTTTTTCCGGAGGGGCTAGTTCTGCGACCCAAATTGAGATGGGGCGTCGTGGAACTCCGCCCTCCGAAGCAGAATTTTGCGCTTTATTCCGGCTCCGGAATTCTGAATTCTTGACGACACATGGCCTATCTCAATGACAATTATCTCAAGCTGAAGGCCGGTTACCTGTTTCCCGAAATCGGCCGGCGCGTGAAGGTGTTTTGCGACGCGAACCCCGAAGCTGCCCAGCGCCTCATCCGTTGCGGCATCGGCGACGTGACCGAACCGCTCCCGGCCGCCGCCGTGGCGGCCATGCACAAGGCGGTGGACGAAATGGGCGTGCGCGAAACGTTCAAAGGCTACGGCCCGGAACAGGGCTACGAATGGCTGCGCGCCGCCATTGCCCAAAATGATTTCCGCGACCACGGTTGCGACGTTGCCGACGACGAGATTTTCGTCAGCGACGGCAGCAAATGCGACTCGGGCAACATCCTCGACATCTTCGGCCACAAAAACAAAATCGCCGTCAGCGATCCGGTGTATCCGGTTTATGTGGACACCAACGTGATGGCCGGCCACACCGGCGAGGCCAACGACGCGGGCGCCTATGCGAAACTGGTTTACCTGCCGTGCAAACCCAGCAACGGTTTCATTCCCGAACCGCCGAAGCGGCAGGTGGATGTGGTTTATCTTTGTTCGCCGAATAACCCGACCGGCGCGGCGGCCAATCGTCCGCAGCTCGAAGCGTGGGTGAAATACGCGCTCGAACACAAGGCGGTCATTTTGTTCGACGCGGCCTACGAGGCGTACATCACCGACTCCAATCTGCCGCATTCGATTTACGAGATTCCCGGCGCGCGCGATTGTGCCATCGAATTCCGCAGTTGCTCGAAGAACGGCGGGTTCACCGGCGTCCGCTGCGCGTTCACCGTGGTCCCCAGATCGCTCAACGCGCAGACGAAATCCGGCGAATTCCAGCCGCTGCATCCGCTCTGGCTGCGGCGCATGACGACGAAGTTCAACGGCGTGAGTTACATAGTGCAGCGCGCCGCCGAGGCGCTTTATTCGGCCGACGGCAAGGCGCAGGTGCGGGCGCTCATCGGGCATTATCTCGGCAACGCGAAAGTGTTGCGCGAAGGAGCGAAGAAAGCGGGACTGAAGGTTTTCGGCGGCGTGAACGCGCCTTACATCTGGGTGAAAGCGCCGAAAGGCGTCACCAGCTGGCAGGCGTTCGACAAAATTCTGGGCGAAGCCAACGTGGTCATCACGCCCGGCAGCGGTTTCGGCGCGAAAGGCGAGGGCTATTTCCGCATCAGCGCCTTCAACAGCCGCGCCAACGCCGAGGAAGTCGCCCGCCGACTGCCGCAATTGAAATGGTAAAAAATGTGGCGGGGGTGGATGAAATTGTGGGATACGCTCGCCCTCAACCTGACCTTCTCCCCCAGGAGAAGGAACAGCAGATGCACGTTTCTGATTTTGCGGATGAGCGTCCGGCAATTCCAGTCACGCGGATTTTCAAAAAGGACGGCGGACGATTCTCCCTCTCCTGGAGGAGAGGGTCGGGGTGAGGACGGTTGTTTAATTCTAATTCCGCATTCCGAATTTCGCATCGGCAAAGGACTCTTTTCCTGAATTCAGTTTTGGTTCATCTGGTCGAGCGCACCTGCGACTCCGCAAGAAATCGAATCTGGGCGTTTGCTATGACTTTGGCCGAGGCGTGACCAATGATTATGTGGAAGCTACGAAGTGGTATCGCAAAGCCGCTGAGCAGAACAACGCCAAGGCTCAAGTCAGTCTGGGATTTTGCTATGCCAATGGCCAAGGCGTGGCGAAGGATGGGGTTGAGGCAGTGAAGTGGTATCGCAAAGCTACTAAGCAGAATGACGCCCAAGCTCAATGCAATCTGGGCATCAGCTACGCCAATGGCCAAGGCGTGGCGAAGGATGAGATCGAGGCCGCGAAGTGGTTTCATAAAGCCGCCGACCAGAATTATGCCGATGCTCAATATAATCTGGGCGTCTGCTATGCCTTTGGCCGAGGCGTGACCAAAGATTATGTGGAGGCATAGAATGGTTCAACCTGGCTTCGTCGCTGGATGTTGCAGAGGCCAAACAAAATCTCACTATTATCGAGAGTCGAATGACGCCGGAGCAAATAACGGAAGCACAGCGTCTGGTTCGTGAGTTCAAACCGACCAAAGCAGCAAAATCGGGTGCATCTGGTTTGTGATAGAGAATTACCAATCAAAATTTGGCAACCATGGTGGCGACGGTCGGTTTTCCCGACATCGGTTTGCAGGGGTTCGCGCCCAAGGTGCTGGCGCATGGCCAGCCAAATTAATCGTTTCCAATCAGCTGCAATTCTGGTGAATTGCATTTTGTGAACATCGTTGTCTCGTTAACGTTGGGGCTGATTCTTGCCCGGCTGGCAGCGGAACTCTGGCTGGCCGCGCTCAACCGCCGCCACGTGCTCGCGCACGCGGGTGAAATGCCAACAGCTTTCCATGGAATCATCGACGAGCCGACATATAAAAAATCCGTCGCCTATACGCTGGCCAAAGGCCGGTTGGGAAACGTTGAAGGCATCTGCGACACCGCGGTCTTGCTGATTTTTTTATTCAGCGGTGCTTTGCCGTGGACGTTTCATCTTTTCTGCCACGGGTTGGGCCAGTCAGCGTGGGTGATGGCAGCATTTTTGTTTGCGGTCGGCCTGGCGATATCGCTGCCCGGCCTGCCATTCAGTTGGATTTCGCAATTCCGGCTGGAGGAAAAATTCGGGTTCAACACCATG